>NZ_VTOW01000001.1:1200000-1569598 GCF_012184425.1 Candidatus Manganitrophus noduliformans
CTCGAAGACACCCGCAATTGGGTGCCGCTTTCCGACAACCGGATTCCGACGCTGATGGGAAAGTACAAGGTGCCGCACTTCGACGGCAAAGGAGAGGCCGATCAGGCCTTCACCGACCTCGGCGTACCGACGACGTTTCTTTTGACCTCGTTCTACTGGGACAACTTCATCTCTTTCGGGATGGGTCCGAAGAAGGGACCGGACGGAAAGCTGGCGATCACACTCCCGATGGGCGGCAAGAGACTTCCCGGCATCGCCGCCGAGGACATCGGCAAGTGCGCGCTCGAGATCTTCAAGCGAGGCTCGGAGTTCATCGGGAAGAGGGTCGGGATTTCCGGGGACCAGTTGACCGGGGCGCAGATGGCCGCCGCGTTTACCCGGGCGCTCGGTCAGGAGGTCCGCTACAACGAGGTGTCGCCCGAGGCCTACCGCAGCTTCGGCTTCCCAGGGGCCGACGATCTCGGGAACATGTTCCAGTTCAAGCGCGATTTCAATGACGACTTCTGCGCGATCCGAGATCCGAGGGTCGCCCGGTTGCTCAACCCGGAGCTGCAGAGCTTCGAGCAGTGGCTCGCCAAGAATAAGAGCCGAATTCCGATCGGGTAACATGGGCCGAGGAATATGGTTAGGAGCTGCGATGAAGAACAGATCAAGAGGAATATTGTTGGTCATTGCCGCGATTTCCCTGATGGGGTTCGATTTTTCGAAACACAGCATCCCTTTGGATGAAATTTTATCCGGGGGACCGGAGAAGGATGGCATCCCTGCGATCCTAAGGCCGAAGTTTGTTCCTGCGGATCAGGCTGAATTTTTAAAGTGGGATGATCGGGTTCTCGCCCTCGAATCAAACGGCGAGGCGAAAGCCTACCCGATTAAGATCCTCAACTGGCACGAGATCGTCAACGATGAGATCGGCGGCCGACCGATCCTGATCAGTTACTGTCCTCTCTGCGGGACTGGGATGGCGTTCGATCCGGTGATCGAGGGAAAGCGTTACACCTTCGGCGTCTCCGGCCTTCTCTACAAGAGCGATGTGCTGATGTACGATCATCAGACCGAAAGCCTCTGGTCGCAGATACAACAAGAGGGAGTGACCGGCCCGCTTACCGGGACCCGTCTGAGGCTGCTCCCTTTGGTCCATACCACCTGGCGAGCCTGGCGGGCCGATCATCCGAAGACGCAGGTCCTCTCGACCGATACCGGCTTCACGCGGGACTACACGCGCGATCCGTATGAATCGTATGCCCGGTCGGATCGCCTGATGTTCCCGGTTGGAAAGGGGGATGATCGCCTTCAGCCAAAAGCGTGGGTCCTTGGGATCGATCTCGACGGGATCGCCCGCGCTTACCCCTTCTCGGAACTGGAGCGGGGTCCGAAATCTTTTACAGACGTCCTCGGATCGAAGCGGGTGATCCTCTCGTATGATCGCCCCTCCCGGACCGCACGGATTCGGGACCAAGAGGGACGGGAACTTCCGGCGGTGGTTTCCTATTGGTTTGCCTGGGCGGCCTTTCATCCAAAAACGGAGATCTATCGGCACTCCCCGTCGCGGGGAGGGAGACCATGAACATCTCGAGAGAAACCAAACCGGCTCGCGTCTTATTTTAAAAAAAGTGTCATCAAATTCAAATGGAGAGGGGGTGATTAAATGGCGGAATTAGTTTGTTCCAAATGCGGCGGGAAGAGAGCGGTTCCACACGTCCATGATGGCCCGGGCGTTCCGAGCGCCAAGGATCCCGGAAAGCTTGTCTGTCCGGCTCACGGGGAAGGATGCATGCCGACCGATATTCCGGCCTGCTGTGGCGCGCCGATGCAATACAAAGCGTGAACACGCGCGTCTAAGTATTCATCTGTTTTTACCTTTCAGAAAATAATTCCGGCCCCATCGCTGATGGGGCCGGGACCGCCCTTCTATTTGAGCCTGACAGTTTCAAAATCTATATTGTCCGGACGCCGTGGATTTCCAGGGATAGCCGTGTCCATGGGACGATGGGATTTGCCATGATGATAGGACGAGACGAAGAAAGCCAATCTTTCGGGGAGGGAAAGCCCGACCCGGCCGCTCTTGGGGAAATCCATCATAGAGGGGCGGTATGTCGATGTTTCACATGGCGGCGTGGAATCTTCAATTGGTAGTCCCGACTACATTTATTCTTTATCAAAGAGAGTAGTTTTTCAATGATCCGACTTGTATCGCTCGTATGGCGGTCTGTGCATGGAGACCAGGCCCGCATCGGACGCAGGGGGATCATCCTCGATCCGACTATTGAGCGTGAGCGGATCGAGGAGGTTCGAGGGAAAAGAGAAGCAATCTGAAAAAAGGCGCCGGACCGAAAGACCAGGGAGTTTGTTTGGAGCCGTGGAGATAGGGACAAAAAACCGGGAACCCTTTGCAGGAAACCGAAGGTGGCAGGGGGCCTCACTAAAATGGAGGGGAGGGTTATGAAGCGGACATTATTTTTTACGATGCTGGGCGGGATTTCCCTGTTGATCATCAATGCGTGTTCGTCGATGGGGAATATGGATGCGATGGGGGGACAAGAAAGTATGGGCTCAAAGATGAGCGGAGGAGAGATGATGGCTTCAGGAGGCTCCTATCTCCTGCCGCCGGACAAGGTCATGGCCATGCAAAAGATGATGATGTCGATGGAGCCCGACACGCTTGAGGCCGGCATCAAGCGGGGCGAGAAGTTGTTTAACGACGAGAAGCTCGGCGACAATAAGAGCCGCAAAAGTTGCTCAACCTGCCACGAAAATGGGGGGACCGTCGGGGGAGCGGCCGAGATGGAGTGGAAAGGGATGAAGATGAAGGTGAATATCCCCACCCTCCGAGGGGCCGCCGCCCATTTTCCCAAACCGATGGGCCCGATGAAGGCGCTGGTCGACCTGGCCGGCATGAACAACATGTGCATTATGACCTTTCTGAAGGGGGCTCCGATCGACAAGAACAGCCAGCAATCGGTCGATCTTGTCGCATACATTACTGACTTTAGCAAGGGGAAAAGTCTGGAGCCTGGGAAAGAGAAGATTGTTCCTCGTCCGGTGCCGGGCGCCATGTAATCATTTCAGAATGGGGAGGAATGGGGACCCCATTCCTCCCCAGCAGGAGGCGAACATGAACACGCATTGCGAGCGCAATCCCCGCCCCGCTAGGGCGGGGTTCTTCAAACGAGCAGATAAACGAGTATTCGGCTTTATGTGGGTATTATCTCTAATCGTTTTCGCGGGCGGAGTCGCCCTTTTTCTGGAGCCGGCCGAAGCAAGCGCGGATGAAGGAGAGTCTGTCGGAGATCCGATTGCCGGTGAGAAGCTCATGAGAGAGCTCGACTGTTATCAATGTCACGGCATCGGGAAGGAAGGGGGGGATGTCGGCCCTGACCTGACCAATGTCCGGTTGCGGCGGTCCAAAGAATGGTTGTTCCAGTGGCTCGAAGATCCCTCTCTCACCCGTCCGGCCACCGGAATGCCCGCGTTTACCTGGAACTCGGATCAAGAGATCCATGATATCATCGCCTATCTCGATACGCTCAAGACGCCGGTTGACAGAGAAAAGATCCTCAAGGAAAAAGATCTTGCCAAGGCCGGCGAACTGTTGGTCAAAGCCTATGACTGCCGGGCCTGTCATACAATCAAAACCGGCGGGAGAGACATTTACCCCAATTTAACTCGGATCGGCGAGAAACTCCGTCCCGAATGGGACAAGAAGTTTCTCAAGGACCCCGAGGCCTGGGACCCTTACACCTTCATGCCGAACTTTCACCTGACCGATCAGGAAATCGAGGCGATTGTGGCCTATATCCTGGGTCCAAAATAAAGGCGAGGGTACGATGAAGCGATGGGAGATCCCACTCGTCATATCTTTTCTGCTCCAGGCCTTGGCTTTATTTTCCTGCTCTGTTCGAACCGATTCCAATTCCAAAGAGAGCGGATGGATCCTTCAGTCGAGCGGGACAACGGCCAATCTCAGCGGCGTGGCTTTCGTCAACAATCAGAAAGGGTGGGTGGCGGGGGAAAAGGGAACGATCCTGCATACCGAGGATGGAGGAAAGACCTGGATACGGCAGGAGAGCCCGACGCGGGATGATCTCTTTTCGGTCGATTTTATCGACGAACGAACGGGATGGGCCGGCGGGGCCCGAAAGGCTCTTCTTCGCACCGAGGATGGGGGCCGTTCCTGGTCGAAGCAGCCGCAAGAGGGCGATCAAACCATTTTGGATCTTGATTTTATCGATCCGGAGCATGGGTGGGTCGTCGGGACCTTTCAAGATGTACAGAAGACAAGCACAGGGGGATCTCAGTGGGAGACACAGTCGACCGCATCGACCTTCAACTGGACCAGTGTCTTCTTCCTGGGTCCGCAGGTCGGTTGGGCAACCAGTATGCGAGGAGACATCATCCGCACGGTCGATGGAGGGAAACGCTGGATCGGCCAGATCAGGATCATTCACCCGCTGGCCAAGATTCATTTTGTCGATGCGGAGCATGGATGGGCGGCCGGCGCGGGAGGAACGGTGTTGACGACGGTGGATGGCGGGAAAAACTGGACTCCACGAATTTCCGGGACGACAAAGGACCTCTGGGGCCTTGCCTTTGTAGATCAGGCGGTCGGCTGGGCGGTGGGAGAGGGAGGATTGATACTCCTTACGACCGATGGGGGGCGCCGATGGCGACAAGAAGCGAGCGGAACCGTTGAAGATCTTTGGAATGTCACCTTTTCCGATGCCGCCCACGGTTGGGCCGTGGGGCATGGGGGAACGATTCTCCGATATGTCCGGTAAATCGGGCGTGTTGATTGAGGGCCCTGGTGGATCAGATGAATCTCAAAGAACGGTTAGAAGGATGCGAGGATCGCTACCGGACCCTTCTGGAAATCAATAACGCAATCGTCTCCAATCTGCATAAAGACCGCTTATTCAAAGTCATCGCCGAGCAGATTAAAAAAGTCTTCCCTTTTGACCGGGCCGGAATTACCTTGTATGATCCGGCCCGGGATTGTTTTCGGATCTATGTCCTGGAGACCACTGTTTCTCCTTTGCATCTCACATGGGAAACGGAGATCCCCCATTCAGGGAGCGCGATCGGATGGGTCTTGGATCAGCGGCGGTACCATCTCCGATCGGACCTTGCCAAGGAACGCCTCTTTTTTGAAGATGATTTTTTTTATAGGGAAGGGCTCCGGTCGATTTTGAATCTCCCGCTAATCACTCGGGGAGAGGTGATCGGGACCTTGAATCTGGCCGGCAAGAGCCCGGCCGGATACTCGGAGGAGGTAATCGAACTCTTATCCCTCATTGCGGATCAGATCGCCATTGCGATGGACAACGCCAGAGCCTATGAAGAGATCAGGCAATTAAAAGATCGGCTCGATCAGGAGAATGTCTATCTTCAGGACGAGATCAAGACCGAATATAACTTCGAGGAGATCGTTGGAAAGAGCCAGGCCCTCAAGAAAGTTTTAAGAGGGGTGGAGAAGGTGGCCGGCACCGATTCCTCGGTTTTGATCTTTGGGGAGACAGGGACCGGAAAGGAGCTGATCGCACGGGCCATTCACGATCTGAGCAAGCGAAAGAACAGGCCGCTCATCAAGGTGAATTGCGCGGCGCTCGCAACGGGGCTGATCGAGAGCGAGCTATTCGGCCATGAGAAAGGCTCCTTCACCGGAGCCCTCTCTCGAAAGATAGGCCGATTTGAGCTGGCCGATGGGGGGACCCTTTTTCTGGATGAAATCGGGGATCTCCCGCCGGAGGTCCAGGCGAAGCTTCTAAGAGTGTTACAAGAACATGAATTGGAAAGGGTGGGCGGAACGCAGACCCTCAAAGTCGATGTCCGCTTGATCGCCGCCACGAACCGGGACCTGGAAAAGGCGGTTTCAGAAAAAACCTTCAGAGCGGACCTCTACTATCGCCTCAATGTTTTTCCGATCGCCCTCCCTCCGCTGCGGGGGAGAAAAGAAGATATTCCATTGCTGACCGAGTACTTTATCCACAAATACGCGATGAAGATGGGCAAGCGGATTGAGAAAATCCGTCAAGAGACGATGAATCGGCTGATCTCATATCCTTGGCCCGGAAATATCCGCGAGCTTGAGAATGTGATTGAGCGGGCCGTGATTTTATCGAAAGGACCTACCTTAGAGATAGAAGACGCGCTCTTGCCCCCCTCCGATTTACCTCATCGGAATGAAAAGGGCCTCCTTCCCCTCGAGGAGGTCGAGCGGGAGCATATTCTCAAGACACTGGAGGCGACCCGGTGGGTGATCGAAGGACCGAAAGGGGCTGCCGGAATTCTCGGCCTCCATCCTAATACCCTCCGCAGCCGACTCCAGAAATTGGGAATCAAGCGGAACCCCCACGGCATTTCGTAGAAGCCACGGGATACCGTGGGGGAGGAGAGAAGCTCGGTTCTATAAGAAGTAAAAAAAACTTTCTAAAGTCCCTGAAATAAAAGCCATTTAAGGTTTTTCTTAAATGGCTTTTTTATTTGGCTCAAACCTTGCTCTATCGTAATAGACATAGACGAATGCCGCGGAATCCAATGCGGGATGCAGCCAGGTAGGGGGAGAGGAGATGTTGAAAGTTACACGCGTCGCGGAGAATGACAAGACCGTGACATTAAAGCTGGAAGGCCGGATCGTGGGGGAATGGATCGACATGCTCGAAAGAGAATGTAAGGTGTGTCTGGGTAAGCGAAGCAAATTGATCCTCGATCTTTCTGCCGTCGGCTTTGTTGATAAGAGGGGAGTCGAAATGCTGAAAGCGGTGCAGGGAGATCGGGTCCGGCTCACCGGCTGTTCTTTATTTCTATCCGAACTTTTAAGAAGAGGGGAGCGATGAACATAGGAAAGGTCCTGTTGATCTTGGGAGGGGGCGGCGTCAGGGGGCTTGCTCATATTGGCGTTCTGAAAGCCCTCGAGCGATTAGGGATCTCGATCTCCGAATATGCAGGGACGAGTGTGGGCGCCATCGTTGCGGCGATGGCGGCAAGCGGGATGAAAGCCGGTGAAATTGAGAAGATCGGCCTCTTCCTTCGGCAGAGCGACCTCTTTGACTTTAACTACGCAGGTCTTTTGACCAACCCCGGCCGGATCAAGGGTCTTTGCAAAGGGGAGCGCCTCCGGCAGTTCATCAAGAGGGTCATTCCAGCGGATCGGTTCAACCGTCTTCAAAAACCGCTCTTTCTCGGTGCGGTGAACATCGGCGATGGGGAGATGACCTTCTGGGGGATGAATCATGATCGGAATCCCCCGCTCCACGACGCGATTTACGCCTCCTGCGCGATCCCCGGGATCTTTCCGCCCCAAAAGATCGGGGAAGCATTTTATGTCGACGGCGGGGTAGTGGATAGCCTTCCGCTTCAACTGGCCAAGATCAGGAAGCCCGATCTGATCATTGCGGTCAGCCTGGGTCCGCTCAATCCCCTGAGCGGTGATGAGATCCAGGAGGACGGCATCTTTTCCATCATGGAACGATTCTACGAGATAAAAAACAGGGAGATGTTAGAGTGCCGCCGCTGCTCTGAAGCAGAAACGCCGTTGATCTTGATCGAGCCGGATGTGGGCGACCACCGATTCTTCAAGGTGCAGCGCCGCCGGGAACTGATCCAAAAAGGAGAGGCCGAGACCCTCGCGGTGTTGAAGTCTCATGCGTTTCTGAACAAAGGCAAGGCAAGAAGATACACGGGAATCGATGAGAGGGGTTCCCATGCGGCCCCATCATTATCTCTGACGGTTTGATGCAGGGAGGAGGTGTGTCATGCAGTGTCCAAAGTGTCGTGGCTTGATGATCGACGAGCGGTTTTGTGACCTTTACGAGGATATGGGGAGGAAATGTTTTGAGGGCTGGCGCTGCATCCTCTGCGGCGAGATTCTGGACTTCACGATTCTCACGAATCGCGCGACATTCGGATCCTCGCTCGTCCAATATGCAGGATGCAGTCCGAAGCATGAGATCGATTGAGAGGAACCGATGGGTGGAGTCGAAATGCTCTGTACCGGGAAGAGACCATGATCAGTGATCGAGAATTTCAATAGCCCCAAGGGGCCGCGGCCGATTTTACCCTGGCCGCGGACGTGGCCTATCGGTTTTAGGAGGCCAATAACGTGAACAATGTTCAACAAAAAAGGAGGTCTGAAATGCCCGAACGATTGATCAAGCTTTACCAGGCGGAGTGGTGTTCCTACTGTCGGAGGGTCCGGATGAAACTGGCGGAATTGGGGGTCCCTTATATCACGGTGAATGTCCCCGATGAAAAGCCGATGAGAGAGGATCTTTTTAACATCTCAGGGCAGAGGGGAATTCCCACCCTGGTGGATGGGGATGTCGTCATTGCGGATGATGATGACGCCATCATTGCCTATCTGGAGGGTCGGTTCGCCAAGGTTCCGGCGGCGGGAAGCTTCAATGAAATCTGTACAGATTAGGTTGATAAGAGAGTGATCGAGGAAATCCCGCCCGGCGGCTGCAATGGTGCAGCGGTAGAGCAATACAGGAACGGCGGATTGTGACGCAGAGACTCATAGAGAAGGAGGGAATAAAAATGAAAAGGATACTTTTGACATTCGCGGCGCTATTGACCCTTTCAATCCCGGGATTGGCGCGGGCCGAGATCCGTGAGGGAAGCCAGGAGATCGGAATCCATGCCGGTGCTCTCTTCGGGGCGAACGCGGAGCTGACCGATACGGCGATCTCCGGAAGGAAGCCGGAGTTGGATGACGATTTCGCGGTCGGGCTCAATTACACCTACAACTTCACCCGCCACTTCGGTTTGGAGGGGCGGTACACATTCAGTCCGAATACCGCCGAGATTACCCCCACGGGGGAGATTGATCTCGATCTCCACCTGATCGACGTGAACGCGGTCTACCATGTCAACCCCCACGACCCGGTGGTCTTCTACGGGACGGCGGGGGTCGGCTGGGCGTTCGCGGATATCGATCGTGATATCACCGGGACCATCAACGGGGTTCCGAAGACGATCAGCGATGACGACGGGTTCACCGTCAACGTGGGGGTCGGCCTGAAATATGAGGTCGTGGAGCATGTCTCGCTTCGGCTCGATGGGCGGTATCGCTTTATCGACCAGCTCGTGGATTCTCGCGAGGAGCAACTGAACACCGCCGAGGCCACGGTCGGCATCGCGTGGGTATTTTAAAAAGGAGGAGAACATGGCGAAACTGATCTGTACGAAATGTGCCGGTGAAAGGCCCGTGCCCAAGCTCGATGAAGGGCCCGGCATTGTCAGCAAGAAAGATGCAACCAAACTGACCTGCCCCACACATGGGGAGCAGTGCGCCACAACGAATATTCCACTCTGTTGCGGCGCCTCCATGAAGTACACGGTCTAACCATCGGCCTATTTGTATGGAGACGTTGTTTAAGTCAAACGGGGTGAGGGGCGGGCAGCCCTGAACCCCGTTTGGTCTCGACCTTGAAAAGAAGAGAGGAACGGGAGAGTGAAGGAAGATTCGAAGACAAAAAGAGCGGTTGTGCAGGCCGGCTTGAGGGGTCTGGGATCTGGTTTCTTGGATTGGCTGCAGGAGACGGGTCGGATGGGGCTTTTCTTTGGAGAAGCGATCCTCGCCGGGATCAGGCCCCCTTACAAGGGGGGCCGGATCATACGCCAGGTCCATTTTATCGGCGTGGGGTCCCTCTTCGTCATCCTCCTCACCGCTTCTTTTACAGGCATGGTGCTCGGTCTTCAAGGTTACTACACGTTGAGAAAGTTTCAAGCAGAAGGGCTGCTCGGCTCCGCCGTGGCCCTGAGCCTGATCCGGGAGCTGGGGCCGGTCCTCTCCGCGCTGATGGTGACGGGCCGGGCGGGATCGGCGATGACCGCCGAGATCGGGATTATGCGGATCACCGAACAGATCGACGCGCTGGATGCCATGGCGATTGATCCGATCCGTCACCTGGTCGCCCCCAAGATGATCGCCGGGTTGATCGCCGTCCCCCTGCTCACCTCGCTCTTTGATCTGGTCGGGATCTATGGCGGATACCTGGTAGGGGTTCAGCTCCTGGGGGTCGGCTCAGGAAGCTATTTTTCAGGGATGGAGGGGAGTGTCGTCTTCGACGACATTTATGGCGGGATCATCAAATCGGTCAGCTTCGGCCTCATCCTGACCGGGGTCGCCTGCTACAAAGGCTATTTCGCAAAGCAGGGGGCGGAGGGGGTCAGCCGGGCGACGACGGAGTCGGTCGTCCTCTCCTCGGTCCTGATCTTGATCTGGGACTATTTTCTCACGTCGATTTTGTAGTGAGGGCGCAATGATGATCCGTGTCGTGAATCTTCGGAAGTCACTCGGAGATCAGAAGATTCTGCGAGGGGTGGACTTGATGATTCCAAAAGGGAAGATCACCGCGATCATCGGCCGCAGCGGTGGGGGGAAAAGCATCCTGCTGAAACACCTGATCGGCCTCATCCGCCCCGACAGCGGAGAGATCTGGGTCGGCGGGGAGGAGATCACCTCTCTGACAAGGCGAGCGCTTTCCCGTGTCAAGACACGGTTCGGTTTTCTCTTTCAGGGGGCGGCCCTCTTCGACTCGATGACCGTCTTTGAGAACATCGCTTTCCCTTTGAGGGAGAAGACAGAACACGCGGAGAAGGCGATCCGGGCCAAGGTGGAGGAGACGCTACGGGAAGTGGGGCTGGAAGGGGTCGGGGAGAAATACCCCGGGGAGCTCTCCGGGGGGATGAAAAAGCGGGTGGGGCTTGCGCGGGCGATGATCCTCCATCCGGAGATCATGCTCTTTGACGAGCCGACCACCGGTCTCGACCCGGTGATGGAGCATGTGATCGACCGGCTGATTCAGGCATGCCACGGCGGCTCGAATTGCACCGGCGTGCTGGTCAGCCATAACATTTCCGAGGTCTTTGCGATTGCCCATCATGTGGCCATGCTCCACCACGGAATCATTATCGCGCAGGGGACGCCGGAAGAGATCCGCGCCTCCGTCCACCCGGTTGTTCGGCAGTTTATTCATGGTGAGATCGAAGGGCCGATGCAGGATGCCCTGGAGGGGGAAGGATGAAGGGCGAGAGGCTGGAGGTGACTGTGGGGATTTTTGTCCTGCTCGGAATGATTTCGCTGGGGTATCTCTCGATCAAGCTGGGAGATGTGGCGCTTTTTGGAAAACGAGGTTATACCGTCTACGCCGATTTCGATTCCGCTTCAGGGATCCGGCCCGGAGCGCCTGTCGAGATCGCGGGGGTCGAGATCGGAAAGGTGGGACCGATTCTCCTTCATGAAGGGCGGGCGAGGGTGGCCCTGAAGATCGATGATCCGGTCGCGCTGCAAGAGGATGTCTTCGCCTCCATCAAGAGCACGGGGATCATTGGGGATAAGTTTGTCTCCCTCAGCCCGGGGGGATCGGAGAGGCTGCTCAAGCCGGACGATGTGATCCGCTCGACAGAGTCGGCTGTGCCGCTGGAAGAGCTGATCAGCCAATTTATCCATGGAAAGGTAGAGTAGAAATCATGCACGACCTCTTCAAATATTTTCGTTTGCGCTGGGTGCTGGTGCTCCTGATGTTGGGCGTTTCGGATCTCTTTGCAGAATCGACCTCTCCGCCGCGCATCGTCAGTTTGAAAGAGGCGATTCAACTCGCCCTCTCAAAGAGCCCGGAGGTGAAAGAGGCCCAATCGGATGTCGATCTCGCTAAAAGCAAATTGGAGGAGGTCGAAGGATACCGGCTTCCCCAGTTGGATTCGACGCTGCTGATCGGGCCGATCCCGGACGCCCGGGGAGACCATCTCTCCTCCCCTGACCGAGCGGATCGGATCCACGGGATCGGCCTCTTTGAGCGGGCCGAGATAACCCTGATCCAGCCGATCTACACCTTCGGAAAAATCACGAAGGGGCTGGAAGCGGCCGGCAGCGGGGTGAAGGTCAGTGAAGCGAAGGTAGAACAAAAGCAAAACGAAATCATTCTGAAGGTCAAGGAGGCCTATTATGGATTGCTCCTGGCCCGTGAATCGATGGGGGTGGTGCTGGAGGTCAAAGACGCTTTAGGGCAGGCGGAAGAAAAGGTCAAGGAGCTCCTTCAAAAAGAGGCGCCGACCGCCGATGAATCCGATCTCTTGAAACTGGAGGCCTTCTCCGGGGAGGTCGAGCGGCTGCGGCAGGAAGCCCTCAAAGGGGAGAGGTTGGCCCTCAGCGCCCTTCGGGTTTATCTTGGTTTTTCAGAGGAGGAGGCGTTTGATATTGCCGACCGGCGCCTGCTCGATGAGGCTGAAGAGATCGATCCGCTTGAATCTTATGTGGAAGAGGCTTTTTCTCGGAGGCCGGAATTCAAACAGCTCGAAGAGGGCCTGAAGGCGCGGAAGGCGATGACCGTTGTCGCCTGGGCCGATTATTATCCGGTTTTCTTTCTGGCCGGCTTCTTTGCTTATGGAAACGCTCCGGGGAGGACCGACATCAAAAATCCGTTTATTTCGGATCCTTTCAATGAAACGTTCGGAGGCGTTGCCGTCGGCTTGAAATGGCATTGGGATTTCGGCATCACTCGCGGGAAGGTCCACTCCGCCGAAGCGGAATTGAATAAACTTCGCCGGACAAGAGAATTCGCAGAGGCCTACATCCCCCTTCAGGTCAAAAAGGCCTACCTGGAGCGATTGGAGGCGGAAAAGAGCATCCCCGCCTTAAAAGCGGCTTATCCGTCCGCCCGAAGATGGATGATCTCGGCCCTTGCCAATTACGATTTCGGAATCGGCCCTGCCGAGGAGATTTTCGACGCCCTGGAGGTCTATGCCAAGTTGAAGGCGAATTATTTCAGATCGGTATACAACCGTCATCTGGCCCTGGCGAACCTGGCCTTCGCGACCGGAGGAGATTAGAATGAATTTCAAATGGGATGGAAAAGGATGGAGCATCTTCTGCCTGACGGTTGTTTTTTTCTCCTTCTTCGGGCGGATTCCCTTGGCGGCGGCGTCCGAACCGATGGAGGTGGTGAAGGGGACGATCGATGAGGTGGTCCGAATCCTCAAGGATCCGGCGCTCGGACAGCCAGGCAGAAAGGAGGAGCGGCGGGCCCTTCTGGAGAAGATCATCTCCGCGCGGTTCGATTTTACGAAGATGGCCAAGCGGAGCCTGGCTGCGCACTGGAGGGAGCGGAGCCCTGCCGAACAGAAAGAGTTCATCCACCTTTTTGAGAAACTGCTGGAAAATTCTTACCTCGGCAAAATCGAAGGCTATACCGATGAAAAGGTGGTTTATACGCGTGAACGCTTAGACGGAGATTTTGCCGAGGTCAAAACTAAGATATTGCGCAAAGGAGATGAAATCCCCATCGATTACCGCCTTTTTAGAATCGGTTCCGATTGGAGGGTCTATGACATTGTCATCGATGGGGTCAGCTTGGTGAACAACTACCGGAGCCAATTCAACAAGATCATCCGAAGCGGGTCTTATGAGGAACTGGTCCAGAAGATGAGAGCCAAACGGGATGAGATCGCCCTTACACCGTAACACCTCGGAGAATCAGGTTGCACCGCGGTATTCGGATACCGATGGAGAATGGAGAGTGGAGGTTTGAAATGACGGGTCAATCGAGGACTTCGTTTAAACAATGGATACCGTCCACGCGGGTATTCATCCTAACGCTGCTCGCCATGATCGCATTCGCGGGAAACTCACTGCTCTGCCGATTGGCGCTGAAGCAGACGGGTCTTGACGCGGCCAGCTTTACTTCCGTCCGCATTCTCTCCGGCGCGGCGGCGCTCTGGCTGATTGCGCGAATCGGCGGAGGGGCACATGGCGCAACGGGCAGTTGGTCTTCCGCAGTTGCGCTTTTCGTCTACGCTGCGGCCTTTTCATTCGCCTATGTCAGCCTGCCGGCCGGCACCGGCGCATTGCTGCTCTTTGGGGCCGTGCAGGCGACGATGATCCTCTCCGGGCTCTGGGCCGGGGAGCGTCTGCGCAAGCAGCAGAGCGTCGGCCTTACCTTTGCCTTAGCCGGTCTTGTCGGCCTCTTGCTTCCGGGCCTCTCGTCGCCGCCCATTCGCGGCGCGATACTGATGCTGGGCGCCGGTGTTGCCTGGGGGATCTATTCATTGAGAGGCAGAGGCGCCGGCGATCCTGTCAGCGCAACCGCCGGTAATTTCCTGCGCGCTGCGCCGCTGGCGATGGGATTAAGTTTCGTCTTGCTCCCTTGGGCCAGGCTGGATCGCGCGGGCATCGGGTATGCGGCGCTCTCCGGGGCATTAGCTTCGGGAGTCGGCTATGCCGTTTGGTACACGGCTTTGCGCGGGTTGAAAGCGACGAGCGCGGCAACCGTGCAGCTCAGTGTCCCGGTCATCGCAGCCGTCGGCGGCATCGTCTTCCTCGGCGAGCCGATCACGCTGCGCCTGTTGATCGCATCGACCGTGATTTTCGGCGGCATCGCGCTGGTGCTGATCGTCAGACGGCCTGATTCGGTTTTAAAAACTGAAGCGGTCCGAAAAACGGGAGACGAGTTGTCCTGAACCATCGGGTTGGGTTATTGGAATCACTGGACAGACGGGGTCTTACGGAGATCTGAAGATTCTTACCCTTGTGTTCCATGGCCGGTGGGAGAAGCACGAGGAAGATATTCGAGTTCTCCTTCCGGTGTTTCGCTCAGTCCGCTACATTGAGATTTTTGTACTCCAGGCTACATCCCTGCTTTGATGGTGCGTATATCGTTGCCGTATGACCACTATCTCTTTCTGTTTCGCATCTCCGATTTTGATGTTTGGCTTCGAGGGGTCATGGAAAAAGAGGATCATGGGGAATACCCGGCAGGTTCCGGGACTGTTTGAACGGTGTCTTCAAAAACCCCAATACTAGAGGAGAAGAAAAATGAGCACGAACGTACAAGGAGAAATGAACAGGGGCGAAGAGCTCTCTCCGGGACAATGTCCGCGTTGCCGTAACGGCGGTCCCTCCGGGGATGAATGGACGGTCTCTCTCTACTGGAATGAAGGGGAAGAGGTCTTTCATTGCGTCATCTGCGGCTATCGTCAATATGCGCCTCTTGAGGGGTGTCACACCGGGTATTTAACGAGGCAGGGTCCTGAGGAATCGAGATCCGGTTGCAAATTGAAGTCACGCGGTATTCGGAAAAGACAACCCCGTACCAACTCGGCGTCGGGACTGTTGAAGCTTGTGTAAATCGAAGCGCATGTCTGTCCGCTTGCGATGTAGCGATGTTTCACAAGGGAGGAAGCGATGGAGCCGTTGACGGAGTTACAGGGAGAATTGAATCACGTCGCCTGTCCGCAGTGCCAAAAATCGAGATTTGATCTCTCTCTTCGATGCGAGCTGGGTCCCGGAGAGTGCCTTTACACGGCGACCTGTCTTCACTGCGGTTACGCGTTCGAGGTCAGCACGGAGACAAGGGATCTTCGCAAGACGAACCCGGACCTTGAAAATCATCTTTCGAGCACGCGCTGCCCATATTGTGAAAAGGTGGGGGCGCACCTTCGGTTCCGATGTGATCTGGGCAAACGGGCCTGTCTCTACGTCGCCACTTGCAATCATTGTGGCGTGGTCTCTCATCAGTACCGTTGATCAATCCCAAAAGGGTACTCTTTTTATAGAGCGATTTGATCTCCTATGTTGAAAGGGGCAAAGGTGAATGAGAGAAAGAAACTGACCAAACGTGAAAAGGAAGTCCTTTGTCTCGTGGCGGAAGGGCATACAAACCGGCAGGTGGCTGAGCGGCTCGGAATTAAAATCAAAACAGTTGAAACCCATCGCGCGAACATCATGAATAAACTGGCCCTTCGTAATTTTGTTGAACTGGTGAAATACGCGATACGGAAAGGAATGATCAAGCTGGAGGAAGACACCTAAACCAAGATGAAAATCCGCGTTGCCCGGGGGCGACCAAAGCGGCCTTGACCGGCCTGAATCGCCGCCATTTCGGGGCAGACAGAGTCAGGAAACGGGCTCTGATACCAGATGAAGTTCTCTTGACGAATTTAAAGTCATTGATTTCCCCTCACGATTCATTTGCCTGCTTAGACACAAAAATCCGAAATGGATATAAAATAGAAGAGGTACAACCCTATTGTTGAAGGAGCCATGATGTCTTCGGAAAAACTCGTGTTATTGACGCGCCCTCATCCATTCATCGTGGCGCACATGAAAGAATTCATCAATCGAATCGGTTATATGCCGAAACCGATTCAGACTCTCAGCGAACTGAAGCGCTTCTCTCCTATCAATGTAAAAGGGGCGGTGATTTCAACGGCGGTGGATACAGAGATCGAGGAGTCCTACGAGCAGGTGTTTCAGGAAGTCAGAAGCGTGTTCCCGAAGCTGCCTATCCTCTTTGCGACCCTCGCGGATGCGGCGCAAATGGAGAAGGCGTTGAACAATCGCCTCTCCACGTCAGTACCGGGGATAAGAATTATTACAGTTCGTGAAATGAGTCCGTTGATAGCGGACTTGGGAACGCCGAATGTCATTCCTCTGCTTCATCTTGATGATATCAAAACGCTTGAGAGGGCAGCGAAGGTCGACCCATTGATCAAAGCGCATTTCAAATGAGACCGGCCGGAGCGATTCCGATTCGCTCGAGCCGCAGAGTCATCCGAACATTCCCTCCAACCATTTCTTAATTTCATCCCTGATCCGTCTGAAGTCGGATAGACTTTCCGCGCCGGTCGATGGGGCGGGATCGTCAAAGGACTGATGGAGGATGACCTTCCCTCCCGGAAAGGAGGGACAGACCCCTTTCGCGCGATCGCAAACCGTCACGACATAATCGAATTTCATCCCCTGAAATTCATCAAGGTTTTTGGATCGGTGTTGGGAGAGATTGATCCCGACCTCCGCCATGATCTGAATCGCGCGGGGATCGACGCGAGAGGGCGCGGTTCCCGCGCTGAACGCTTCATATCGGTCGCAGTAAAGAAAGTTCACCCACCCTTCCGCCATCTGAGAGCGGGCCGAGTTGTGTGTGCAGACGAACAATATCCGCTTCCGTTCTGACCGGGTCATAAAAAGGTCTCCAGTATGCCATAAAGCACCGCTCCCAGCAGCGCCGCCAAGGGAAGGGTGATTCCCCAGGAGAGAAGGATCTGACCGACCAATCTCCAATCGGTTCTGTTCCGGTGGAGAAGGCCGATGCCGAAGAGACTTCCGCAGGAGACATGGGTGGTCGAGACCGGCATTCCGACATGGGAGGCACCGGCGACGAGAAGTGCTGTGATCAGGTTGGCCGAGAACCCCTGAACCGGGTCCATCGGCGTGATTCGCTCCGAGAGGATCCGGGAGATGCGGCGCGCCCCCAGCATCCCTCCGACCGCCATCGCCAGGGCAATCCCTCCGATGGCCCATCCCTTCGTCGGCCCGAAGCCGATCCCCAGAAGGAGGGCGGCGATCTTCGGCGTGTCGTTCAATCCCCGCGAGAAGCTCATCAGCCCCGCCGACAGCCAGTGGATTCCGTTCAACGGAGTAAACCGATCCGCACCGGCGACCGATCGGCATTCCGCCGCCGTCCCGATCACGATCTCGGCCGGCGGCGCGGATTGTGACTGTGCAAGGGCCTGTTCCGAGACGATGACCGGCTCCCTGCGGACTAGGCAGATACAGCTTTCGGCGAAACGGCGAAGGGGCCGGAGAAAAGAGAAGAGCAACAGCGTCAGACCCAGGGAGAGAAGGGGGCTTACGAGGAGGGGGAGGACGATCCCCTTCCCGAGTGTCTCAATCCGAAGCGGCCCGATCCCGAACGCCGCAGCGCCCGTCCCGATGAGCGCGCCGGTCAGTGCGTGGGTGGTGGAGATCGGGGCGCCGATTCTGGAAGCAAACAGGACGGTTCCTCCCGAAGCGAGTCCGACCGTAAGGAGGAGATCGGGTCGGCCGATCTCCTCGGCGGGTAGAAGCCCATTTCCGTTAAAGAGAGCGATCAGTTTGGTGCCGATCTGCGCGGAGAGGAGCGCGCCGAAGAAGGTCCAGAAGGTTCCCCAGAGGATCGCAACGGTGTCGGAAGCCAATCCGCTCCCCCGCAGCGTCGCCACCCCTTTGGCGTTGTCGTTGGCACCGTTGGCGAAGGCGAGCAGCAGAACCGTGATCCAGAGTGCTGTCGTCATACGTCCCTCCTAGCAGCACTGTCCCGGAGGACAGCAGGTCTCTTCTTCAGCAGAGGCCGATATTGAAACGGTCTGATCGCCTCCTTTCCCCTCGATGACGGCGAACGATCCGGCATAAGGCGGCTGCTTGAGCTTGGCGGCGGTGTCGGTGCAGACCTCGACCGGCTGATTGCGCGGGAAGAGATGCCCCTCCTCGTCGATCACCGCCTGCATCGGCCCGAGATAGATCGCCTCCTGACCGACGTAGTTGCAACCGCGCTTCTTCTCGTACTTGAATCCGCGGATCACCACCGAGTAGAATCGGTATCCCTCCACCTCCTTCCAGAGGTTTTTCTTGATCACGGCCATCCCGTAGAATCCAGCCTCCTCCAGGCGGGAGAGATACTCCGCTTCGGTCAGCGCCCCGGAGACGCACTCTCCCCAAAGCCGGGGATTCGCCTTCATCCCCGGCGGCACCGGCCGCTCCGCGACGGTGTCGGAGACGACGATCCGGCCGAAATCTTTCAGGACCCGCCACATCTCGACGAAGACCTGCCTCTTGTCGGGGGAGAGGTTGATCACGCAGTTGGAGGTGATGACATCGGAGAACCGGTCGGGGAGGGGGATCTCTTCAAGGTAACCTTTTCGGAATTCGACGACGTCGTATCCGAGGTTCAGGGCGACCGTTTTGTTCGCCTCGCGGGCCTTCTCCAGCATCGCATCGGTCATATCGATCCCGACGACCTTTCCCTGCCGGCCGACCTTCTTGGCGGCGATGAAGCAGTCGATTCCGCCCCCCGATCCGAGATCGACCATCGTCTCCCCCGCAGCAATCCCGGCCAGGCCGACGGGGCTGCCGCAGCCGTAAGCGATCTCCAAGACCTCCTTCGGAATGTGGGAGGAATCTTCCTGCGGGTATCCTCCGGGACAGCAGAGGGCGGGTTGGGGTGTTTCCGCCGCGGCACCGTAGAAATCGCTGACCACCCGTCGCGAATGATCGAGATCAACCGATAAGACGCAGGCCGAGCGGGAGAGAGCGACTTCGAAACCGCCGATGGCCCGCGCGCCTTGATCCTGCGCTTCTTCCAACACCCCCTCCCCCATGGTGGCAAAGAGGATCGGGCGATCGTATCCGGAGGGGATCTTCTTCCGGCTTCGTTTTTCGGCATGGGAAAAGAGGGTCTGGATGATCCACTCCTCGTAGAATTCGGAGAAGGGATCTTCTCCCAGAAATCGGCCGCTGTAGAGGACACTGTGTTCAAGGTCCCCGCCGCCACAGAGATATTTGAGATAGCAATCTTTGCATCGCGCCTTCTTCTGAACGGTCGCGCTCCGAATCTGGCGGGCCACTTGTGATTCTCTCCAGATTGTCTCAAGCGGTTGATCGGAGAGGCTTCCCATCCGGAAGGGGGGGAGGCCGGCCAAGGCCGCGGAGGGATAGACTGCGCCGTCAGCATAAACGCAAAGCGATTCGTAAGCGGCATTGGAGAGATCGCGCTTCACCCCCGGCCGCCCCAGTAGCCTGCTCTTGAGCGCATCGAGATTGTCGAATCGAATTCCGGCCTGCTCGGTGGCCGCTTCGACGTTCTGGAAGGCCGTCAGCAGCTCGGCATTCGAGGGGGAGGCCAGCGAGTCCGATCCGATCGACCTTCCCCGATGGTGGCTGAGGAGCAGATGGATATTTTTGATCCCGAGCGAGGCGGCGAGCGGAACCATCTCCGTAAGGAGCGTAACGTTTGAGCGAGTCACCACGGTCGTCAGCGTCGGCGAAAAGCCGATCCCGATCACCTCCTTGATCCCGTGCAGCGCGGCGTCGAACGTCCCCTTCCCCCGGATCGGGTCGTTCACCTCCGCCGTCGGACCGTCGAGACTAACCTGGAGGGTGATTCGAGTCCGATCAAATTCAGACAGCCGTTTGAGTTTTTCTCCTCTGAGGAGCATCGCATTCGTCAGGATGATCAGCTCCGCTTCGCGGGTGATCCGCCCGATCAACTCGAAGAGGTCGGACCGTAGGAAAGGCTCGCCGCCGGTAATGTAAAATCGGCTCACCCCCAGGTCGCGCGCCTGATCGATCGTCCGGATCCAGAAGTCGGTTTCCGCTCCGGGGATCCCGCTCGGAGACGAGTTGACCAGGCAGTGGGCGCAGGAGAGATTGCAGGCATTGGTCACGTGGAGCCAGAGTTCGGAGAGACGGTCGAGTTCGAGGGCTTCGGGCCGGCCCGGATAGGGGGCGCGGACAAACGGGAGGGTGGAAAGAAAGCCGCTTCGGAGGGCATTCCCCAAAAAAGTATGGCAGTGAAGCCATCCCTTGGCCCAATCCACTTGAACGGTGCGGCAATAGTTGGAGACGATCTCGCCGAAGCTCCGTCTGCCGTCCAACTCGCCGATGATCCTTGCGCCGCGTTGATCGGTAATGATCCAGTGCGGCGCCTCCGGGTCGATCAGAAGGACCCGCTCGCCTCTTTCCACCTCGCGATAGATCGGTGCAAAAAGCCGGCTCGTTTCATGAAGAGATATCTCGTTCGACACTAACCTTCCTCCTTATGGTTTTTTGGATTGATTCCATCATCATAATTAGCAACCGACTGAAAACATGTAGTCTAGGCTACAATCTGGATCATTTGAACCGAAAGGGAAAGCATATCGTCTTTCAGTATAGCAGGCAGCCTTTGCCCATACGGATCTGACCTGGATCGCTCTGCCTCCATTATTATCTATTGTCCCGATCTCGGTCAGTCTCTGACTCCTTCCTTCATTTTTCGCTCCTCTACGGATCTCCGGCACCTGAACCAAATGGTGAGACAGTTCTCTATTCACCTTATTCATCAAATCTTCACACCCAGTTTATCCGTTCTTCACATCGGCTTGCTAAAGCTATATCACAGCTTGGAAGAAACCAGATGCTTCCATGTTGGGAGAGGGCGATGGAATCGACGATTCTTTTCGAGATCGGCCTCCAATTTATAAAGAGATCTTTATATTGACGACACTTACATCGAAAAAGGAGGTGGAAAATGACCTACAGGAAGAGAGCAATTTTCTTTGCCCTCGCGATCGCGCTGCTGGTTTCAATGACGGCACAGGCGCGGGGAGAGCGGATCGAGGTTCATCAAACTGGAGTGGATGTTGATCTTGTCCCCGGCGCTGATCGAGGAACGGTGACGTACCGTCTCCATCGAGGGACGCTCGCCGAAAGCGGCCGGGAGGTGCTTTTCGTCATCACGGATGCAAGCGATCAAGACTTTGCAGACCGTTTCGGCGCCATCCGTGCGGATGCATTGGAGAAGACGCCTGAAGCCGCCCTTGAAGGCGCGGTTTTTCATGATTCCGGCGGGGGAGACGGCGAGTGGATTTTCTTTAACGATCCCGGCAAGGTCGCCCGTTTCGACGCCGATGGAACCGTTTTCCCTCCGATGGGTAACCCGAACTATTCCCCTTTGAAGAAGATCCGCTGGGGGGGGAGGACCGTCATCGTCAACGCCCCGTTCATCAAATGGGGGGACGGGCCCGGGGAACAGCTTCTGATCGACCGCGGCGGATGCGATCCCCTGATTCGAAGCAATCCCCCTTCGCCGTTTTATTTGGGCGGCGGACCGTCGAATGCGCACTTTCCCTGTGAGAACGAAAAGCCGCTTGACAGGTATTCAGGGGGACAGGTGATCGATCTAGATCTTTTCCGGATGACTGTATCAATGAAACTGCATCAAGGGACCTTTCGGTCTGATAAAGTTCCTTATTATACCGTCTTCGATGCTTCCGGGGTTCCGCCCGCCGGGTTCATGGGCGTCATTCATGCGCCGAAACTGGGAAACATCGGCCGATACGGGGAGAATGATGCGGTCGGAAGGATTGAACAGTTCGCAAACGGGGTTCCGCTTCCTTCAGGGGGTCCGGATCGCTTCCAGCCCGGGATCGCATCCTATCCGGGAGGGCGATCCAAAACCTATACGCCGATGTGGCATATCACCTTCCTGTTGTGGGATTGCAACGGCAACGGCGTCTTTTTCAGGCCCGACCGGAACGTGGGGGAAGGGGCGGTGCCGGTCGCTGGATCCGGTATCGCCGGTTTTGATCCGGCCGACCCGGCGACATTCGATCCGTTCGGCATGGACGACAAGGGGGTCCTCTGTCCTGACTTCGCCTCCCTGATGACATCGCGTCACACGGGCGCATCGGATGGAACCGTCTACTACGGTGATGAAGAGAAACTGATTGAAAAAGGCGTGCTGCTTAGAACCGAGGCGCCGCCCGGCTTGAGGCTCGACAGCCCACTGCTGCCTCCGCTCATTGTGAACTGCCCCGTTCCGGTAACGGTGAGACGGTAGCAATCAACCTGCGGGCCGGAGAGATCAATCCTCCGGCCCGCAGGCATGCGAGCTATTATTGATAAGAAGACGGTGGGACGGGAAGGGTGAACCAGATCTCTGTCTGTCCCGGCCGGCTCTCCGCGCCGACCGCGCCTCCGTGGGCTTCGACGATCTGTTTGACAATCGCCAATCCGATCCCGGCTCCTCCCGTTTGGCGGGAGCGCGATTTTTCACCACGATAGAAGCGTTCGAAGATGTAGGGAAGATCTTCCGGGGTGATCCCCGGTCCGCTGTTGGTCAGGACACATTTAACGGAGCTCGGCTCTCCGAACAGATCGATACGGGCCTCTCCCCTCTCGGGCGTGTAACGCAGGAGGTTCTCGATCAGATTTTGAACCACTTGGGCGATCAATGCCGAATCGGCATGGACAGGATGAGGGAACAAGTTGATCTTCAGGGCTATCTTTTTCTCGTCAAAGCGCGGCCGCTCTCTAAGAAGAATGGAGAAAATCAGTTCTTGAAGATTGAATTCTTCATCGTCCAGAACCCGCGTGCCGGCGTCGATTTGAGAAAGCCGGTAGAGGGAGTCGACCAGACGAACCAGCCGGAGAGTCTCTTCATGAAGAGAATTGATCATTTCTGGAGAAGGGATAATGAGGCGATCCTGCAGTGCTTCGATCTGGCCACGGAGGTTATTTAGGGGGGTCCGGAGTTCATGGGCTACGTTTGCAACCAGGTTTCTTCGCATCGATTCGATGCTGGCCAGGCTATCTGCCATCTGATTGAAGGCATGCCCCAGTTCAGCGATCTCATCCTGAGTGACGACATGGACCCGCTCGGAGTAGTCTCCCTTCGCCAATTTCCGGGCAAGGATGTTCATTTGGGTGAGGGGGGCCATCATCTTCCTGGTGATAAAAACCTTAAGGATGGTCACCATTCCGATGCCGAGTCCGATGGTAATCAGGAGAGATCGATAAATAGCCCGCAGAAACGTGGCATGGAGGGCTTCAGGTTCGATGCCGTATGTATCCATCAGACGCATGAAGTAGTAGGCCCCGAAATAACCGATCACCTGCCATGCCAGAAGAATGACCATCCCTCCACCCAGCAGGTGAATCGCAATGAGCTTTCCAAGGAGGCCGATTCTAGGCAGACGCATCCTATTCCTCGGCGAATTTATACCCGACGCCGCGAACGGTTTTGATATAGTTGGGCCGGGCCGGGTCTCTTTCGATCTTTTCGCGAAGATTTCGAATGTGGACATCGATGGTCCGATCCAAAACGGCCGCTTCCCCCATCGGATAGATCTTCTCCAAAAGGGTTTCACGGGAGTAGACATGTCCTGGTTGAGTGATGAGGGTCAACAATAGCTTAAATTCGAAGTGCGTCAATTGGATCGGAACGCCGTTCAGTGTGACGCTATGTTTCTTGGTGTCGATCTCCAGTCCTTTGAAGGAAAGCGGCCCGCTCGCGGCCGCATTGATCGGCTGCGCGCGGCGGAGGATCGCTTTGACGCGGGCAATCACTTCACGGGGGCTGAACGGTTTTGTGACGTAATCATCGGCACCGGTCGAGAGGCCGACCAGCCGGTCTGCTTCTTCCACTTTGGCGGTGACCATCATAATCGGAACGTCCGACTTCTCGCGAACTCTTCGGCAAACTTCGATTCCATCGAGGCGTGGAACCATCACATCGAGCAGGATAAACGTAAGGGGATGGCGCATCCAGATGGAAAGGGCCTCCTCGCCGTCATACGCCTCCCTGGTATCAAACCCTTCTCTCTGAAGATAGAGGCTTAAAAGCGCCGCCGTCTTTCGGTCGTCCTCTACAATCAAGACAGGGTGTGTCATTTTCAACTCTCCGTTCCGGTGAACCAACGCTCTGAAGGCATGGTATGGCAGGTTCGTTCACCTCGGTAACGAACATCATTTATCATGTTCTCTTCCCATTCCTCATTTGGCCTTGATTCGAACCGGTGGTTTCCTTGTGCCGGTTATCCGGTAATAGGGTTGAACAACTTACCGTAGCAGAACCTTGCATGCCGTTTTGTAGCCTGTAATACATATTCAGTGCGTTCTGCGGTCGGGACAAATTTCTAATGATGGCCTTGGCCACTTTTCTTTCTGCACAAGAGAGAGAGAACGTCAGAAGATTGATTTATCCGGATCACTTCGCTATGATACTTCACATGATCAAAAACAAGATCTGGTATCTACAAAGGATTAATCTCTTTAACGCCATCCCTCCGGAGGAGATGGAAGATCTGGATCGAATCACCCGAATGGCGGCTGTGAAAAAGAAAGAAACGATTTACCTTCCGGGGGACCCCAGTCGCCAGGTCTATCTGCTGAAATCGGGAAGGGTGAAGATTGCCCGCCTCTCTGAAGAGGGGAGGGAACTTACCTTTGCTCTTTTGGAGCCGGGTGAAATCTTCGGAGAGCTGGAGGCTCTTGACGACCTGCCCCGAGATACCCTGGCCGAAGCGTTGGACGATAGCGAGCTCTGCATTATGCAACGGGATACTTTCCTTGCTCTGATTCGCAGTAAGCCCGAACTTTCATTTCGTCTTACCAAACTGATCGGTTTTCGAATGAGGCAGATCGAGAGTCGTGTGGAGGATCTTGTTTTTAGAGATGTTCCATATCGGCTGGCTCATCTTCTGCTCCGGTTGTCCAAAGAGTATGGAAAAGAGACGCCGCAAGGAATCCTCCTCAAGATTAAAATCACCCATCAAGAGATCGCCAATCTGATCGGATCGATTCGGGAGACGGTCAGCACCATCTTGGGAGATTTCAAGAAAGAAGGACTCATTACCTTTGACGGTCGAAAGATTATTCTTCTCAGACCGGATCTCTTAAAAAAACGCGTCGGCTTTTGAGGCCCTACCTCGCCTACTTCAAAAAGAGGCTCAGGTTGCTGGCATTGCTCCGTTCCGGTCGATTCTCAATCATCATCCCTGAAGAACATCCCAGAAAGTCTTGATTTCATCATCAGGCCGTGTTAAAAAGTGGTTTCGCTTGTTGTCTTGCGCACGATTTGAAGCTGATATCCAACAGGAGGAATTGTCATGACCAAAGGAGAACTGATCGAGTCCATTCAGAAGTCGAGCAACGGTTTGAGCAAGAAAGCCGCGGAGGAAGTTGTCGGAGCGGTATTTTCTACCCTCAGCAAGGCCCTCAAAAAAGAGGGGCGCGTTGCCTACCCCGGGTTCGGGGTCTTCACCGTGAAGAAGAGAAAGGCCCGGAAGGGGAGAAATCCGAAAACTGGAGAAGCCATTACGATAAAACCCTCCAAGACCGTGGGATTCAAGCCGGCTCCCTCGCTGAAGAAAAGTCTTTAATCTTTTTTACGGGTCCAATTCCCCGAAGCTTGCTTCGCGAGGTCTGATATGAAATATTGGCTCCGTGAGCGAGTTGATATGAAAGAGCCATAATGTTTCTGTATTACTGTACCATTTTGTTTGTCCCGCTAAATACAGGCGTGTCGTGTTTTCTGAGAGAGTGGATAATGAGTTGAGGGACGTTTGCATTGAGATTTCGAAGAGATTCCAAATCAAGTTCATAGAAATTGGAATGGATAATGATCATGTTCATTTCTTGGTTCAGTCGATTCCAATGTATAGTCCGAAGAAAATAATTCAGACGATCAAGAGTATAACCTCGCGCGAGATATTTCGACGGGTTCCTGAGGTGAAGAGGCAATTGTGGGGAGGGGAGTTTTGGTCGAAAGGATATTACGTAAACACCGTTGGCCAACACGGGAATGAAGAGTCGATTCGGAATTATGTTAGAGCGCAAGGTCGGGAGAAGGAATATAAAAAATTGCATCGCGAGCAACTATCCTTGTTTTGAACTTAAATACCTCGAAGCTTACTTCGAGGATGCTTTATTTCGCCCGCGGTTCCGGAAAGGGGAGCCCCTTGATCCATCTTCTCCCTCTCGGTGAGGTATCCGGAGCAACACTCCGGGCCCTTGCTTCATCCCTGCAGCGGGTCTTCGACTTTGCTGTCATCCTGCATGATCCAGTTGATCTTCCCCCCTCCAGCTACGATCCGGAACGGCGCCAGTGTTCCTCCACCCAGATCTTAAAAAGCCTGGCCCGGTTTAGGAGTTCCTTGACCCAGGTGGAGCGGGCCTTGGGGGTGATGGCTGTCGATCTCTATGCTGCTGACCAAAACTTTGTCTTCGGAGAGGCCGATCCGAGGGAGGGGGTGGCGGTCATCTCCATCGCCCGTCTGAAACCGGAGTTCTATGGCCTCCCACCTGATGAGGCGCTCCTTCATCAGCGAATTCTGAAGGAGGCGGTCCATGAACTGGGGCACACCTACGGCTTGGGACACTGTCCCGATCCGGCCTGCGTCATGCACTTCTCCGATGATCTTAAAGAGACTGATCACAACGGCGAGTCCTTCTGCCCAGGGTGTGCTTCCCGCCGAATATCACCCCAATCGGCAATGTGAGGAAAACGGATTATCCGAATAAATGGTTCCTCAGTGATCTTTTCTTTTTTCGGCCTCTTCGCCATTCGCTTTCCCCTTCCATAATGCTGCAACCATCCTCTCCGCCGGGTCGGTTTTCGGCTCCGCCGCCTCGGTCAGTCTCCTCCCGTGATTCTCCATTGCCAGCCGGACGTGGTCCTCAGACAACCTTGCGTAAATTTGTGTCGTTGAAACGTTCGAGTGATTCAGAACGCGCCCGATCAACGGCAGGGATGCACCCGATCCGGCAAGCCAAGAACCGACCGACCGCCGAAGATCATGCAGCCGAACATCCTCCAGGTTCGACGCCTTCCGGATCCGATTCCAGGTCTTTCGGATGCCGATGATCCGCGTTCCGGCCCGCCGACCACAAAAGACGAAGGGATTGTCTTTCTGTTTGGGGAGGGATCGAAGAATCCGGATTGCCGGATCGGAGAGGGGAACGTAATGAATCCGGCCCGCCTTGGTCTTCTCCAGCCTCAGCTCGCATCTGTCGAAGTCGATGTCGCCCCAGGTTGCGGAAAGCAGCTCCGTCTTTCTGCATCCGGTCAGTAGATACAGCGACAGCGCCGCCTTGACGTATGGGTTCGATTCTTTGTTGATCGCGGCCGCTAATCGGGGGAGCTCCTGGGGGGTGACCCACCGATCCCGCTTCGCCTCTTTAAATTTGTCGATACCCGCCGCCGGATTCGGCGCGCCTTCCGGAAGAAATCCCCATCGGGACGCAAGGCCGAACATCCTACTGATCAGCGCCAGTGCGCGGTTCGCCTCATAGGGTCCCCCTTCGCGCCCGATCTTGGTATGCAGCGCCGCTACGTCGGCCCGCCGGATCGCCGTGACCTTTAGGGACCTCCAAGCCGGGAGAATGCGCTTGTCGATCCGCCGCTCATCCTGCCGCCAGGTCCGCTTCCTCTCTTTGGCGTGTCGCTCCATGTAGGCGGCGCACAGATCCCCGACCGTCTCCCCCTTGACGGCCCGCCGCTTTTTCTCCAGGGGATCGGCCCCCTGGATCACGCCCGCTAGATGTACCTTCGCTAGATCCCGCGCCTGATTCAGCGTGAGAACGCCGTAATCTCCGATCTGCATCAGCCGCTTTCGGCCTTCGACCCGGTAGGAGAGGATGAAAGCCTTTCTCCCGCTCGGATAGATCCGAAGGCCGAATCCTAAAATGGCGTCGTCCCATCGAACATCCCATTCATCCTTCTTGGTCCCCTCATAACGGAATTGGTCAATCAGTCGCTTTGTCAACCTCATGGGTTTCCTCCTTGGTCACCGCTCTTATCTCGGAGTGGCGTCCGGTCAGTGGCCTTTTACGGTGACCATACGGTGACCATAAAGCATAGTAAATTATGTATGGATGGTAGTCAATTATGAAATATCTATTTAGGAATTACAATATGTTATAGGTGGTACTGGTAGGATGTAGGGATGGGGGTCCGTGATTCGTAATCAGCAGGTCGTCAGTTCAATCCTGACCGCCGGCTCCAGCAAACCAAAGGCGCTGTCCCCGGGCAATATCCCTTCCGTCTCTTCCTCCGAATTTCCTCCGAATTTTGGCTGCGGCCGGTGCGGACCCTGTTTTTCTCGTAAGGGCTTACGCCTTAATGTTGGCTTGTATTAGGCGTGTCAATGTAGTACTATTTCTACATTCTTCATCCGGAGATTTAAAAGGGAAGACGCATGCCGAAGCAGATCCTGATTGTAGACGACAACGAAGATTCCTGCCAGGTCTTCACCCGCCTTTTGACGAAGGAGGGCTATGCGGTGACGCTTGCGAAAGATGGCGCGGAGGGATTACAGCGGGTCGCGCAGTCCCGGCCGGACCTGATCCTGCTCGATGTGATGTTGCCCGGAATCAACGGCTTCGAAGTCTGCCGCACGATCAAAAGCGATCCCTCCTTGCGCTCCATTCCGATTCTGATCATCAGCGCCGGTATCGATCCCGCCATACAGGAGCAAGGCCTGAACGTCGGCGCGGAGGCGCTTTTGACCAAGCCGATCAGACCCCCCGATCTGATCGCGAAGATCAAAGGATATTTCAATAACCAACATTCCTCTCCCTCCACCCCGTAATTTCTCTTCACGCCAGCGATATGCGATCCGGGACCGGCCCCTTGACACCTAAAAATGAATTGTATAATTTACACGGTTGCAACGCATTGTAGGGAGTTTTAAGAGATATGATTGAGGTGGTGCATTTAGGAAAACGCTACGGGGAAATCGTGGCGATCGATGATGTGAACTTTTCGGTGGCCAAAGGGGAGATCCTCGCTTTTTTGGGGCCGAACGGGGCGGGGAAGACGACGACGATGCGGATTCTCACCTGCTTCATGCCGGCCACCAGCGGCACCGCGAAAGTGGCGGGGTTCGACATCTTCGAATCGCCGATGGAGGTGAAACGCCGGATCGGCTATCTTCCCGACAATCCGCCGCTCTATCCCGAGATGACCGTCTCGGAATACCTTCAGTTCGTTGCCAAAATCAAAGGGGTTGCGAATCAACGGGTCAAAGCGGCCCTTGCCTCCGCTTTGGAAAAGTGCAATCTCGGCGACGTGGCCCGCCGCCTGATCGGCAATCTCTCCCGCGGGTATCGGCAGCGGGTCGGATTGGCGCAGGCGATGATTCACAATCCCGACGTTCTGATTCTCGATGAGCCGACGGTGGGGCTTGATCCCAAGCAGATCATCGAGATCCGGGAGTTGATCAAGGGGCTCGGCGGAGAGCACACGATCGTGTTGTCGACCCACATTTTGCCCGAAGCGACCGCCGTTTCTCAGAAGGTCGTTATCATCAACCGCGGCCGGATCGTCGCGGTCGACTCGCAAGAGCGGCTCTCGGCGCAGGTCCGGAAATCGGAGAAGATCTCGGTCCGGGTGCGTCGGGGAGAGGCGTTCGATCCGGAAAAGATCGTCTCGATCGAGGGGGTGCAACAGCTCCTCCCGCAACCGGCGCAACCGTCGATGAATGGGGAGGGGGTTTTCATCGTCGAATCGGAGCTCGGCCGCGATATCCGTGAAGAGTTGTCGAAGCGGGTGGTCGAGTGCGGGTGGGGTCTTCTTGAGATGAAACCGCTGGCGGTCAGCCTGGAAGAGGTCTTCCTCCAGCTCACTACGGAGGAGAAGGGGGTGGAGGAAGCGGCCGCCGCGCCGGTTGCCCCGGGAGAGGTGCCCGCATGAAAAATATTCTGACCCTGGCCGGAAAGGAATTAAAGCTCTATTTCATCTCCCCGATCGCTTATGTCTTGGCGATGGTCTTTTTGATGGTGTCGAATTACCTCTTCCATAGTCAGGTCTTTTTTTATTCGAGGCTGTCGTCGCAGGCGATGCAGATTCAGGGGAACGTTCCTCAGCTCAATCTGCATGAAATTCTCTTTCGGCCGACTTTTTTGAATATGGCGATCATTCTCCTTCTGATCATGCCGCTCTTGACGATGCGTCTCTTCGCCGAGGAGAAAAAAGGGAGGACGACGGAGCTCCTGATGACCTCTCCGTTGACGATCACCGAGATTGTCCTCGGGAAGTTTTTGGCCGCCTGGGTGATCTATGCGCTTCTTTTGGGGCTCACCCTCCACCTGCCGTTGATGTTGTCCCATTTTGCGACGGTCGCCTGGAAGCCGCTGGCCGCCAGCTACCTGGGGCTGTTATTGCTGGGAGGAGTTTTTCTCTCGATGGGGCTCTTCGCCTCCTCGCTGACGGAAAACCAGATCGTCGCCGCGGTGATCTCCTTCGGGATCTTGATCGGCTTCTGGCTGATCGGGCTGACCGCGCAGACGATGTCGGATTCTCCCGCCGGGGAGCTGTTCAGCTATCTCTCCCTGCTCGAACACCTCGACAACTTCGTAAGGGGGTTGATCAACACGCGCGACCTGACCTATTTTATTTCACTGACGATCTTGGGGCTTTTTCTAACCCACCGCGTGGTTGAGTCGCAGCGATGGAAATGATGAGATGATCTGTTTTGAGGTTTTAACATGAAACGAACGCTAAGCATTGTTTCCGGAATTTTAGGGGCCGTTTGCGCTTTCGCCGGTCTTTTTCATTTCTTGATCTGGGGGACCCCGGTCTGGGCGGTCACCGTGCTGGAGAGCGCGGCGGTGATCTTCCTCTCCTTTTTTCTCTTCACCCATTTTGAATTGGTGAAAGATTTCTCCACCCGGCGGTCGACGAAGTTCGGGGTGAACAGCTTTCTAATGGCGGGGATCTTCGTCGCCATCATCGCGATCCTCAACTTCATCCTCGCCCGGCATGAGGTCCGCTTCGATCTCTCCGGAACCGGCGCCTTCTCGATCTCCCCGCAGACGGTGAGCGTCCTTCAAAATCTCAAAAACGAGGTGAAGGTGATCGGTTTCTTCGGGGAGCAGAGCAACGCCAAGCGGCTGGCGAAAGATATTCTCGACAACTACCGGTATGAAACCGACAAGGTCCGATATGAAGTGATCGATCCCGACAAAAAGCCGACCCTGGCGAAGCAGTACGGGATCACCGAATACGATACGGTCGTCATCGAATCGGGGGGGCAGAAGGCGACCCTTCGAACGATCTCGGAGGAGGAGATCACCGGGGCCCTCATCCGGATCAGCCGGGAGTCGAAGAAGACCTTCTACTTCGTCGAAGGGCACGGCGAGCACTCCCTCGACGATCCGGAGCGCAACGGCTTCTCTTTCCTGAAAGACTCCTTGGAGAAGCAGGGATTTTCCGTCAAGAAGCTGCTGCTTCTTTCGGAGAAAAAAGTCCCGGACGATGCGGCGGTGGTGATCATCGGCGGACCGCAGCGCCCCTACACGGAGGAAGAAGGGGCGGCGCTCGATGCGTATCTTTCGCGGGGGGGACGGCTCTTCGTCCTGGTGGACCCGTTGGTGAAGACCGATCTGGAGCCGGTCCTGGCGAAATGGGGGGTTCTGCTTGCGAACGATATCATCCTCGATCCCGCCTCCAGCCTCGGCGGGGTGGTCCCCATCGTCAACCCCGGCACCTATCCGCCGCACCAGATCACCGACCGGTTCAACCTGGGAACCTTCTACCCGGTGACAAGGTCGGTAAACTTTGATCCCGCCAGGGAAGGAACACTCCTCTTCGAGCCGATTCTAAAATCGGGACAGGGGACCTGGCTCACAACCCAAGTGGAGGGAGATCTGGCGATCGATCCGAGCCGCGACAAGCTCGGCCCGATCACCTTCGGCGGGGTGGTCCGCTACAAGGAGGAGCCTCCCCCGATGGAAACCGGGGACGGGGGAAAAGCGGTCGATGCATCGAAGAAAATGCGGTTGGTCGTCATCGGCGATGCCGATTTCGCCACCAACGGCGCCGTCCGGTCGGCCGGCAACGGCGACCTCTTCCAGAACGTCGTCAGCTGGCTGGCGGAAGAGGAAGACCTCATCTCGATCCGCCCGCAGGAGGCGAAGACGAGCACCCTGCTGTTGAGCAATGCGCAGCACCGGTTTAACTTCTACAGCTCGGTGATTATTTTGCCGCTCGCCATCTTGATGGTCGGTCTTACCGTGTGGCGAAGGAGGCGTCGGCTGTGAGGTTTAAGGCAACGATTTTCCTCTCACTCGTCCTGATCGCTTTGGGCGGGTATCTCTACTTCATCGAAATCCCCGGAGAAAAGAAAAAACAAGAAGCGGAAATCGAAGAAAAGCGCCTTTTCGGTTTTTCTCAAACCGCCGTCACCAACCTGAGCATCCAAACACAGAACGGCGCGTCGATCGACTTTCTGCACGAGCCGGCCGATCCCGACAACCCCTGGCGGATCACCCATCCGGTCGAGGCGATCGCCAACGAGGCCGCCTCCTCCGCGCTTATCTCCCAAGTGGAACGGCTCCAAGCGAGCCGGATGATCGAGGAGAAGGCGGAAGATCTGAAGGAGTTCGGCCTCGATCCGCCGATCTACACTGTCATCGTCACCCTCAACCGCGCGGATACCGAAATCCTGGAAGTCGGGAGCGAAAATCTCACCGGAAACCAGGTCTATGTCCGAAAGGGGATGGGAACGCCGGTCTATCTCGCCCCGGTCTCGATCAAGCAGACGCTGAACAAAGAGCTGAAAGAGTGGCGGCGGCAGGAACTCTTCCGGTTTGCCTTCACCGACGTCAAGCGGGTTCAAATCGAGTCGCCCCGCGAACAGATCGAGATCATCCGGGAGGGAGACGGTTGGCGGATCAGATGGCCTCGTGAACGGAGCGGCCACCAAAAACCGAACGAGGCGAAAGGCGACCCCAACGAAATCTCGAATTTGCTCGGCAGCCTCTCGAGTCTTCGGGGGGAGGAGTTTATCGATGAGCGGAAGGCGGATTGGATCAAGGGACTCGGCGATCCGATCTTGAACCTGAGTCTCCTTATCGGAGATCTGGAGCATCCGGCCTTCTTTTACCAGGCGCCCTTCGAGCCGGAGACGGTTTATGCGGTGACTACCCCGACGGCCCCCATTTACAAGCTCTCCAGGGGGGCTTTCAACATCCTGGAGGAGCCGGCTTCTTCGTATCGGGACAGGCGGGTCGTCGATCTGGGCGATCCCGCTTCGGTGGAGCAGATCTCAATCAAAAAAGGAAAAGAGACGGTCCTCCTTGAGAGGAAAGAGGGGGAGTGGTCGATCAAAAAAGGAGAGGCCCCGATGAAGGTCGAAGCCTCACTGGTGAACGGTCTGCTCTTCGAGTTGAATGAGCTGCGCGTCGATCAATTCCCGGAGCCGGCGCCTGCGCCGGCGAAGGCCGGTCTTTCGAATCCGGATTGGTCCGTTCAGCTTAAAGGAAAAGAGGGGAAGCCGCTCGGCGCGGTCTCGTTCGGCCGAATCGAAGGAGATCTGGCCTACGTCCAAAGCAGCAACCAACCGGGCCCCGTTCTGTTGAAGAAAGAAGAGACCGATCGGGCACAAAAGGCGAGGGATGAGATCAAACCTTCCGAAGCCCCTGTCCCGCCTCCGGCCCAACCCGCATCCCCGGCCGGTTCGGCCGAACCGAAGAAGGGGTAGCTCCTACCGCTTCAGCTTCTCAAAGAACTGCTTCCGGGCCTTGGCGACCTTGGGGGCGATCACCACCCGGCAATATCCCTGGCCGGGGTTGTTTTTATAATAGTCCTGATGGTCGTCCTCCGCCCGATAGAATTTTTCAAAGGGGGTCACCTCCGTCACGATCGGCGCGTCCCAGATCCCTTTCGCCGTTAATTCTTCGATCACCTGTTCGGCGATTTCCTTCTGCTCCGGCGTGTGATAGTAGACGGCCGAGCGGTATTGGGTTCCCTCGTCGGCCCCCTGGCGGTTCAACGTCGTCGGATCGTGGATCGTAAAGAAGACCTCCAGCAGCTCGCGAAAAGTGATGACCTTCGGATCGAACGTCACCTGCGACACCTCGGCATGGCCGGTCATTCCGCTGCAGACCTGGCGGTAGGTCGGGTTGTCGACCGTCCCCCCCGCGTAGCCGGAGACGGCGCTTTCCACCCCCTTTAAATCGGCGAAGACCGCATCCAAACACCAGAAGCAACCGCCGCCGAGGGTGGCGACCTCTTTTGTTTTATTTTCACTACTCATCAATGGACCTCTCTCTGCAAGCCACACGGCAATGATCGATTCAATCACCGTCTGATCATAACATATTCGAACAAATACAACAGCAAGCAGAGCAATTCGGAATTTGAAAACGAGGATTGTTCTTGATTCCTCATTCCACATTCCTAATTCGTCATTGGTTCCAGCCCATTCTCAGCCGCTTTGAGAGAGATCCACCCTGATATCACCCGTCTTGAAGCGCTCTTTACGAAATCTGTATAATGAAACACAGGGTTTCACAACCTTAACATGGCCGCATAATCGATGCCCCCGCGAAAATTGAGCGACGTCCGTCCCCTCATCCAGCGCCTGCTTCTTCGGGCAACTCAGCATATAAAGATAAGGATCGCATCCCGTGACATTTTCTAAGATGGTTGTGACTGCTTGCCTTCTCCTTCTGGTCGCCTATACCTGGCCGATTTTTTCACAGGGGGCGGGGAATTCGTCTCCGACCCTTGTGATCTACGGCTTCAGCATTCTGGAAGAGGTGATCTCCTCCGGAATTCTTCCGGCTTTTCAGAAGCGCTGGCGGGAGCAGACCGGAGAAGAGGTCCTTTTTTACACCTCCTTTGCCGGATCGGGGACGGTGACCAATCAGATCCGGTTCGGCGCGCCGGCCGATGTCGCCCTCTTTTCTCATACGCTCGATGCATATCGGCTCAAGGAGGCGGGAGTGATTCAGCACGATTGGACCGCCCTTCCTTACAATGGAATCGTCAATCGCACCCCCATCATCTACATCGTCCGGCCGGGGAATCCTAAGGGCCTCTCCAGTTTTCAGGCGCTCCGACAGCCGGGGATCGGGATTGTTCATCCCGATCCGCAGACCTCCGGCGGGGCCCTTTGGGCGCTCCTGGCGGAATACGGGGCTTTTGCCTTCCCGGAGGGGGGCGGGTCGGCGGCGGCACATGCGGGGATGGTCGATCTTTGGAAAAATGTGATCATCCTCGGATCGTCGGCCCGCGCCGCCCGCACCCAGTTTGAGATGGGGTTCGGCGACGTCCTGATCACTTACGAGCAGGAGGCGGTGAAGGACCTCGCCCGCGGAAAATTCAATCATGAGATGGTCGTTCCGGAGTGGACGATCTACACCGAGCATCCCGCCATCGCGATCGATCGGAACATCTCTCCCGAGGAGCGGCCGCTGGTGGAGACTTTTCTCGACTTTCTCCGGACGGAGGAGGCGCAGCGGATTTTTGTCGAGTATGGCTTCCGGTCGATCACCGATCCCGGTCTGGATGCCGAGAACCGCTATTTTTCGAAGATCCCCCATCCCTTTACCGTGGACGATCTGGGGGGCTGGCCGCGGGCCTATTCCGAAATTGTGGAGGGGCTCTGGAGAGAACGTATTTTGGAGGAGGTGCGCCCATGATCAATCCGCTGCAGGCGGCGCGTGTTCGGCTCCCGTGGAGGGGGCTTCTGATCACGATGGTCTTCCTGGTGTTGTTCCCCTTGCTGATCATGCCGATCGGGGCGATCTTCGTTTTCGCCACCCGCGACGGGCTCTCCCGGTTCATCACCGCGCTGACGGGGGAGGGGGCGCAGTTTGCCCTTCGATTAAGCCTCTTCGTCGCGCTGATTACCAGTCTCTTGAACTCGGTATTGGGGACCCTCACCGCCTATATTTTCGCGAACTATCGCTTTCCGGCGAAGCGGCCGCTTGGGATCTTGATCAACCTTCCGGTCGCGATTCCGACCGTCGTCGTCGGGACCTCTTTGCTGCTGCTCTGGGGACCGATCGGTCTGGTCGGCCGTTATCTCGACCCGCTCGGCTTCCGGCCGATGTTCGCGATCACCGGCATTCTTCTGGCGCATGTTTTCGTCACCTTCCCGTATATGCTCGGAGCGGTAAAGCCGGTGCTGGATGAGTTGGAGGTCACCTATGAAGAGGCGGCCTACACGATGGGAGCGGGGCGATTGAAGACCTTCTGGTACGTCATTCTCCCTTCGCTTCGCGGGGCGCTCTTTACCGGAACGTTGCTGACCTTTGCCCACTCTCTCGGGGAATTCGGGGCGACGGTGATGGTGTCGGGGAATTTGCGTCTGCGGACCCAGACGGCGCCGCTCTATATTTTTTCCCAATTCGAAGCGGGAAACATCGAAGCGGCCAATGCCGTTGCCGCGGTCCTCGCGATACTTTCGTTTGCCATCTTCTTTATCTTGCTTCGCGTGACCGAGAGAGAAGAACCGGCCTGATCAGAGAGAAGAAAGTCTCATCCGCCGAGGGGAACCGTTAAACGATGTCCATTTCACTTAAAAATATCTCGAAATTATACGGCGAGCAGTCGGTGGTCGAGGATGTCACCCTGGAGATCTTCCCCGGAGAGCTCTTCGTTTTGCTCGGAGCGAGCGGCAGCGGCAAGACGACGATCCTCCGGATGATCGCCGGGCTCGTCACCCCCGATCAGGGGGAGATCCTGCTGCAAGGGAAGGTGGTGAACGATCTGACCCCCCAGGAGAGAAACGTCGGCTTCGTCTTCCAGAACTACTCCCTCTTCCGTCACATGACGGTCGCCGAGAACATCGGATTCGGACTTCAGCTCCGGCGGGTTCCCCGCGAGGAGCGGGATAAGAAGATCCATCATCTTCTGGAGCTGATCGGGCTTCCCGGCTTCGGCCATCGTTATCCCTCTCAGCTCTCCGGCGGCCAGCAGCAGCGGGTCGCGGTGGCGCGGGCGCTTGCTTATGAGCCGAGTGTGCTTTTGCTCGACGAGCCGTTCGGCGCGCTCGACCTGAAGACCCGCATACAACTCCGGCAAAGCCTCAAGCAGATCCATCGGCAACTCGGGGTGACCACGGTGATGGTGACCCACGATCAGGCCGACGCGTTCGAGCTGGGAGACCGGATCGGGATTATGGATCGGGGAAAGCTCCTCGCCACCGGCGCTCCGGCCGATATTTACAAGCGGCCCAAGTCGGAGTATGTGGCGCAATTCCTCGGCTCGGCGAACTTCTTCACGGGGTTGATGCAGGAGCGGCACATTCAGATCGGCTCGGCTTTCCTCCCTCTTCCGGAGGGGACCGCGGCACCGGAAAAAGGAGAGCGGGTGCAGGTGTTGATCCGGCCGGAGCAGATCGAAATTGCACCGAGCCGGGAGGCGCTTCACGGCACCTTTATCGGGGAGGGGGAGATTCGGGATTTCCTCTTTGTCGGGGGATTCCACCGGATGACGGTGCAGGTCTCCGGAGTCGTCCGCTCCCTCACCGCCGGCTTCGGCGACACCGATCCGACGGTTCTTTCGGTGCAGATGGGATTGGCGCAGACGAGCTTCCCGATCGGATCGGGACAGAAGGTCGTCGTCGGGGTGACCTCTTTCCATATCCTTCCGTATCAGGGGCTGCATATTCTGGTGGGGATCGACGGGTCGGAGCATGGGGAGCATGCGCTTCACTTTGCCTCTTATTTGGCGCAGAAGACCCAGGGACGGCTGACGATTCTGGGGGTGGCCGAGCGTTATCTGGAAGAGGCCAAGGCGCGCGAGGGACTGACTCAGGCAAGCCAGGCGGCCCAGCAGGAGCTTCAGGAGGTGGAGACGGCGTATCGGCGGGGACATCCCGCGGAGGAAATCCTCAACGAGACGGAGCAGAACCGGTACGACCTGGTCGTCCTTGGCACCCGCGGCCGCCACGCCCCGGGCCGCTTTCTCGGATCGACCGCCGCGCGGGTGTCGGTGAACGCGCCGGTGCCGACGCTGCTGACGCCGACCCCCTTCCAGGATTTTAAGAAGATTCTCGTCTGTGTCTCAAGCGAGAAGGTCCGTAAATCGGATATTCGTTTCGTCGGGCGAATCGCCCGGAGCACCGGCGCCAGCGTGACCCTTTTCCACGTGACGCCGGAGGGGGAAGAGAACGGCGGGGCTTTCTACCTTCAGGGGGTTCTTCGGATTTTGGAGAGCCTCGGTCTCCGGGTGGAAACAAAGGTCGGGGAGGGGGAGATCGTCGGCTCGATCTTGAAAGAGGCCTATGAGGGAAGCTACGATCTGTTGGTCCTCGGCACCCGGATCGGGAATCTCCGCGAGGCCTTCCTGACCAACAGCGTCACCAGCCAGGTCCTCTCCCAGGTCGACCGCCCCGTATTGATTCTGCATATCCGTCCGCCGAGTTAAGCCGTATTTACGGCGAAGGGCGCACCGACCTATCTGTGCGCCCTTCTTTGATGAAAAGATTTTGTCGCTGGGAGGGGGTTAGAATCGCCGCCCGCCGCCGCCTCCCGGTCTTCCGCCGCGGTCTCTGCCCCCTCCACCGCCGCCTCTCTCTTCGCGGGGACGGGCCTCATTCACATTGACCGCTCTTCCCTTCAACTCTTTTCCGTTCATTCCGCTGATGGCCGCCTGCGCTTCCGATCCCGACGACATCTCCACGAACCCAAACCCCCTCGACTCTCCCGAGAATTTGTCCTTTATGACCGTGGCAGAATCTACTTTCCCGAAGGCCTCAAACGCCTTCTGCAAGTCCGCATCATTAACGTCTCGAGACAAATTGCCGACAAAAATTTTCATTCGACGCTCCTCTCTTCTGGTTGTGTGATAAGAAAATGGGGTTTGGGTATTTTTCCTTTAAAGATTAAGAGGGGTTCCTGCTCCTTGTGAAGTGAACAGGTCGGCGAGATTCCCTCGCTAAAGGCAGGGTGTCGACGGATAAGGACGGAAAGGTACGGGGGGGGAACCATCGGATTTGACCCAGGGATTTATCCTTGAAGCGTAAGGCAGAGTCGGGCAGAAGTCAAGATAATTGTGCTCTGGTCTTTTTCTATCGAGATCAGGTTCGAACGGAGTCTATCAAGCGATATCATACGGTAGGCTGACAATAAACGTGGAGCCGATCCCCGGTGTGCCGGCGACCGGATTTGAGGGGGCGCCGTGTTTTTGCGGCGCCCCCTCAAAGGGATATCCGGCAGGACGAAAGCAACGGTTTACACGCCAATGCCGGCGATGACGGTGGAGGAGCGAGCGGAAACCGGGGAACCCGAGAGGCTGACTTTTGCATAAACTTCATCTTGCCGAGGAAAATAGACCGGCGTGTTGATGTCCGCCTCGGCTATTTTGACCTTTCCCGGGTCCTCGTCGAGTTTTTCGTTGCTGATGGAACGGGTCTCCGTGAAGGTTTGCGGTCCCGCCGCCATGACGGTGAATTGCTTGTACGGTTTCTTGGGGAGCAGAAAGCCCCATTGAAAGGGATAGAGCAGGTCGTCGCCGACCGGATCCCCGGCCGGGAGCTTATCGCCCGATTTGTCCTCCCCGAAAATTCCGATCTCCATCCGAAAACTCTTCCCCACCTCGCTCGCTTCAAAGGTCATCGTTCCGGTGACCGTCACGTTGGCGGTGCTCGCGGTGGACCCGGCCGAGAGCGACATTACAATGTTGGATACCGAAGCCATTTTTTCCCCTCCTATTCACATTCCATGTGGACGTTTGATATTTCCCCTGTGATGATCATCACAGCGCCTCTCTGACGCCGTGCTCCCTCTACCTGAGCAATCGGCGTGCCGATGCACGATTCCTCGTGGGTGTCGACGAAAACGCCGGCCATTTTCAGGAAACCGGTGGAGAAGATTTGATCGGGTATGGCGCGGTAAGGGGAAATGCTTCTTTCAGGATACAGAGCGTATCCAAAGTTCATCAGCATAAGTCGTGACCGGATTCGAATTTTGCCCACGGGCGCGTTCACGTTTAACAAAAAATTAATCCGAATTTAATGCGGGAACGACTTGGGAGTGGTAATCATAAACGTGGCGAAAATTCCGCCCTCTTGCGGATGGAGAAAATCAGAAACCTAAATGTAGGGAGAAAAGGATGTACGGGATTGTTTTAGAGTATGGACTTCCGGTGATGATCGGTCTGGTCTTTGTCAGCTTTCTCTGGGCGTGGGTCCTGACCGCGGTGAAACCGCCTCAGAAATCGGAAGACGAACGGATCACGGGGCGGGTCAATCCGGACTGGAGGTTTCTTGATGCAGGCCCCGAGGGGGTGAGAAGAAATATTTTCGAGAGGATTGAGCGACCGCGTGTTTTGAAAAGACACGTGTGAGAATCCTACGAATGACCGATCCGGATAGTATTTTATATCGCAAAGCGTTCGCGGTAGGTTTTAAACCCGGTCGGTCTTGTTCAGATAGCTTCTGACCTTCGCCAGAAGATTGGACGGGTCGATCGGTTTGATGAGGATCTCTTCTGCGCCGGCTTCGACGGCTTGTTGCCGAGAGGCGGGATCGGCAAATTTGGCGCTGATCATCAGAATGGGAATGAGGCGATAAGCGGGGTTTTGTTTAAGCGCGCGGCAGACCCTCAATCCATCGACGCCGGGCATCATGAGGTCGAGGAGGATCAGATCCGGATGTGCCCACCCGACCTTTCTCAGCGCTTCATCGCCATCGTTCGCGAAAGTGACCTCATAGCCTTCTCCACTCAGAGATCGAGCAAAGAGCTGACGCGCATCTTCGTTATCGTCGACGATGAGTATCCGCTTCGGCATGCGCGGGTCTCCCTGGGTGAGGCTCGCGTTATCTAAAAGATGTCTGCTCGAAATAAGTGTGACTTGGGTTGCAAGTCACAATCCAAGCTTTTTACTCAGGCTCATCTCTACTCTTTTTTTAAAATGTAATCAATCCCCTCATTTCCCTACAGACGACCTAATCGGTATTCCAACCGTCCTAAATACGATGATTCCCCTGAGAGAGAAGCGACTTTAGCGCCACCCTTTCGCCAGCGCGAGCGTCTTCTCCCATCCGCGATAAAGCGCCTCCCGCTCGGCTTTCCCCATGCGGGGAGAGAACGTTTCCTTCAGGGGAGAGAATTGAAAGACCCTTCGGTCGGCGGCGCCGATCGCTTCGCCCGCCAGGAAGGCGGCGCCGCGGACCGTCGATTCGGGATCGTGCGTCGCCGTGATCGGCTTGCCGAAGAAGTCCGATTGGATCTGGAGGAGGCTTTTGATTTGCGAGCCCCCTCCGCTCGCGATGATTTTCCGGACCGGGATCGGCTCCTTCGTTTGAAGGGCGTGAAGGATATCGGTCATCAAGAAGGCGATCCCTTCCACCGCGCCCCGGACGAGATCTTCCTTGCGGGACGCGCCGGTCAGCCCTACGATGCTTGTCGGAACCCGATTGTCCCAATGGGGCGCGCCGAGGCCGATCAGCGCGGGGAGGAAGAAGATCCGCTCTTTCGATCGGGCGCAGGCGGCGTCGACCGCCGCTTCCGATCCGATCAGCCCAAGATCGCGCAGCCAGGCGAAGAGGGGGCCGATGCCGTTGACCGTTCCCTCCACCAGGTAAGTCGTCTCATTTTCGTTCGACCAGGCGATGCTGGTGAGAAGCCCCGGAACGGCGCACCGCTTCGGGCCGGTGTTGACGAGGAAAAAGCCGCCGGTCCCGTAGTTCACATTTGCAATCCCTTCCCGGAGTCCCCCCAGGCCGGCGAGCGACGCCTGCTGGTCGCCGATGCTGCAAGTGATCGGAAGATGAACCCGGTCGATCACCGCCTCGCCGAAGGCCGACTGCGTCGGAGCGACCGCGGGGAGGATCGCCCTGGGAATGCCGAAGTGGTCGAGCAGGCCGTCGTCCCAATCGCCCCGGTCGAGGCTGTAGAGGAGCATCCGGGCGGCGTTGGTCGGATCGGTTTGATGGACTTTCCCTTCGGTGAGATGCCAGATCAAAAAAGCATTCACCGTCCCGCAGAGGAGATCCCCGATCGATCGTTTTTCTCTTTTGAATCGATCGAGGAGCCAGGCAAGTTTGGCGGCGGAGTAGTAGGGGGTGAGGGGGAGGCCGGTTTTCGCGGCGAAGTCGGGACCTTCCCAGCGGGAGAGGAGGTCGCCGGCCCGCCGGTCTTGCCAGCTGATCGCCGGGGAGATCGCCTTGCCGCTTTTCCGGTCCCAGCAGATGAAGGTGGAGCGCTGGTTGGCGATGCCGAGGGCGATCGGCGCCCTTTCCAATCGCTTCGCCTCCCGAAGGACCTTCCGGAGAACGGCCCGAACACCGCTCAACATCTCCTCCGGATCATGCTCCACCCATCCCGGTTTGGGAGTGTCGGTTCGAAGCGGGGCTTCGGCGCGGGCGAGCGGCTTGCCTTTTAGATCAAAGAGGACCGCCCGGGAGCGGCTGCTCCCCTGGTCCAACGCCGCAATGGCCCAGCGAGAGGAAGAGGGCATTCGTTAACGCGTCCCGGAGGCGGTGAGTAGGTGAAAGCGCGCCTTGTAGGCCCAAAGGCGATCTTGCCTCTTCTTGAACGAGGGGGAGAGCTTGAAGATTTCGATCGCCTTCCGGAAACTCTCGGCGGCCCCGGCCCGATTGCCGACCTGAAGCTGGAATTGCCCGAATTTGTAGTAGCCCTCCGGGCTCGAGGAGTGGATCGAGAAAAAACGGTCAAAGAAAGTCTGCGCCTCCTGGACCCGCCCCCTCTTTCCATAGTGTTCCGCGAGGCGGAGCGCCGGTTCGCCGTACCGGAACTTGGGATTTTTCTCCAGCGCCTTGAGGATCAACGCCTCCCCGTCGACCTCGCGGCCGGTCACAAGAAAGGCGAGGCCGAGGTAGTAGATCGTCTCCTCGGTGTCGGAGAGCCGCTCGTAAGCGCGCTCCAGATAGGGGAGCGCTTGATGCTCCTTGCCGCGCATCACCAGAAGACGCCCCAGGTCGCTCAGGGCGGCGGCGTTATGCGGATTCAGCGCCACCTCTTTCTTTAATCCGGAGATCTCCGACTCCAGCCGAAAGATCTGAACCCCCCGGCGGAGAAACCCGGTGAACTGGTAGTCGAAGGCCAAGTAGATGCCGAGGATGACGAGGATCGCGAGGAGGGGGCTTCCGGTGAAAAGCATGACGATGTAAAAAATAAGAAACCGTGACAGCATTGATTCTCCTAAGGGGTCAATATTCTATCCTATTCAATAAACATCGGTTTGTCAAAAGGGCGGAGATCCTGATTGGATCCGGTTTTGTCGGGGGGCGAGGCACGCCCTGCCCCTACGATAGACTGACTACATCGGAAAGTGGATCATTGATCTGATCTGTCATTTGGAGTACGATGATGAGGGGATTTAACGCGAGACGGGACGAAGATGAGATATATTGTTTTTTGTGATGATTCCTTTTTTTATCAGGTATTAAAGAGCCACCGCGAGGCCGGGAGCGCCTGGCTTTTCGTCGTGCAAGAGCCCGAGCTTGCCGACTGGCTTCAGAAGAAAAAGGTTCCGGTGATCCAGGGTCCCTTCTCCGCTCAAGCGACCTATCAACGGGCGAAGATCGGCCGCGAGGACCGCGTGATCATTGCGCTCTCCAAGACCAAGCTATTCAGCCCGATTTTGAGGCTCCTTTCGAAAGAAAAGGTCCGGCCTTCGCTGCTGCTCTCCCGGAACAAGGAGGCGGTCGATCTCGGCTCTCCCGATCTGAAGGTGGTCTCCTGCACCGATCTTCTCTCCTCTCCGCTTTTCTGGGAGCTTCGGGCGATCTCGCTTCGCGAGAAGACCCGGGAGATCCACCGGATCTTGGGAGAAGCGGAGCGGGTCTTGATCCTTGTCCAGGATGATCCCGATCCCGACGCCATCGCGTCGGCCCTGGCGCTCCGGACCCTGCTGGGCCGGAACAAGCTGACCGCGCCGATCGCCTCGTTCGGGGTGGTCGATCGTCCCGAAAACATGGCGATGCTCAAGCATCTTGAGATCGAAGTCGACCGGATCGACGCCAAGCGTCTCTCCGGCTATGACCGGATCTGCTTCGTCGACACCCAGCCGAGCCGTTTCCCGGTCAAGTTTCCGCGGATCGACGTGGTGATCGACCATCATCCGGAGGAGAAGGGATACCATGCGGCCTATCGGGAGATCCGGTCGAACCAGGGGGCGACCTCGACCGTGATGACCGAGTATCTGCGCGCCGAAGATGTCAAAATCAGCCATCGGCTCGCCACGGCCCTCCTCTATGGAATCGGAACCGACACCGCCTTCTTGGAGCGGGGGACCCATCCCGGCGATGTGGAGGCGTTCTCCTTTCTTTATCCGCTGGCAAACCATGGCCTCATCCGGCAGATCGAGCGTCCGGAGTTCCCGCAAGAGGAGGCCGGTTTCGTTCAGAAGGCGATCCGCCGGTGGCGGATCGAACATCGCCTTTTGGTGTCGCACTTGGGACAGGTTCCCCGCCAGGATATCGTCCCGCGGTTGGCCGACTTCTTCACCCAAGTGGAGGGAATCGACTGGTCGGTTCTCTCCGGGATCGTGGGGGGAAATCTGATCGTCTCCGCGAGAAACATGGGGAAGAGCGGAAACGCGGGGAGCCTCATGAAAGAGGCGTTCGGTTCCTACGGGCGAGCCGGCGGGCATCGGTTTATGGCCAAGGCGGTGATGCCGTTGAAGGGCTTCCGGGAAGTGTTCGGACGGGCGGACGAGCGGTTCGTTCGGGACCTGATCTTCGATCGATTGGCCGATCTTCTCCAGCGAGAGGCGGTGGCGGTATGAAAAAGGGTTATTCCGCGGCAGAGAAGCCGGGCTTCGATATGAACGATGTTTTCCTCTCGGCCGCCTCGGACGTGGCGGCCGGCGTCGGGGCGCAGGCGATCCTGCTTTATGCCGACCTGTTGACCGATTATACGCCGCTGAAGATCCTTTCCAAGGAATTGAACCTGATTTTGGTGGCCCGCGGGGAGCGCGCCTATCAGCGGGCGCAGCGTTATTTTGAAAAGGTGGTCCGGGTGCCCCAGATCGAATTGACACGGATGGGGCAGATGAAGCTGGGGGTGATGATGGGTCTTTCCGCCGGGCTGGTCCGGGTGGGGGATCGAATCGTTTGTCTCTCCGGAATCGGCCGCTTCGGCTTTCTCGACAGCATCGTGGTCCTCGATATCGGGAGGGAGTTCGAGATCTTGACCTCGGCCGACCTGACCGATCTTTCCAGAGAAATCCGATACGATGTCTTCGAGGCGATCCTCAGCCTGGCGGTGGAGCTGGCCTATCAGGGCCGGGCCGGGAAAATGGTTGGAGCCCTCTTTGTCCTGGGGGACCATGAGCGGGTCTTGCAGCTCTCGCGGCAGATGATCATCAACCCCTTCCACGGCTATCCCGAAGAGGAGCGGAATCTCATCGATCCGATGCTGAAGGAGACCCTCAAGGAGTTCTCGGCGATCGACGGCGCGTTTGTGATCCGGGAAGACGGGGTGATTCTCTCCGCCGGGCGGCATCTCGACGCCTCCTTCGAAGGGAAGGATCTCCTGCAAGGTCTCGGCAGCCGGCACTTGGCGGCGGCCGGCATCACAGCGGTGACGCAGGCGCTGGCGGTGGTGGTTTCCGAATCGACCGGCACGGTCCGCATTTTCAAAGGGGGAGAAATTATCCTCGAACTGGAAAAGGCGGTGCACCGAGACCGGGGAGCGTCGTCCTAATAACGTTATTCGTTAAACGTGAATTGTTAAACGTAAAGGCAATCCCATTTCAAGAAATAAGAGAACGCTCAGGAATAACAAATGACGTCTCGCAAACAACGATTAACTATTAACGCTTAACGAATAACGGAAAAAGTGGAAGCAAGACGAGAGGGACGTTGGGGGTGGCTGGCGATCCTGGCGCTTGGGATCGGGATTATCTATTTAGCCGGCAGCATTCTTATCCCGTTTCTGATCGCCTTTCTTCTGGCTTATGCCTTCGATCCGGTCGTTCTCTTCATGGAGCGCAGGCGGATTCGCCGTCCTTTCGCGATCTGGTTCGTCATTCTCATCATCGCCGCCGCCCTTGTTCTCTTTTTGCTGGTGGTGATCCCGATTATCCAGGAAGAGATCACCCGCGCCCTGGAGCAGCTTCCCCGCTATCTTGAACATGTTCGGACCGCTTTCCTTCCCTATCTGGAGGAGCGGTTCGGCATTCATATTCCGAAGACGTATGAGGAGATCACGGAGACTGTCCTTCCCCGTTTGAGAGAGGAGGCGCCGAACATTTTCCGGCCGGTGACGGCCGTCCTTCTCTCCTTCTTCTCGAACACGGCGTATCTCCTCGCCGCCATCGCAAACCTGATCGTCATCCCGTTTGCTTTTTATTATTTCCTGAAAGATTTCGAGACGCTGAAGGCGACGGTCTGGGGGTATGTTCCTCCGAGGCATCGGCCCGAAGTCTCCCGGTGGCTTCATGAGCTCGACCGGTCGCTGGCAGGATTCATCCGGGGGCAGCTCCTCGTGATTCTCTTCCTTGCGGTCTTATACGGAATCGGTCTGACCCTCATCGGCGTCGACCTGGCTTTCGTTCTCGGGATCATCGCCGCCTTCGGCGAAATCGTCCCTTATGTCGGCTTCATCGTCGGGCTCTCCCTCTCCATCCTGGTGAGCCTGCTCCAATTTCAGGATTTTCTCCACCCGCTTTATGTCATTTTTCTCTTTGCGGCGGTGCAATCGGTTCAGGGATTGGTCGTCGCCCCGCTCGTCATGGGGCAGCAGGTGGGGCTTCATCCGCTGGTCGTGATTGCGGCGGTCTACATCGGAGGGGATCTTTTCGGTTTCGTCGGGATTCTCCTGGCGGTTCCCGGCGCGGCGGTCGTCGTGGTCCTCTTCAAAGCCTTGGCCGATCACTATAGGCGCTCTCCGCTCTTCAGAGCGTAGAGCGTTAATTCGGAATATATTCCGCCAATCCCCAGACCCGCTCTTCGGTGGTCCCCGTTTTGAGCACCCCTTCGATCGACATGAGGTAGTATCCCCCCCAGATCCAATTTTTGGAGGCATTTCCACGCGACCAGATGAACAAGGTGCCGACGGAGGGGGCATCGATCTTCCACCGCTGCGGCACGGTGTAGAAGGCGAAGGAGGGATGGGTGCTGTCGAGGAGGGAGAGAGGGATCGGCGGTTTGAAAAAGTAGGTTGATTCGGGGCCCGATCGGACCAGCCCCCCCTCCGGGAGGAAGGTTTCCGACAGGCCGTATTTGTTGAGAAACTCCTGCGGGTTCGATTTATTCCGGTGCAAGTAGATTTCGCGCCCCTTCTCGGTGATGAGATAGAAGGAAAGGTACTCTTTGAAGAGTCCCTTGTAGCGTTTTAAACCGTTGAAGCCTTGCCAGATGACCGTCTCGTGAACCAGTTCTCCCCAATGCTCCTGCCCGCGAATATTGAGAACCGCCTCGGCCACGCCGAGCTGTTTTTGCAGGGTCTTCCCCGCATCTGGGGTGTAGAGGGGCTGGGTCGGCCCGCTGGAGAGATTGAGGGTGAAATCCCCCCCGTCGTAGCGAAGCTTGAATCCGGAAACGGCCGATCCGTCCGCCTTCGCGAAATAAGAGGGCTGAATGATTTCCAGGTTCCCCGGTTTATAGAAATATTTATCGTTTCCCTCCAGAAACCACCATCCGGTCTGGGTGAACACCGCGCCGAAGAACTCCCCATAGTACTTCTCTCCCTCTTTCCCTCGGCTGAAATTAAGGATGACCAATGTCAGATCATCGACCTCTTTACTCCGGAAAACAAAGCGATCGGAGTAGTAGAGGGTCTCCGGCTCGCCGAAGGAGAGGGGGGGGAGCAGCAGGGTAAAACTGATGAGGGTCAATAGGGTGATGAGCTTGCGTTTCATTTTTTGATGTTGCCATGGTGGAAGGAGCAAGTCAACTGATTTGCCGTTCTCCGGATGGAAAGTCGGCATTCCGGATCGGCGTCTTGATGGTTTTTACGGCCGGTTTTTTCGCAGGCGTCGAGCCGTCAGAATCAGGGCCAGCAGGGCGACCCCGCCCCAGGGGTATGCGATCAAGAGGACCAACGGGGTCAGCGTCCAACGGACGACCGTTCGGAGGGAATCATGCTTGCGGATGACGTCGGCGATCGGCGGCGAGGCGCGGTAGTAGGCCTCGACGAAGAGACGTCCCGGAAGATTCGTCAAAAGAGAGCGGTCTCTGAAGTCCCGAAGGATCTTGACGTGCGGGTCGAGATAGCTGCCGTACGCCGCAGTGGCGATAAAGCAGCCTCCGCCCCCGCCGAGGGGAGGGGGCGGCGCCGCGCCCGCTTTGAAGGCCGGGCCGGCGATATTCTCGATGACGCCGTTCGCGGCATGATCGCCGTCTCCCATGCCGCCGTCTTTCAGCGTCATGCGGATGGTATTTCCGCCGGAGAGGAGCGACCCAGTCGCTTCGACCGTCACAAACTGATTGTTCTGTGAATCGTACCAGAGCCACTGGGGCTGTCCCTCGCCGGAGATCGGCTCCGGGAAGGTGGTGCTGACGACCGCTTCCTCCCCGGGGGCCAGTCCCTGGAGTTTGAAGGAGAGGACGCCGTAAGGGAAGGTCGTGTCGGCCGGCGGCACGGTCAGATTCGCAAGATCGCCGATGTCGATTCGCTCAAAGGCCCCCGCGGAGGTGGTCATGACGATCGCCCCGCGCGGGCTCGATAACGTGACGGTTCCCGAAACGCCGACCTGCGGCCCGGTCAGGGGGACGGCCGGCGTCGGCGCGGCCGGAGAGGCGATCGCCTGCAGCCCGGTGGCGTCGACGGCGTCGAAATAATAGGTGTAATCGAACCCCGCTTGAAGGAGGCGGCTGTAGTTGTAGACGGCCCCGGCCGCGGGGGTTCCTTTCTCAAAGAGCATTTCGAACGGACTCCCGGCGATTTCTTTTCCACCCTGCAGAAGGTGAACCCTCGGATAGCCGGGGAGCGGCGGGTTGTTGTCGGGATCGGTATACGTCACGCGGAATTTGAAAGATGTGCCGTTGACCGTGCCGGTTTCCGGGTCGAGCCCGTCGGTCTGATAGTTCGGCTCGCCGGTCCATTTCAGCGTCGGAGGGGCGCCGGACGATTTCGGGGTGGTCAGATGCGATTCCGGGATCACCTGCCAGCCGATCGAATTCGACGACCAGTTGAGCTGAAGGAGGGCCTGTCCCGTGTTTTCGGAATATTCGAGCTTGATGTCGTGCAGGCCGGAGGCGTTGAACGCCACCCCTTTCTCCAGGGAGACGAGATGGTCGGTCTGCTCCCAATGGTCGATCACCAACGCCCCGTCGATCCAGAGGCGGACGCCGTCGTTGGTGATGATGTTGAAGAGGTACGATTCGGCGCGATCGATCTGGATCTGCCCGGTCCAGCGGATGGAGAAGGTCTCCGGATCGATCCCTTGGATGGGGGGGCCCGAGCCCCATCCGGTGAAATCGATTTTCGGATCGGTTTGCGTCAACATCGGTCCGGTCAGATCGGGGGTGTTGAAGTATTCCCCTTTCAACCCGTTGCAGGTGACCGTCAAGGTCAGCCCCACCGACTGGGTCAGGAAGCCGCCGGCGCCGGTGACCGTGAGGTTGTAATCGCGGCATTCGACCGTCCCATCGATGTTGAGGGTCAAGGTCGGTTTGATCGATCCGTTGCCGGGCGGGGCGGCGGGATTGGGAGAGAAAGTGCCAGTCACCCCGGCGGGCGCGCCGGTCAATGTCAGCGTGACCGGCGAGGTGAATCCCTGCATTGACGCGATATTATAGGAGACCGATCCGGAGGTTCCTTTCTGAATGGCGACCGAGGCGCTGTTCGCGGAGAGGGTAAACCCGTTGGCGAAGGTGGCGCTGACCGTCTTGTTGCTGTCGAGCGTCAGGGTGCAGGTGGTCTGTGTGCCGGAGCAGGCCCCTCCCCAGTTCTGAAAAGGGGCGCCCGCGGCGGGAACGACGGTCAGGGTGATCCGGGTGCCGGGGCTGAGCGGGCCGGAGGTGCAGGTCGTCCCGCAATCGATTCCTCCCGGAGTGCTCGTGACGAGGCCGTTCCCGGTCCGGCTCACGGTGAGGGTGAAGGTCGGCGGCGCGGTGAAGGTGGCGGTGACGCTCCTGGCGGCATCGGTGGTCACCACGCAATTGCCGGTCCCGGCGCAGGCTCCGGACCAGCCGGTAAAGGTGGAATTGCCGGTGGGGGCGGCGGTCAACGTCACCGTCGACCCGATGTTAAATGAGAAGGAGCAGGTTGCGCCGCAATCGATTCCGGAGGGGTCGGAAGTGACTGTCCCGGTTCCGGTTCCCGCCTTGACGACCGAGAGAGCGAAGGTTTTGAGGGTGAAACCAGCGGTGACCGACTTGGCGGCATCCATCGTCACGGCACAAGTGGCCTGACTATCGCTGCAGGCGTTCCCCCCCCAGCCGGTAAAGGTGGCGTGGGTGTCCGGGGTGGCGGTAAGTGTGACCTGGACGCCGATGTTAAAAGTGGCCGAACAGGCGCCGCCGGCGCCGCAGCTGATGCCGGCAGGGTTACTGGCGACGGTCCCGTTTCCTGAGGTCGTGACGGAGAGGGTAAAGGTCCTCAATGCGAAGGTGGCGGCCACGTTTTTCGCGTCATCGATCGTCACAATGCAATTGCCGGTACCGGAACAGGCGCCGGACCATCCGGTGAAGGTCGAATTGGTTGCGGGAGCGGCGGTCAAGGTCACCTGTGTTCCGGAATCATAAGACTGGTTACAATCTGTTCCGCAATTGATGCCGGTCGGACTGCTTGTCACCGTCCCGGTTCCTGTTCCGGTTTTGGTCACGTTCAACCTAAATGTTTTGAGCGTAAATGTCGCGGTGACCGACTTTGATTGACTCATCGTGACGGAGCAGGAAGTTCCATTGGTGCTGTTGCAGCCGGACCAGCCGGTGAAGTCGAAATTCGCGTCGGGTGCGGCCGTCAGGGTGACTTGGGTGGTGAAGTTGCCGAAGGATTGTGAGCAGTCGGTTCCACAGCTGATCCCGGCGGGGTCGCTGGTGACGGTTCCGCTCCCAGTTTTCGTCACGGTCAGAACCGGCTTGAGGGTGAAAGCGGCCGTCACCGTCTTCGCGGCGTCGATCGTTACGACGCAGGCTACGGTGCCGCTGCAGGCCCCGCTCCAGCCGGTAAAGAGGGAGTCGGTGTTGGGAGAGACGGTCAAGGTAACCTGTGTCCCGGCGTTATAGGAGGCGTTGCAATCTGTTCCGCAATCGATCCCGGCCGGACTGCTCGTTACCGCCCCGGTTCCTGTCCCGGTTTTGTTCACCGTCAGTGCAAAGGTCTTGAGCGTGAATGTGGCGGTGACCGATTTCGCCGCGTCGACGGTCACGTTACATGGCGCCGTTCCGGTACAGCCTCCACCGGACCAGCCGGTGAAGTCGGAGTTCGGGGTAGGGGCGGCGGTCAGGGTCACCTGGGTGTTAATCGTGTACGGCTCCGAGCAATCGGTCGGGCAGTTGATCCCCGCCGGGCTGCTCGTGACCGTTCCGCTGCCGTTTCCGGCCAGGGTGACGGAGAGTCCTAAGCTTTTTAACGTAAATGTCGCCGTGACCGTCTTTGCCGCGTCCATCGCGACGGTGCAGGTTCCCGTTCCGGCGCAGCCTCCGCCGGACCAGCCGGTGAAATTCGAGTTAACGTCCGGCGCAGCGGTGAGGGTGACCGAAGTGTTGAGGTTGTAAGTTTCGGAGCAATCGGTTCCACAATCAATTCCGGCGGGGCTGCTCGTTACCGTCCCGGCGCCGCTTCCCGCTTTTGAAACGCCGAGTGGGAAGCGTCTTGTGAAATTCGCCGTAACCGATTTGGCGGCATCCAAAGTGACGGAGCAGGTCGCGGCCCCTCCGCTGCAGGCGCCGGACCAGCCTGAGAAGGCCGAGTCCGAGTCGGCAGTGGCGGTGATAAAGACGAGGGTGTTGAAAGTGTAGGTTTCAGAACAGTCGGTTCCGCAACTGATCCCAGCGGGACTGCTGGCGACGGTGCCGGTTCCGCTTCCCGATTTTGTAACGGTGAAGGTAAATGTTTTTAACGTGAAATTGGCCGTGACCGATTTGGCCGCGTCCATCGTCACGGAGCAGGGGCCGGCGCCGGAGCAGGCCCCGCTCCAGCCGGTGAAGTCGGAGTCGTCCCCCGGCGTCGCGGTGAGGGAGACAAGGGTGTTGATTGTGTATGTTTCCGAGCAATCGGCCCCGCAGTTGATCCCGGCCGGACTGCTGACGACCGTTCCGGTTCCCGTCCCACTCTTCGCCAGAGTGAGGCCGAAGGTCTGACGGTTAAAGTTGGCCGTGACCGATTTGGCGGCATCCATCGTCACGACACAATTGCCGGTCCCACTGCATGCCCCCGACCAGCCGATGAACACAGAATCGGCGGAAGGGGGGGCGGTGAGGGTGACCGTGGTCCCGGTCGTGAAGGTAAACGAACAGGTCGCCCCGCAGTCGATCCCGGCCGGGCTGCTCGTGACGGTGCCGCTCCCCGTTCCGGCCTTCGTTACCGCGAGACTGAAAGTCTGCACATTAAAGGTCGCCGCGACGCTCTTCGCGGCGTCCATTGTGACGAGACAGGTTCCGGTTCCGGTTCCGGAACAAGCGCCGCTCCAGCCTGCGAAGATGGCGCCGGCCGAAGGGGCGGCCGTTAATGTCACAGAGGCGCCTGAGCCAAACGAGGCGGAGCAAGTTGCGCCGCAATCGATTCCGGCGGGGGAGGAGGTGACGGTCCCCGTACCTGTTCCGGTTTTGGTGACTGAGAGATTGAGGGTTTGTAGGGTGAAGTGGGCACTGACCGATTTGGCCGCGTCGATGGTGACCACACAGCTTCCTGTGCCGCTGCATCCTCCCGACCACCCGGCGAACACGGAATTACCGGCGGGCGCGGCGGCGAGGGTGACTGTGGTCCCGGTCGTGAAATTAAAAGAGCAGGTCGTCCCGCAGTTGATCCCGGCCGGACTGCTCGTGACGGCTCCCGTGCCTGTCCCGGCCTTGGCGACCGAAAGACTGAACGTTTGCAGGTTAAAGATCGCGGTGACCGACGTGGCGGCGTCGATCGTCACGGAGCAGGCACCGGTTCCCGAGCAGGCGCCGCTCCACCCTGCGAAAAGAGAGTTGGCCGACGGGGTTGCGGTTAATGTCACTGAAGCGCCCGCGTTAAAAGAGGCGGAGCAGGCGGCGCCGCAATTGATTCCTGCGGGAGAAGAGGTGACCGTTCCGGCTCCGGTCCCCGTCTTGGCGATCGAGAGGGTGAAATTCTTCAGGGTGAAGGTGGCGGTCACCGACCTGGCCGTATCCATTGTGACGTTACAGCTCCCGGTTCCGCTGCACGCGCCCGACCAGCCGGTGAAATCAGAATCGGCCGATGTTGTCGCGGTGAGGGTCACGGCGGTCCCGGCGTTGAAGTTGGAGGCGCAGGCGCCGCCGCAGTCGATCCCGGCAGGGGAGGAGGTCACGGTTCCTGTGCCGGTTCCCCCTTTATTCACGGTTAGCGCAAAGGTCTGAATGTTGAAGGTGGCGGTGACCGATTTTGCGGCGCTCATCGTCACGGTGCAGGAGGTTCCCGCAGCGCTGTCGCAGCCCGACCAGCCGGCGAAGATTGAATTGGCGGAGGGTGCGGCGGTCAGCGTGATCGATGTCCCATTGTTAAAAGATGCCGAGCAGGTCGCACCGCAGTTGATTCCGGCCGGGTTGCTCGTTACTGTTCCGGTTCCCGACCCGTTTTTGGCGACGGTGAGGGTAAAGCTTTTCAGTGTAAATGTCGCCGTGACCGATTTGGCCGCATCCATGGTGACGACACAAGGACCGGTTCCCGTGCAGGCGCCGGACCATCCGGTGAAGTCGGTATCCTCGGCCGGCGCCGTGGTAAGGGTCACGGTCGTGGCGGCGTTGAAGAACGCGGAACAGCTGCTGCCGCAGTCGATGCCGGCGGGGGAAGAGGTGATGGTCCCGGTTCCGTTGCCGAGCTTGTTGACCGTGAGAGAGTAGGTCTGAACCCCGAAGCTGGCGGCGACCGAGCGGTCGGTGTTCATGGCGAGGTCGCAGGTGTTCCCGGCGGCGCTGTCGCAACCGGACCAGCCGGAGAAGGTAGCGCCCCCGGCCGGGGTGGCGGTCAGCTGGACTGCGGCGCCGATGGTGAAAGAGGCCGAGCAGACGTTTCCATTTGCGCCGCAGTTGATCCCGCTGACATCGCTGGTCACCGTCCCGTTTCCGGCGGTGGCGACCGAGAGAGTAAAGGTTTTCAGTGTAAATGTTGCGGCGACCGATCGGGCCGCATCCATCGTGACGGTGCAGTTTCCGGTTCCGGTGCAGGCGCCGGACCATCCGGTGAAATTAGAATTGGCCGACGGAGCGGCGGTTAATGTCACCGGCGTTCCGAAGCTGAAAGAAGCGGAACAGGTCGCGCCGCAGTTGATTCCGGCCGGACTACTGGTGACGGCTCCCCCGCCGTTTCCCGATTTCGCGACCGACAGGGTAAAAACTTTTAATGTGAACGTCGCGGTGACCGTCTTTGCCGCATTAATTGTCACGGTACAAGAAGTTCCGGAAACGTTGTCGCAACCGGACCAACCGGTGAAGTCGGAATCTCCAGAGGGAAGAGGAGAGAGGGTCACGGCCGTTCCACTGCTATAAATCGCGGAGCAGGCGGCGCCGCAATTGATACCGGCCGGAGAAGAGGTGACGGTACCGGATCCCGTGCCGCTCTTTGTGACCGTCAGGGGGAAGGTCTGAAGAGTGAAGGAGGCCGTCACCGTTTTTGCGGTGTTCATCGTCACGGTGCAGGAGGTTCCCGAGGCGCTGTTGCACCCCGACCATCCGGTGAAGGTGGAATTCGCAGCCGGGGCGGCGGTGAGGGTGACCGAAGCATTGATATTAAAGGGGGCGGAACAGGTTGCCCCACAATCAATCCCTGCAGGCGAGGAGGTGACGGTTCCCGTTCCGGTGCCTGATTTTGTGACCGACAAGGCGACCGGCGGCTGATAGATGATCTCTGCAAAAAGTTCGGTGATCCGAAGGTCTGTCGATCGGTCGGTGTTGTCCACGAGCGCATTCAAGGCGTTGATTTCCGCCCATGTCCATGCAGTCCCTGTGCTCGGATTCGTTGAATGGAGAACGCCGGAATAGAGCTGGTAGGAGTCGCCCGCGTCGAGCGTACTACTCCAAAAATCGGCCCCGTTGGTTCTCAAGCCGATTCGGAATTCGCCGTCGCCTCGAAAGCCGCCGTCGCTTCTGAGGACCCCTCTGATGCGCACCGAAGTGATGGTTCCTGAATTTGCCGAATCGTCCAGCGCAAGGCGCGCCGTATCTTCAGAGGAGAGGTCTCCGTACGAGGTGCTTCCGTCGTTTGTGTCGAGCGCGGTGACGGCGGTGCCGCCGACGTATTGGTCGGTCTGATCGCCGGATGCGCCGCCGGAAGGATGAAGGATGAGGGTGTCGGCATAGGCGGAGCCGCTCCAGAAGAAGAGGGTTGCCAAGACGAGCAGGGCAATCGTTGTACAAAGAAAGGGTTGCTTCATGGACCTTTTTTTTTACTTTGTCTTCCTTGTTCTGGTTCTTTATACGTTATACGTTTACAGAGCGTCTTCGGGCTTGAGAGCGCGTTGATTCCCAAAGGGAATCCTATAGGATGGGATATCCCCCGAACCGACAATCCCCTCGTAAAAGGGGTGACTGGTGTCGTTTGGGTTCTTCGAACATGTATGGATGAAGCGACGAAAACCAGAACGCAAAGGCATGATGATAGTGATAATGAGGATGCCTGCGGAATGAAGCAGCCGGAAAAACGATCGAAGGATAAAACCCTGCAGGGGTATGTTGTAATTAGGTTCTTGCTACCCTCCTTGGTTTGGTTCTTTAGGTGCAAAAGGATACTTAGAGTGTTGTCCTAAAAATCCCTGAAACACCTTCTTACATTTCCGGTCGGAATGCAAGCAAAAATTCATTAAATATTGAACTTTTTCGTTTCCATTTCTTTGGAGGTCGGCAACACCACCTTAAGTGCGCGACGCCGACGCGGCCGACGGCCCTTTGATTGACAACTTAGGGTTTGGCATCTATCCTTACTTTATGGGAATAGAGAGGGGCGCAAATGGGTTTTCTAGACTTTATCCAAAGTACGTTGCAGGCGGGGGTGAACCAGACCGGCCTTTCCCCGCTGGCGGCCAAGGGGGTCGGCGTGGTGCTCTTGCTGCTCCTCCTTCTTTTTGCCGTTCGCTTTCCCGGAAAATTTTTGAAATTCTTGGTTGTTGTTTCTATTTTTTTCGCCCTCAGCTATGTCGCTTTCGATGTCATTCAACTCGGTTCTGAACGAAGCCAGCAGATCGAGAAAAATCAACCGAGTCTCACCCCCGAGTAGTTCTTTTTTAGAAACGCTGGTTTCTCCCGAAATGATCTGATATACTCCGCCCAACAAGATTCGGTTGGGTCATGTGGAGCGGTCAATTCTTATTCGGCGGAACCGTTGTGCTCTTCTCGGCCTTCTTAAGGGCGCTGGCGAATTTCCACCTTCGCCGTCCGGTCTACGCCCGGCCGCGCGCTTTTCAAAGCCAGCGGTTTCTTTCGATGCTTTCCATCTTTTCAAATGCCCTCTTTGTTCTTGGTTTCGTCTCCCTCTTTGTGACGAAACTTTGGATCGGTCTTACGGCGCTTCTTCTCTATCCTTTCCTTCTCATTCCCGGTTTCGTTTTTCTTCTCAGCAAGATCTATACGTGACGAGGCCGGAATGATGTTTCGAGACCCGGCGGGGTTTATTCAGGAGAAGCTCTCCAAGAAGATCCTCTCGGCCAATACCGTCCGGGATGCGATGATGGCCTCGTTCATCTTGACCCTTCAGAAAAGAGAGGAGGGGACGGGGGCCTCCATCCCCGATCCGGCCTCGTGGCGCCAGGAGAAGGCGCGGGAGATGCGCGAGGTTGCCAGCGCCGCCTTTGCCGGCATCGGCGCCCCCTTCGAATATCCGACCCTTCCCCAGATGGAGCAGGTCAAAGCCGAGATCGAACGAAAATATCGATGGGACCAGCTTGATGCCGGCCTCAGGGAAGAGCACGAACGAGTCTGCCGGATGCTTTTCGCAAAATTCGAAGAACCGTTCTGACGCGTCTTCTCCTCTTGCGCCGTTCCATGAAATGGACTATGATTTTTCCCAATGCAAAAACATCCCTCCCATACGGAAGACTCGGCCGCTTCGGGCGCGCTCAGCAGCCGGGAGATGCTTTACGAAGGGCTGGCGCTGATCGCCGATCCGATCCATAACTACATCAGCTTCACCGTTCCTTTCGGAAAACGAGACGAGGCGACTGAAAAAGAGCTGATCGACTCTCGTTGGATGCAGCGGCTCCGGTATATCAATCAGCTCCAGTCGGCGCGCTGGGTTTATCCTTCTGCGGAGCATTCCCGGTTTGTCCATTCTCTCGGGGCGATGCATGTGGCGGGGCGATTCGCACGCCACCTTTATCCTTCCCTCAAAGAGGTGATTCCAGGCGTCCCCTCCTATCCTTTTATCGAAGCGCTTCTGCGGGTGTCGGTTCTCGTTCACGACATCGGCCATGGACCGTTCTGTCATTTCTTCGACGATAATTTTCTCGACGAATTTTATTTGACTCACGAAAAACTCGGCCAGGCGATCATTCGGCAGGAGCTGGCTCCGATCATCCGGCGGATTCGAAGAAGCCCCGGCGGGGAGTTCGCCCTCGGGGAGACGCTCGATCCGGAACATGTCGCTTTTCTGATTCACAAGGACAAAGATTTCAAGACGCCGGAAAGTTATCCCCGATGGCTGGTCATGCTCAAGCCGCTTTTTTCGGGGATCTTCACCGCCGACAATCTCGATTATGTTCTCCGCGATTCGTATATGTGCGGCGTGGCGATCGGCCCGGTCGATCTCGATCGTTTGATGCATTACACGTTCTTCACCGAGCAGGGACTGACGCTGCACAAAGCCGGACTCTCCGCCTTGACGATGTTCTTGAACGCCCGCTCGTATCTTTACTTCAACGTCTACTATCATCGGACCACCCGGTCGCTCGACATGCACCTGAGAGATATCTTCCGGGAGACCCTCAAGGCGATCTTTCCCCATAATCCGCTGGAGCGGCTGGATGCCTATGTCGATCTGACCGATTGGTCGCTTCTTCTGGAAGTGAAGTCGTGGAAGGAATCCAAGTCCAAAACCAAGCGCTCCCTCTATGAGGAGTGGGAGAAGATCCTCCTTCGGGACGTGAAGTGGAAGATGGCCTATGACACGAACTTTTCGATCGAGAAGGCCGAGAAGGGGAGATGGATTATGAATCCGGCCGATCTGGAGGCGGAGATGCGAAAGCGCCTTCCCGCCGAATTGAGCGACCTTCCCTTCCGGGTCGATATGGCGAGTCAGGATCCGCGGCCGATGAACCCGCTGATGATGGGAGAGCGCCAGGTTTATGTCTTCAATCCCTCCACGCGCGTCGTCTCCAAGGAGGCGCTCACCGAATATGTCGACTCCATTCCGGCCAAATTGATCCAGTGCCGCATCTTCGCCCTCAATCATGACGACGACGCCCTGCTGTCGCGAATCGCGGAAGAGGCCCTCGCCGGTCTTCCTCCCAGCATTCAGACGAGCATTTAAGCCGCTTCACCTCCCCGGACCCCGCGAGCGTTGACAAAAAGGGGGACATCTTCTATCCTAGTTTTCTAGTTTCTATGCGTCACGCGTTTCCCCTGACCAAGAACGGAAATCCGGGAGCGCCTTGAACGGGGGAGGGTTATTTGGAAAGCCGAAGAATCTTTTTAAAATCGCTCTTCCCGCGGGTGCTTGGATGGGGCGCCCTCCTCTCGCTCGATCTTTCCCGGGCCGATTTGCTTCTGGCCCATTCTGAACCCTCTTCTCCTTCTTCTCTTAATCTGGACGATCCGCGTTATGTCTCCTTAATAAAAGATCTGACGCAGCGGCATCAGTTTGGCGCCGCCGATTTGAAAGCTGTTTTTGGAAAAGTGGTCCTTCAATCCGAGATTATTCAGTTCTTCGAGCGCCCCGCGGAGATTCTTCCTTATTACGAGTACCGTAGGCGATTTATCAAGGACGAGCTGGTTTCACGCGGACAGACATACCTTCAAGAGAATCTCGAACTGCTTCAGAAAATTGAAGAGGCTTTCGGCGTTCCGAAGGAAATCATCTGCAGTATTTTAGGGGTTGAAACAAAGTTCGGTCAGCCTGGAATCGAAAGGTACCGGGTCTTCGATATTTTGAATACCGCTTTTTCCCTCTATCCTCGAAGAGAGCGTTTTTATCGGGAGCAGCTGATTGCCTATCTCCTCCTCTGCCGGGAAGAGGGGATTGATCCGTTTTCCGTCAACGGCTCCTACGCGGGGGCATTCGGGGTGCCTCAATTTATGCCGACCAGCTTTCGAAAACACGCCGTCGATTTTGATAAAGATGGGAAGAAAAACCTCTGGACGTCGAAAGAAGATATTTTCGCCAGTGTCGCCAATTATTTAAAATCGTTCGGATGGAAGCGAAACGGGTTGACCTATCTTCCGGCCCGTTTTGCGGGCGATTCTCCGGAAGCACAGAACAAGGTGGAGATGGGAATACGCAAGACCATTCCGATCGCGAAGGCCGTCGAGTTGGGAATTCAAATTCCGCTCCCTGCATCGATCCAGAAAGATGAGGCGGTTTCGTTCGCACTCTATCAACCGCAGGAGGGGACGGAAGCGCTTTTGGCGCTCTTTGGAAATTTCAGAACGATCACCTCCTACAACTATTCTCTCAATTATGCGCTGGTGGTCTCCGATCTTTCGGAGATGCTCATCGAGAGAGAAAATTCGTGAAGATGCTTCTTTGGGCCTTCTTTTTCTTCTTCTCCTCACAGGGATTGACCTGGGGGGAGACGGCTCCCGGATCGGATCTGGTTTTTCTGCTGGCGGAGGGGGACCGGATGTATGACACCCGCGACGAAGCGGGCCATTCCGATCGGGCGATCGAGCTTTATAAGAAAGTTCTGGAGATCGATCCGAAGAACGAAGCGGCCCTTTGGAAGCTCTCCCGGTCGTTTAGATGGCAGGGGGACATCGCTTCTTCTTCCGAGGAAAAACTCGGCCGTTACAAGGAAGGGGAACGCTGGGCGAAGCGCGCGATCGAAGTGAATCCCCAGAGCATCGGAGGACATCTGATGCTCGGCATCGCTTATGGACGGATCGGGGAGACACAGGGGGTCATGAAGTCACTTTCATTGATCTCTCCGATCAAGAAGGAGATGAATGCCGTGCTGGAAAGAGATCCTTCCAACGATGTGGCGCATCATGTCCTGGGGGTCCTCTACCGGAAGGTCCCCGGCTTGATGGGAGGATCGATCAAAAAATCGATTGAGGCGCTGCAGGAGGCGGTCCGATTGAACCCCGCCAGCACCCCTTCCTATCTCGATCTGGCCAAGAGTTATCTGGAAAAGGGGGAGAAAGAGAAGGCGAGTGCGGCTTTGGAAAAACTTCTCTCGATTGACCACCCTTCGGATCGCGTCCAATCGAAAATGGATCGGGCCGAGGCGGAGAAGCTCCTTGCCGAGCTTCAATCTCCCTAGCTTCTGCTTGCAATCACCCCGTTATTTCGGGTAGAATGATCCCACTTCAGTCTCATATTCAATCAAATTAGATAGTTATATCGCTATGAAGAAGAGTAAAATTACAATTGTCGGCGCGGGACAGGTCGGCGGGACGACGGCGCAAAGGCTCGCAGAAAAAGAGTTCGCCGATATCGTGTTGCTCGACATTCAGCCGGATCTCCCTCGGGGGAAAGTCCTCGATCTTTTGGAGTCAGGCCCTATTTACGGCTATGATACCCGCTTGACCGGGACCGCGAATTACGAGGAAACGGCGAATTCGGATATCGTCGTGATCACCTCGGGTGTTCCGCGGAAGCCGGGAATGAGCCGCGACGATCTTCTACGGGTCAACGTCGGGATCGTTAAAACGGTGACGGAGCAGGTTGTCCAGAGATCTCCGGAGGCAATTCTCATTGTTGTTTCCAATCCGCTCGATGCCATGACCTACGTGGCCCATCGGGTCAGCCGATTTCCAAGGGAGCGGGTCCTTGGAATGGCAGGGGCGCTCGACTCGGCCCGGTTTCGCGCCTTTATTTCGATGGAATTGGGAGTTTCGGTCGAGAACATACACGCGTTTGTGCTCGGCGGACACGGCGACAGCATGGTTCCGCTTCCTCGGTATACGACCGTCGCCGGCATCCCATTGACGGAATTGTTGCCGAAAGAGAGATTGGATGCGCTCATCCAGAGAACACGCGACGGCGGCGCCGAGATCGTGAAATTGTTCAAAACAGGGTCGGCCTTTTATGCTCCGTCGGCGGCTGTTGCCGAGATGGTCGAAGCGATTATGAAAGATAAGAAAAAAATCCTTCCTTGCGCCGTCCTCTGTCAGGGGGAATACAAGATCGACAATCTTTTTGTAGGTGTGCCCGTGAAACTGGGACAAGGGGGGATCGAGGAGATCATCCAGATCCAGTTGACCCCAGAAGAAGAAGCGAACTTCAGGCGGTCCGCCGCGGCCGTCCGGGAGCTTTGTCAATCCGTCGATAAGATGATCTGATCGCTCCATCATCCGAATTCTTTCCGCTTTAAAGCACATCTGTAGTAATATCTAATCTAATTTAACGTCTTAAGTGAGGTCTATTTCCCATGACCAAGGTCGCCATTATCGGGGGGGGGAGGGGCGGAACCGCCCTGGTCGAAATCTTACATAAAGATCCCCTCGTGAAGGTCGTCGGCATCGCCGACCTCAACCTGGATGCCCCGGGGCTCGATCTGGCACGGCGTCTTAAAATTCCGACGACGACCGATTATCGCAAGTTGATTCGAGACGGGACCGACCTGGTTATCGACGTGACAGGGAGCAAGACTGTTCGAGAGGAATTGGAGACGATTACCGGCCAGGTGGAAGTCATCGGAGGGCTCTCCGCCAAGTTCATGTGGCAGTTGATCGAAGAGCGAATTAAGAGCAAGGCGATGGAGGAGGTCCTTCGGGAGAGGTATTCTTTCGAAAATATCATCGGGAAAAGCGAGAAGATGCAGGAGGTCTATCGGCTTCTTCCCAAGATTGCAAAGACGAATTCGACCGTTTTGATCGAAGGGGAAAGCGGCACCGGGAAAGAGCTGATCGCGCATTCGATTCATCATCTCAGCCCCAGGGAGGATAAGGCTTTTATTCGCGTCAATTGCGGGGCGTTGGCGGAAGGCCTTTTGGAGAGCGAGTTGTTCGGCCATGTCAAAGGGGCCTTCACCGGCGCAATCACTCATAAACTGGGCCGATTCGAATTGGCGGATAACGGGACGATTTTCCTGGATGAAATCGGAGATATCAGCCCGGCGACCCAAGTGAAGCTTCTTCGCGTGATTCAGGAGAGCGAATTCGAGAAGGTCGGCGACTCCCGTCGGGTTAAAGTCGATGTCCGGATCATCGCCGCAACGAATAAAGACTTGAAAAAAGCGGTGGAAATGCGGGAATTTCGGCAAGATCTTTACTATCGACTTCGTGTCGTTCCGATTCAACTTCCGCCGCTACGGGAGCGCAAGGATGATATACCGCTTCTGGTGACCCATTTTATTAACCGGTTTAATAAGGAGACTGGGAAAAAAGTAACGCATGTCTCGCCCGAGGCGATGGAGATCCTGATGGCCTATGACTATCCTGGAAATATCCGCGAGCTTGAAAATATTATTGAACATGTCATGGTTTTCTGTTCGGGGGATACGATCCAGGCGGAACATCTCCTCAAGGATATTCAGCCCTCCCGCAATGACATTATCGGAAAGGTCATCGAGAAGGAAGACCCGCTGAGGGCGATGGAGCAGGAACTGATCCTAAAAGTATTAAAACAAACCGGATGGAACTATAAAAAAACTTCGGAAAGATTAAAACTTAGCCGAACGACCCTTTGGCGAAAAGTAAAAGAATATGGGATTGCCAAGCCATCGGACGTTTCTTTTTAAAACATGTTTACATTTGAAACTATACATACATAATTACTTGAATTGAAAAGATAAAATTGGCTAAAAGAGCGCCATAAATTTTTAATCGTTTCTTTTTGTAACGTGCTCCCCTGAGGCATATTTATATATAAGCGACTGATATAATTAATAAAAAGTAAATAAATGGGCTTGGCATCCCTGTTGCAACCTATAAAAGGTAAGTTCACGACGAACCTTTACCAAGGAGGCAATAGATGAACTGTCCGAGGTGTACGGGGAATATGATTACGGAAGCCTTTGAAGATATGAAGGATGATACCGGCCGTATCTGTTTCTACGGCTACCGCTGTCTGATTTGCGGTGAAATCCTTGATCCGGTGATCATGGCTAATCGGGAAAATCGTCCTCATATGCAAGCAAGGAATCGGAAATTGATGGCCTCTTCAAGGGCATAAGCCCTTTCTAGAGACCGCTTTACCCTTCGGTGTAAGGAATCGATTGTGCAGAGCCGGCATATTTTGACCGATGGCGATCTTCCCCTCGAACAGTTGTCGACGGTTCAGCCGATCAGTTATGAGGAATATCTTCGCCGCCGAGGCTACACGGCACTCCCGAAAGCGATCCATACCCTAGGGCCGTCCGGGGTTCTGGAAATGATCAAGCGCTCCGGGCTTCGCGGCCGGGGAGGTGCTGGTTTTCCAACCGGGAAAAAATGGGAGATGGTCGTCCAGCGGAAGGCCGATCGAAAGTACCTTTGTTGCAATGCAGCGGAGGATGAGCCTGGAACGTTCAAAGATCGCTATCTCCTCCGATCCAATCCCCACCAACTGATTGAAGGGGCCATTCTCGCCGCGTTTGCCATCGGCGCCGCGGAGGTTTACCTCTATATCAACGGCCGTTATGAAGAAGAGATCGAATTTATGGAGCAGGCGCTCCAGACGGCGAAAGAGAAAGGACATTGGGGAAAACAAGTTGAGGGAACCTCTCTTTCCATTGAATTAAAGATCTGCAAGAGCCCCGGCACCTACGTGGCGGGAGAGGAAACGGCGCTGCTTGAAGTTGTCGAAGGTCGGTCGGCAAAACCTCGTCAAAAACCGCCCTATTATCCCGCGATTCAAGGACTCTACGGCATGCCGACGGTGGTGAATAATGCCGAGACTCTCTCGAATGTCGCGCACATCATCAGAGAAGGGGTCGATTGGTTTCGAACGCTTGGGACCGCGACTTCACCTGGGACATTGGTTTTTACCCTCACGGGCGATGTGAACCGGCCCGGCTTGTATGAACTACCGTTAGGGACTTCTCTTCGGGAGCTAATTGAAGAGTATGGAGGCGGGGTCTGCGGCGGCAAACAGCTGAAAGCGGTTTTCCCCGGCGGGCCTTCTAATACGATTATTGCCGCCGATCAGATCGACGTGGCACTTGATTTTGATGCTTTGAAGGCGATCGGATCGGGTCTGGGAACCGGCGCCGTGATCGTGATGTCTGAAGACGCCTGTATGGTTCAATCGGCGATCCAATATGCCCGGTTTTTTGCCAGAGAAAGCTGCGGCCAATGTCCTCCCTGCAAGCTCGGCACGGCCCACCTCTCCGAGATTTTAGAGAAGATCGAATCGGGTCAGGGAGATGAGAAAGACCTCCAGCAGATTGAACAAGTCTGTGGAATGGTCAAGGGAAGGGGTTATTGTTACCTATTAACAGGCGCTTCCATCGCGGTTGAAAGCATCTTCCGGTGTTTCAGAGAGGAGTACGTGGCTCACGTTCAACAAAGGGCCTGTCCTCTGGTCGGAACGGCTTAGTTTTATGTGCAATTTGCGTAAATTTTTGTTATAATAAACCTACTTTTAAAAAAGAGACAGCGGAGGGAAGAATGGTCACATTGACTGAAAGAGCCGGCTCCAAGGTGAAGGAAATCATGGAGGCCGAACAGAAGGCCGGATATGGGTTGCGGGTCTATGTCACCGGCGGCGGATGTTCGGGGTATCAGTACGGAATGGCTTTTGAGGAAAAAGAGACCGAAGAGGACAGCGTCCTCGAAATGCACGGCGTGAAGCTCTTTGTCGATCCGTATAGCGCCCCGATGCTCCAGGGAACAGAGGTCGATTATCTGGATAGTCTGCAGGGCGCCGGTTTTGCGATTAAGAATCCGAATGCCAAATCGACCTGCGGTTGTGGGTCGTCGTTCAGCGCCTAACGTGCATTGCGCGCGTTTTCTGCTCCGATAAGATCGAAGGTACGATTCACGACGAAATGGGCCGGTTCTTCAGATCGGCCCATTTTTTTGCCCTAGCGTCGAGTTTAAGATTGCTTGACAGCCAGGGAAACGTTTCATATAATGCGATTTTTTAAAGGAAAGAGCAATGGAAATTAAAATTCACGATATTCCGGAGGAGGGGCTTCTCCTTTCTTATGAGGAGGACCCGAAAGATTGGGACCTATCGGAAAGCGGATTTACAATCAAAGGTCCCGTCCAGGTTCGAGTGAAGGCGGTTAAACATAATCAGGAAGAGGTCTACGTCCGGGGCGCGCTCTCTGCGGAGGTGAGTGCAGAATGCAGCCGCTGCCTGAAGCCCCTTTCGAGTCGGGTTGAAGCCGACTTTCACGCCGAATATGTTCCTCGAAACGCGGTTCCGACCGAAGGGGAACGGGAATTACTGGAAGAAGATCTCGACCTTCTTTTTTATGGAGGGGATACCATCGATATCAGTGGAGAGGTGGAGGGCCAATTGATTCTGGCCACGCCGATGCGGCCCCTCTGCAGTGAAGAGTGCCGCGGTCTCTGCCCTCAGTGTGGGCAAGATTTAAATCTCAAAGAGTGCAATTGCGTGCAGGAGATCCCTGATCCGCGATGGGCTGAATTGAAGAAATTAACCGAAAAGAAATCGTCGCCAAAGTAAGGAGAAGCAATGCCGAATCCAAAACACAAAATATCGAAAGCCAGAAGAGACAGCAGAAGGACGCACAAAAAGCTCCAGGTCCCTGTCTATGTACTTTGCCCTCAATGTCATGAGCCGAAGTTGCCCCACCGCGCCTGTCTGAGCTGCGGAACATATAAGGGCCGCGAGGTGATTGCGGTCGAGGAAGTCTAGCTTAGAGGAAGGAGCGGTCACCCGTCGTCTAACGGATCGTTCCCGGTTGACACTTTATGAAGATTGCGCTGGATGCGATGGGGGGAGATGATGCCCCCGCCGCGATTGTGGAGGGGGCCGTTCTGGCCGCCCGAGAGCTCGACGTTGAGATTATCCTTGTTGGAGATGAAAAGGAGATTCAAAAAGAGCTCTCCCGACATCCCGCTCAAGGACTCCCCCTCTCCATCCATCATGCCTCGCAGCGGGTTGCGATGCACGAATCCCCTTCCTCGGTCATCCGAAAGAAGCGCGATTCTTCCATTTGGATCGCCACCGAACTCGTTCAAAAATCCCAAGCGGTCGCGGTGATCAGCGCTGGAAATACCGGGGCAAGCATGGCGACCGCGCTTTTTATCCTCGGCCCGATGACCGGGGTCGAGCGGCCCGCCATCGCCACCTCTCTTCCGACGCTGAAGGGGACGTCGATCTTGATCGACGTCGGCGCCAATGTCGATTGCAAACCCCAGCATCTTTTTCAGTTTGCGATCATGGGGAGCATCTACGCCAAAGAAATCTTGGGTATTCCGGAGCCGAAGGTCGGTCTCTTGAGCATCGGTGAAGAGGATACCAAGGGGAACGAGCTGACCAAAGAGGTCTTCAAGATGTTGAAAGCGAGCTCCCTTCGGTTTATCGGGAACGTCGAGGGGCGTGATGTCTACACCGGCGGCGCCGATGTCATTGTCTGCGACGGCTTTATCGGGAATGTCGCGCTGAAGATCTCCGAGGGGCTTTCGGACGCGATCGGCCAATTCCTGAAAAAAGAAATCACCGCCTCTCCTTTTGCGAAGCTCGGCTACTTCTTGTTGAAACCGGCTTTCTCCCGTTTTCGAAAGAAGGTCGATTACGCCGAATACGGCGGCGCGCCGTTGTTGGGGGTCGACGGCATCAGCATCATCTGCCACGGCCGCTCTTCGGGAAAGGCGATCAAGAACGCCGTTCGTGTCGCCAAGGAATCGCACATCCGGGGAGTCAATCGACTGATCAAAGAGCAGATCGAGGCGCAAATGGAGCTGACCTCCTCGAAGGAAGAAGGGAGCCCGCGCGGATGAAGGCCAAAAAGCCGGCCGGAAAATCGCAGATCCGCACCGAGATCATCGGAACGGGATCGTACGTTCCGGAAACCCGGATGACCAACAAAGATCTGGAAGGGAAGATCGAAACCACCGACGCCTGGATTGTGGAGCGGACCGGAATCCGCGAGCGTCGGATCGCATCCAAAGATGAAGCGGCCTCCGACCTTGCCTTCCAGGCGGCCCGAAAGGCCTTGGAAGCGGCTCAAGCGGCCCCGGAAGAGATCGACCTGATCGTTCTGGCGACTTCCACCCCCGACATGTTTTTCCCCTCGACCGCCTGCATCGTTCAAGACAAATTGAAAGCGACCCGCGCCGCGGCGTTCGATCTTTCGGCCGCCTGCTCCGGATTCGTCTATGCCCTCGCCGTCGGCGAACAATACATCCGGAGCGGGACCTATCAAAAAGTGTTGGTGATCGGCACGGAGATCATGTCGCGTCTGATCAACTGGACCGATCGAACCACCTGCGTCATCTTCGGAGATGGGGCCGGCGCGGTGCTCCTTGCGCCGTCTTCTTCGGAAAGCGGGATCCTCTCCACCCATCTTCACTCCGACGGGTCACTCTGGGATTTAATCTGCGTGCCCGGGGGGGGCTCCGCGATCCCTCCTTCCGAAAAAATGCTGGCGGAGCAGCTCAATACCATCAAGATGAAGGGAAATGAGACCTTCAAGGTCGCCGTCCGGAGCCTGGAGGAGGTCGCCTGGGAGGCCCTTCGGGCGAATGACTTCCTGCCGTCGGACGTCTCCTTTTTGGTTCCGCATCAGGCCAACCTTCGCATCATCCGCGCGGTGGCCGATCGCCTTCAACTGCCGATGGAGCGGGTGGTGATCAATCTCGATCGTTATGGGAATACTTCAGCGGCGTCGATTCCACTCGCACTGGATGAAGCGGTCCGGGAAGGCCGGATCAAAAAGGGCGACATGCTCCTCTTCCTGGCGTTTGGAGGGGGCCTGACGTGGGGCGCTTCTTTGGTGAGATGGTAATTCTCTTTTTATGGAGGATAGGGTGAACGGACAATTTCTAAATGGATGGGCGCTCATTCTGGGGGCCTCCAGCGGTTTTGGCGAAGCCTGTGCATTGGAGCTGGCCGATGCGGGGCTGAACATCTTCGGCGTCCACCTCGATCGCAAGGGGACCCTGGCCAACGTCGATCGAATTACCTCCCGGATCAAGGAGAAGGGACGCCAGGCGGTCTTCTTCAATGTAAACGCGGCCGATCTCGAAAAGCGCAAAGCGGTCCTCGATGAAATCGAGAAGACCCTCTCCACGGGACCGGAGCGATCGCGCATCCGGGTCCTGGTTCATTCGCTGGCGTTCGGGACGCTTAAACCGCTTATCGCCGACTCGCCGAGCGAGGCGATCGCGCAGGCGCAGATGGAGATGACGCTCGATGTGATGGCCAACAGCCTCGTCTACTGGACGCAAGATCTGGTGGCGCGCGGTTTCATGGCGGACGGCGGGCGGATCTTCGCCATGACGTCGGCCGGCAGCGCGCGCGTCTGGAGAAGTTACGGCGCCGTCTCCGCCGCCAAGTCGGCGCTCGAATCGCACGTTCGCCAACTCGCCCTCGAACTTGGGCCAAAAGGGATCGCAGTGAATGCCATCCGGGCCGGGGTGACCGACACCCCCGCCCTTCGCAAAATTCCGGGGCATGAAGAGATGATCAAGATGGCCAGGGCGAGAAATCCGATGGGACGCCTCACCACCCCGGAAGATGCGGCAGGGGTGATCGCCCTTCTCTCCCATCCCAAGGCGCAGTGGATTACCGGAAATGTCCTCGCCGTCGACGGGGGCGAGTTTATCGTCGATTGACCGCTTCTTTTTTCAGAAAATCCCGAGTGATTTATCGGAAATTTTTTGTTGACTTCACGTTTCTTTTTGATCAATATCATTGGACTGAAATGATTTTTGTCTCCTCATATCCCGACAAGCGCATCCTCTGCCGCAGCGGCTTAGGCGCAACGGTGAGCCGGTAGATGGCGATCGCATTTCTCTTTCCCGGGCAGGGATCGCAGTATGTCGGAATGGGAAAAGATCTCTGCGACCGGTTTGAGACGGCGCGGGAAACCTTTGCCGAAGCCGATCGCGCGTTGGGATGGGAGATCAGCCGGCTCTGCTTCGAAGGTCCGGAGGAGAAGCTGAATCAGACCGAGTATACACAGCCGGCCCTTCTCGTCTCTAGCATCGCCGCTTGGCGCTGCCTCGGAGCACCGATTCAAAAGGCAGCGGTCGTCGCCGGACATAGCCTGGGGGAATACACGGCGCTGGTTGCGGCGGGGGCGCTTCCCTTCGCAGCGGCGGTCCGATTGGTCCAGCAGCGGGGCCGCTTCATGCAGGAAGCGGTGCCGAAGGGAGAAGGGGGAATGGCGGCCCTTCTCGGGCTCGATCGGAAGAGTGTCGAAGAGGTGTGCGAGAAGGCCTCCAACGAAACCGGCCGGGTGACCGCCGCGAATTACAACGCCCCCGACCAGGTCGTGATCGCCGGCGAGTCGAATGCAGTCCAGCGGGGAATGGCGCTGGCGCAGGAGCGGGGGGCGAAGCGGGCCATCGCGCTCGCCGTAAGTGTTCCTTCCCACTCGCCGATGATGAAAGAGGCTTGCCGCCGTCTCGCCGCGGAGTTGGAGAAAGTTCAGGGTCGCGATCTCGACATTCCCCTGATCAACAATCTCCAGGCGAAGAAGATCACGACGTGGAGTGAGGCGAAAGCGGGTCTGATCGATCAGCTCTCTTCCCCGCTTTTATGGGAGGAGACGATCCAGCGGATGCGGGAAGACGGGGTTGATCTCTTCATCGAGGTCGGGCCGGGACGGGTCTTGTCGGGACTGCTGAAGCGGATCGATCGCCGGCTCTCGACGGCGAACGCGGAAGATGCCGCCGGCGTTGAGAAGGTGAAGGAGCTTTTGGAGAAATAATGGGGGATTTCATCGACCTGCAGGGGAATGTCGCGCTGGTCACCGGAGGGGCGCAGGGGATCGGAAAGTCGATCGTCGGACTTCTTGCGGATTGCGGCGCGAGTGTGGTAGTCTCCGACATCAATCGCGAAACGGCGGAGAAAACCGTTGCCGAGCTGACCGCACAGGGGAAAAAAGCGATGCCGGTCCAGGCCAACGTCGCCCGCGGCGAAGAGGTGAAGGCGATGGTCGATTCGGTTGTTTCGCAGTGGGGAAAAATCGATATCCTGGTCAACAATGCCGGCATCACCCGCGATACCCTCCTGCTCCGGATGAAAGATGAAGACTGGGACGCGGTTCTCTCGGTCAACCTCAAGGGAACGTACCACTGCATGAAGGCGGTTCTCTCTTCGATGTCGAAGCAGCGTCGGGGAAGAATCATCAACATCTCCTCCATCGTCGGCGTCATCGGAAATGCGGGACAAGCGAATTACGCGGCATCGAAAGCGGCGGTCATCGGTTTAACCAAAACGGTGGCGCGGGAATATGCCGGCCGCGGCATCACGGTAAACGCGGTCGCCCCCGGATTTATCGATACCGCCATGACGGCGGTCCTTTCCGCCGAAGTAAAAGAGAATTTAATGAAGCAGATCCCGCTGGCGCGTCTGGGAAGTCCTTTGGATATCGCGAACGCGGTGGTTTTTTTGGCTTCGGATCGCGCAGGCTACATGACCGGCCAGGTGCTTCACGTCAACGGCGGCATGTATATGGGTGGATGAGGGACCAGAGGTCGGGTCCCCTCTCCAGTATGACAATCAAGACCATTGAGTGTTCTACTCAATCTATAAGGAGGAAAGCGTTGGCAGTCGAAGAGCGTGTTAAAAAAATTATTTCGGAGCAGTTGGGTCTGGAAGATGAGGATGTGACTCCGGAAGCCTCCTTCGTCGAGGATCTCGGGGCCGACTCTTTGGATACCGTTGAACTGGTGATGGCGTTCGAAGAGGAGTTCGGGATTGAAATTCCGGACGAAGATGCGGAGAAAATCCTCACCGTTCAGAATGCAATCGACTACATCAAAGAGAAAGTATAGTCGTTGTTCGGAACGCTTTATCGGGTTGGGTCCGGTTCTGTGGCCCGACGCAGCTTTATTTTTTAAGTAAGGGGGTACGTTTCTGAGTAGAAGGGTTGTCGTGACCGGTTTGGGGGCAGTCACCCCGCTGGGCGTTGGCGTGGAGAAAACATGGAAGGCCCTCCTTTCTGGAGAATCGGGTGTCGGTCGAATTACCCGATTCGATCCCACCGACTATCCCTGCCAAATCGCGGCCCAGGTCAATGATTTCAACCCGGCCGATTATATCGACGGGAAAGAGATCAAGAAGATGGACACCTTCATCCACTACGCGATGGCCGGCGGACAGATGGCGATGGACGATTCCGGCTTGAAGGTGACCCCCGAAAATGCGGAACGGGTCGGCGTCTACGTCGGATCGGGCATCGGCGGGCTCAACGCGATCGAAGCCTGGCACAAGGTCCTTCTCGAAAAAGGCCCCAAGCGGGTTACCCCTTTCTTTATTCCGATGTCGATCATCAATCTCGCCCCGGGCCAGCTCGCCATCCGGTTCGGCGCCAAGGGGCCGAATTCCTGCGCGGTGACCGCCTGCGCCACCGGCAACAACTGCATCGGGGACGCCTTTCGAATGATCCAGCGCGGGGACGCCGATGTCATGATCGCCGGCGGAACCGAAGCGGCGATCACCCCTCTCTCCGTCGCGGGTTTTTCTTCCTCCCGCGCCCTCTCCACACGAAACGATGATCCCAAGCGGGCCAGCCGCCCGTTCGACAAAGATCGGGACGGGTTCGTCCTCGGCGAGGGCTCCGGCATCCTTGTCTTGGAGGAACTTGAAAGTGCGCGTCGCCGCGGCGCCCGCATTTACGCCGAGATCGTCGGATACGGCATGTCGGCCGATGCATATCACATCACCGCGCCTTCGGAAGAGGGAGAAGGGGCGGCGCGCTGCATGCGGCTCGCCTTGAAAGACGCCGAGATTCAGCCGGGCGAGGTCGGCTATATCAACGCCCACGCCACCTCCACCATGGCCGATGCGATCGAAACGAGGGCAATGAAAACGGTCTTCGGCGAGGCGATCGGCCGCATTCCGATCAGCGCCACCAAATCGATGACCGGCCATCTTCTCGGCGCCGCCGGCGGGATCGAAGCGGTCTTCAGCATTCTTGCCATCCGGGACGGCATTCTTCCCCCGACGATCAACCTCGACAATCCCGATCCCCTCTGTGATCTCGACTACGTCCCCCATCAGGCGCGGAAGGCCGATGTGAATGTGGCCCTCTCCAACTCCTTCGGCTTCGGCGGAACGAATGCCACGATCATTTTCCGAAAGTATCAGGAAAACTAAACTCCCCTTTCTCGCAGGCGAACCCCACTGAGAGAACCTCTCCCCATGTCCCCTTCAGACCTCTCCGCGCTTCAGCAACGGCTCGCATATACCTTCCAGATGACGGAGCGGCTCCGGCAAGCGGTCACCCACAAATCGTACATCAACGAAACGAAAGACAAGACGGTCGAGGACAACGAGCGGTTTGAATTTCTGGGCGACGCGGTTCTCGATTTGATCATCAGCGAAGCGCTCGTCGCCCGCTTTCCGAACGCCCCGGAGGGGGATCTCTCCAAAATGAAGTCGCGGGTGGTCAGCGAGGGGACGCTCGCCCGGATCGCTAAAGAGATCGATCTGGGACGATATCTCTATCTCGGAAAAGGGGAGGAGCGGACCCTCGGCCGGGAGAAGAGCTCGCTTTTGGCCGATGCGCTCGAAGCGTTGATCGCCGCGGTTTATCTTGACGGCGGCCTCTCTCCGGTGCGGGAGGTCGTGATGCGGGAATTCGAGCCGGCGCTTCAAGAACTGACTCGCCCTGAAATGACGGCCGACTACAAGACCGAGCTTCAAGAGCGTTGCCAAAAAGAATTCGAATCGCTCCCCCTCTATCAGGTGATCCGAGAAACCGGTCCCGACCATCAAAAGCTCTTCGAAGTGGAGATCCGGATTCAGAACACCCCCTACGCCACCGCCACCGGTCGGAGCAAGAAGGAAGCGGAGCAGCGGGCGGCGCAGATCGCGCTCGATAAGTTGAGGAAGGGCTGGCCGCCCCCGGCCGATTAATATTTCTCCTACCGATTGAAAAGCCCCGACATCCAGAGATCCTTCACTCCATTCAGGATGACATCAAACGACCGCGCTTTATCCCTCTTCGAGATCCTTCATTGACTTTCGTCATAAATCTGGAATATAAAGGTTGCCATGTTCTTAGGAGGTTGATGGTATGTTGGGTGGGCAGGCCAAGCAGTGGAATCGGAGCCGCGAAGCGGGACAGTCTGAACAGGTACAGGTCCTTGTTCCCGATCGTCGGAGTCACCTCATCGACCTCGGTTTATCTGCGGTCGGCGCCGCGATCGGCATTGCAATTGCGCTCTGGCTGGTCGCCAATGAGCAGTCTCCCTTCCTCCTCGCCTCCCTCGGCGGAACCACCGTCTTTCTCTTCGCGTTGGGCCACACCGAGCCGGCGCAGCCGCGCGCCCTCTTCGGCGGACATCTCGGAGGGGCCTTCATCGGCATTCTCTGTTATCAGCTGTTCGGCGATGCCCTTTGGGTCTCCGTGCTCGCCGTCGTCCTGACGATGATCTACATGGTGACCACCCGAACGATCCATCCCCCCGCCGGGGCCAATCCGTTGTTCATGGTGCACAATCACGCCGATTTTATGGTTCTCCTCAATCCGGTCGGCGCCGGGGTTCTGGCGCTCTTTCTGGTTGCGATGTTTTGGAGCCGCCTCCGGCCTGGGAAGGAATATCCGGTGAAGTGGTGGTGAGGGAAAGTCGACCCTTTTATCTTTTATCAAGGGATTAGTTAATGGCTAGCTTTTCAGAAAAGATTGGAGTTGTAAAACCCAATCGGACCCTTCAGGTAACCTCTATAAATGAGGCTCTCCGCAATTCACTGTGGAATCTTTTTCTTGACCTGTACGAAGATGACCGGTCTCGTTATTGGAAACGAGTTGCTGATTACACCGCGAAGTGTTTTAGGAAGGTGCCAAAAGATGAATTGCCTTCTCGTGATTACGACAGTCGGACATGGGTCAAGGAGTACTTCTACTCACTAGAGTGGTATAGGGTATATGATTTCATCGAATTTCTTGTCCACAATCACCGCAATATGACTGCCGAATCCTATGGTGTTCATACTTCCTACCACCGCTTCGATACTAGTCAACTCATTTCTGTAATAAATGCCATCTTGGAGCGTGAGCTTTCTGGGTTTCGTTTCATTCAAGGAGAGCTTGCACCGATCACAAATCCGGTCGAAATAGCAGAAATTGATGACGCCGTTGAGGCTTCCAGGAAAAAAGGACTTCATGGTGCACGAGAACATATTTGTACCGCTGTTAGGCTTCTATCCAAAAAGCCCGACCCTGATTATCGTAACGCAATTAAAGAAGCCATCAGTGCTGTTGAGTCCGTGGCCAAACAAATTACAGGCTCAGATACAGCAACACTTGACGCTGCATTGAAGCAACTTTCATCTAAAATGGAGCTTCATGGTGCCCTTAAGGCTGGTTTTTTGAATCTCTACGGATTTACAAGTGACGAAAGTGGTATACGACATGCCATTCTGGATCAACCGACAGTAGGTTTTGTGGAGGCGAAATATATGACTGTCGTATGCTCTGCATTTGTGAACTATCTAATTGTAAAGGCAGATGGTGCAGGTTTGTTGAAGTAACTGAGTATGAGGGTTGCTCATTGAACTAGAGTTTAGGGGCGTCACGGTGGGGCGAATTATTTTCTTATTATGATAGAAGAAGAGCGGAGGCCGATTCAAAAATGAAATCTTCTCCAAAGAGAAGGATCCCGTCTGGAGAATCTCCGAGCGAAGAGCATGCAATTAATGAAGATATGCCGACTGAAGTTGCTTTCTTCCTTGGTGCTGGTGCATCTGTTGCAGCCGGTGTACCGCACACTTTTGGTTTCGTGGAGGAATTTATTGGTTCTCTAAGCGAAAGGCAGAGAGAGTTTGTACAATGCATCAAAGCTATATTAGAAAAATGGGGACTTAATCAAAATCCGGTAAGACTGGTAGACATAGAACTTTTACTTGAAAGTTTGCAGCGTTTAGCTAACAAGGAACAAGATCTTCTGTTACCTTTTTTCGAAGAAAATAAGTTACGTCTCCCGAAAGATTTTGACGCAAATTCTTTACTAAAGGATCTACGGAATTTTATTAAATCAAAGGTAATTGTTGAAGTGCAAGCAATAAATTATCTAGGACCATTGCGTGGATTCATCCAAGAGTTTCATCCTTTAGATATTTATTCAGCAAATTATGATACTTGTATCGAGTTGTTCTGCACTGAGAATAAGTTAGTGTATAGAGATGGTTTTGACGAAGCTTGGAATCCGAAAGTGTTTAATGATCCGGATACGGATGTTCGCCTTTTTAAGATTCACGGTTCTATTATGTGGTATGGAAGTGATCGAGGACGATATCTTAAGATACCTGTAATGTTCACGAAAGATGATTCTTCTATTGAACTTTTAACAAGAGAACGTGTACAACACCTCATGCTATACCCAGCTCAAAAGTACGAATATGTTGAGCCCCTCTTTGAGTTATTGTTGGAAATGAAACACCGGTTATTATTCTGTAAAACCCTATTTGTTATTGGTTACTCTTTTAGGGATGATCACATTAGAAGAATATTTTGGGATATTGCGAGAAGTAATAGAGAATTCCATATAGTACTAATTAGCCCGAACGCGTGGGAGATATATCAGACTCGGTTGAAAACATATGATGGAGTAATAGCATCATCTTTAGAGGGAAGGGTTATCTGTTTGCCGTATCTCTTTGAAAAGGTTTTGTCTGCATTAAAGAATGAAATCTTTAACAGTATTAGATCCTCGCGTGCCTCTGCAGAAAAAAGGAAACAAGCGGAAATATCTGGGTCAAATATAGACTGGTCAGAAGGTCTACTACAAGCAGCTAGAGGTGGTGATAATGAAGTACTCTATCAAATTCTAGAAAAGCTTTCCCAAGTTTATAAAGAGGGGGTTATAAAAAGAACTTATCTCAATAATGAGCAGATATTTGAAAGTGCCTTTCTAGGAATCATTCATGCTGCTGGGAACAATGACAATAATATGATCCCACACTTCTGGGGGAAAATCCGAGAGGTTATTCTATCGATCATAGGTGACTTAAAAGTTGATGTAAATCCTCTTGCTTCTAGGTTGTACATTAATTTAATGTCTGGCGGGAGTATTGCGACGGTTGTAATTCTGATTAACAAAGTACAAAACCTAATTATTGCGAGGCAACAATGGATGAAAGAACCACAGGCTCTAGCTTTTTTAACAGATATTTTGTCTGATCTTGGGCAAGTATAAAAACCGTGGGCTCAAGACAATATTAGTTTTTCTGACTATGTCGTCTCAAGGGATTTGAAAAAAACGGAATTGGAAAACATCCTAACTGTGATAAGCGGAAAAAATAACTGTGTTTTCGATAACGAGGATAAAGCTCCAATAATTAGCAGATTGGTTATTGAGATTGAAAAAAAGAATATCCTTGAATCTGTAGATAGGAGTGAAAATAAAATTTTATAATGTGGTTTTTTGAGGCTATAAATATAAGTAATAATTTATTTTCGATTATTCTCATATATAAAACTAAGAAGACTGGTTATTGAATTTAGTAACGTGGTATCCAACCCGAAGTAGAGCTTTGAAAAGATAAAATCATCTGCACTCCTACCTATTCCTAAGTCGAATTCATTCGAGGTGAGCGATGTATCTCCCATTAAAGATTGCGCATTGACTTCTACATGGAAACGGCACTATTAATAGCAAGCGTATATAGTTGTCCGACAATCGGAGGTTCCAAAGCATGGACGCGCAGAAGATCGTTCTTGTTCTCGCGGGAGGGATTGCGGTCGGACTCCTCGGCTACAATCTCAATGCGCTCCTGCCCGAATGGCAGCGGACGATGCGGTTCGTCGTCCTCGGATCTCTCGGCGGCGTGATCGGGATAGCGATCAGACACTTCAAAGAAATTTCGGGGGGCCGGTTGAGCAAAGAGATGTTTCAACGCGCCGCGCTCGGCTTGGCGGCCGGTGCCGCCCTCGGGGTGGCCTTGGCGGCCAATCCGCACGTTCATCTCTACCAGCATTATTTCAGAGGGACGGAAGGGATCTGGCTTCTCTTCTTAGGGGCGCTGGCCGGCCTTCTCGGGGTGATGCTCGTTCGGGTTCTCGGTCGGGTTTCGAGTAAGGACGGTGCAGATGCGAACCTTTAGTCAAAAGCAGAATCCCTCTCATCGATCAGTTTCTCCCAGTCTCGCTCCGTCGAATCATCGCACCGATCCAATTCCACACCTGCAGCGTACCCTCGGCAACCAAGCGGTCCAACGGTTCATTCAACGAAAGTTGACGGTCAACACGCCGGGAGACCGCTACGAGCAGGAAGCGGATCACATCGCCGATCAGGTGATGCGGACGTCTGCGTCTCCTTGCGCCTGCGGCGCATCATGCCCCAAGTGCAAACAAAATGGGAGCGGGCCACTGCAGATGAAGCGGGCTCACGAACACGATTCCGGCAATAGGACCGCCCCGCCTGTCGTAAACGAGGTGATCACCTCCCCCGGCCAGCCGCTCGATTTGAGCACCCGTCAATTTATGGAATCCCGCTTCGGCCATGACTTCAGCGGGGTGCGGGTGCACGCCGATGCCAAGGCGTCCGACTCCGCCCGGCAGATCGAGGCCCTTGCTTACACGGCCGGGAGAGACATCGTCTTTGCCGCCGGCCGCTACGAACCGGCAACGGCGGCGGGACGGCATCTGCTCGCCCACGAGCTGGCCCATGTTGTCCAACAGACCGGCGGGGGGAGCGGAGCGATTCAACGTCAGCCGGATCCTTCGATGGAGAGCGATTTTCAACTTTCCCCCTTCCGGCCGACCGATCTGCGGGAGAATGCGTCGCCCCTGCTGGCGAGCGCCCTCGGATCGACGACCATCGATCGCTTCCCGACCGGCAGCGCCAAAATTCCAAAAGAGGGCGAGGATGCGCTCCGTTACGCCGCGCGGCAGATTCTCTATTTCATTCGCACGTATCCTCTTTCTACCGTCCACATCGCCGGCCACACCGACCGGGTCGGGAAAGACGAGAAGAATCTCACCCTGGGACAAGATCGGGCCGATGTGGTGAAAGCCTTTCTGGAGGGGGAAGGGGTTCCCGCCGGCCTGCTCAGCACCGAGAGCAAAGGAGAGAGCGAGCCGGTGGTGCCGACCAAGAATGAGCAGCCCGAGCCACGCAACCGGCGGGTGAACGTCTTCTTTCGGGTGCAGAAAAGCAATATCTCATTCGGCATCGATTATACTCTCAAGCCGCCCGAGCGGCCCACGTTCGAAAAGCCTACTGTCATCTTCCCGCCGAAGCTGCCGCCCGGTTACGACCCGAATCAACGGAGAATCCCGTACCGCGATCCGGCCGAGACCGAGTGGTGGGATCGCGCCAAAGAGAACCAGCGCATCATCGATGAGATTGACCGAAAATATCCGAGAAAGAATAAAAGCCTCAGCGAAGCGGCGATCGATGTGCTGATGGATGAAATATTCAAGCCGATCCTGAAAGAGCTGCCGATTTCCGACGATTTGCGCAAGAAGGCCGAAGGGGGCATTCGGAAAGGGCTGGAAGCCGGCAGCGAGAAGGCGTGCGAGGCGGTGATCGATGCAACGGGCGCCGGAAGCAGCGAGAAAGAGGCGCTCAAGGCGGCGTGCAAAGCGGCGCTCAAGCAAAAGCCGGCTGAGACCGGGAAAAAATAGAATCGCGCGGCATCCATTGTCAATAACCTGATCCATGCTGAAGCCGCATCAACGCAGCGCATTGAGGGACATCGTTTCGCGGCGACGCGATGTCTTGTCCATCCGCCATCACAAGGAGACAATCATGAGCGCTCCAAACCTCGAAATCAAAGTGGAACCGGTCGAATCCGGCAAAGCCGTCTACCTTCCCCTCGCGGCGACAACAGCGACCGGAAAAACAATGGTGAAGATCGTCCTCCGCCTGCGGATCAAAAACAACAATGGACGCGGCATGGTCAAGGTGAACAAGATCCAGTTTTCCTTCCCCGGCTCCTCGCATGCCGCGGCGAACATGCAGGGGGTGAACATGGACGGCAGCCTCGACCTTGCCGCCGGCGCGGCCGCCTATTGGTCGAACGGGCGGGTCGATCTCGACCCCGATCCGGATGTCGATGACTTCATCAACAACGCTGTCTACCTGAACACGCCGGCGCCGTCGCAGATCAAAATTTCGGTGAGCTGCAAGGACTTCACCGATCCGGCGACGGTGACGATGTCGCTGGCCCCTCACAAGAGCCCGACCCCCGAAGGGGCTTACCGGTTTCCCTATGCGGCGGGAGAGCTTCGGAAGGATGAGTATTATCAGACCGACGCGGTCCACTGGGCCAACGGCGGGGCGAAGGGGACGCAGATCTTCGCCCACGACATCGGCGTGGTCGGCTGGGACCCCAAGGCGAAAAAATGGTCGAGCCTCCTTCCGGGAGGCGCGTCGTCGAAGAATGAAGATTATCGGATCTATAACAAACCGCTTCGCGCCGTGGCGGACGGCGAGGTGGAAGAGTGGTTCGACGGCATGGACGACAACACCGTCCTCGGCGAGTTTCCCGATCCGACGCCGAGCCCGGGCGCGGGGAACAACATCTGGATCCGGCACGGTACGGAGCTGGTGAAATATGCGCACCTTAAAAAGGGGAGCATCCCCGCCGAGCTCATGAAAAAGGGGGCGCGGGTGCATGAAGGCCAGATGATCGGGCGGGTCGGCAACACGGGGAACTCCACCAACCCGCACACCCACATCGAGTGCGTGAGAGATTCGACGTCGGGGCCGCTCCGGCCGCTCCCGTTCCGGGCCGGATGGGTGGTCGACCGGAGCAAGCTGAAGCCGCCCGGGGCGAAGGGGCCGTGGTTTGCGCTGCGGGGCCACGGCATCTCGAAAGAGGCCGTCTCGATCTGGCCGGCGTCGACCTATCCCGGATTCCCGGTGCCGACCGTCGGGATTTCGATGCAGGGGGACTGGGCGAACTCCTACTGGATCAGCCCGGACCTGGCCGGCTTCCAGCAGAAGGCGCAGGCGCTGTTCGATGATCATGGACGGCGGCTGATCCGGATTGCGACCTTTGTCGAAAACGGGAACCGGCGGTGGGTCGGAATCTCGCGCGCCGGGACCTGGGCCAGCCGGTGGTGGATCAGCAACAATCTCTCCTCGTTTCTGGCGAAGGCCCAGGAGATGTTCGATACACAAGGTTTGCGTCTGATCCAGGCCGGCAGTTACCTTGAAGGGACGCAGCGGAAGTGGTTCGGGATTGCGCGGGGAGGGGACTGGGCGAGCCGGCTGATCGTCAAGCCGGACCTCGGAAGCTTCTCGAAGGAGGCGCAGAAGCTCTTCGACGAGAACGGCCTCCGATTAATCTATGTCACGACCTATGTCGAGGGAGGGAAGCGGAAATGGTTCGGCATCTCCCGCTCCGGCGATTGGGCGAACCGCTGGTGGATCAGTCCCGACTTCGGCAGCTTCCGGACGAAGTCGCAAGACCTCTTCGACAACGAGGGGAAGCGGCTGGTGCATGTGACGACCTACGTCGAGAGAAGCCAGCGGCGGTGGGTGGGGATCTCCCGCTCCGGCGATTGGGCGAACCGCTGGTACTTCCGGAGCGATCTCGACTCCTTCAACCTCGAGGCCCAGCGGCTGTTTGATGAGGAGAAGCTCCGGCTGATTCACGTTGAGATGCTGGAGTAGGAACGAAGCGTGGCGGCTGGAGCACGCATCGGAAAACGGATAAGAGGACTTTTCCTCCTCTGGGGCGCGATTGTCCTCCTCGTGACGGGATGTGCGACGCGCCCCGCCACGCCGCCGACCCGGAGCGGGCCGCAGCCTTGCGACACCTGCATCGAAGGGGTTTCCAATTTTTCAAAAGTCTCTCCCCTGCTCTGGCGGGGAGCGCAGCCGACCGAAGCGGGATTCCGAAACCTCGAAGCCGCCGGAGCGAAGACGATCATCTCCCTTCGCGAGCACCATGACGATCTTCCGCTGTTGGAAGAGACGAAGCTCAATTACCTGCGTATCCCGATGGATGCCTGGAACCCCGAAGAGGCGGAGCTGGTTCTGTTCTTGACGCAGCTTGAGAGATTATTGAAAGATCCCGACAGCGCGCCGGTCTTCGTTCACTGCGCCGAGGGGAAAGACCGAACCGGGTACAGCATCGCCGCTTACCGGATGCTCTTCGAGAACTGGACCGCTGAGGATGCCATTCATGAGATGTTCGATTTTCGCTTCAACACCGTCTGGTTTCGCAATCCCGGTTTTCTTAAGCGCCTGGATATTGAACGGGTTCGAAAGCGGATGCAACGGGCGCCTTAACGGGCCTTCCTCTTCCATTGACACTTCCCCTCTCTTCCGCTACAGTAAGGCCATGCTTTTTCCCTGGACGGGGCGCGTTTTTTAAAAACGGGTCATCCCCGCACATTGCTTAATCAGTTGAGGTGTCAATGAAAGCAGTTCTCAAGTACAGCATTCTGGTGATCGGATTGGCGATTGCCGGGTACTATATTTTCCACCTGGTGACTTTCCTCTCCCCCGCGACCGACATCTTCGCTCCGATCAAATAAGGAGGATCTGTGGCGCGTCGCGTCGCAATTCTCGGTTATGGAACCACCCCCTTTCGAGCCCGCTGGATAGATAAGAGCTATTATGAGCTGGCGTTCGACGCCGCCAAGGCCGCCTTAAAAGATGCCGGTCTCTCCCACGATCAGATCGAATCGGCCGTTTACGGGATCTACAACGATCTTTTCCAGCGGCAGTTCATGCCCGATGTCTACGTCCATGACTATCTCGGCCTCGGCCTCAAACCGTCGCTCCGCGTCACCACCGGCGGGGCGACCGGCGGAGCCGCCGTCCACACCGGCTTCGCGCAGATCGCCTCCGGCCTCTATGACATCGTCCTCGTTCTCGGCGTCGAGAAATGCTCCGACGCCTTCGACCCCCAATTAAAAAGCAGCACGCCGGAAGTCTTGAAGGGGATCATCTACTCCGCCGACATGACTTTCGAGGCGCCGCTGGGGTTGACCCCCGCCGCCTCCTACGCGCTCCCGACCGTCGCCCACATGGAAAAATACGGCAGCCCGACCGAACTGCAGATGGCGAAGGTCTCCGTCAAAAATCATAAAAACGCCTTCGACAATCCTTTTGCTCAGCGTCCGGAGCGGATCACCGTCGAAGATGTCCTCCGGTCGAAAAAGATCTGCCACCCGTTCAAATTCTACGACAACTGCCTCTACTCGGAAGGGGCTTCGGCGCTGATCCTCGTCTCGGAGAAAATTGCAAAAAAGGCGAAGCGGCCGGTCGCCTGGATCACCGGCGTCGGCGCTTCGACTGACATGGCCTTCACCGGGAACCGGCCCGACTACGCCGAGTTCGGCTCATCGATCGCGGCAGGGAAGGCGGTTTACAAGATGGCCAAGATCAGAAACCCAAGAAAGGAGCTCGACTTCGCCGAGCTACACGATGCCTTTACCTCCGCCGAGATTCTTTCTTATGAAGCCTTCGGTTTCTGTAAACCGGGGGAGGGAGGCCGGCTGATCGACGACGGGGTGACCGAGATGGAGGGCGATCTCCCGGTCAACCCGAGCGGCGGGCTGATCGGCTGCGGCCATGCGGTCGGCGCCACCGGCGTGATGCAGATGGGCGAAGCAGCGCTCCAGGTGACCCGCCGGGCGGGGAAACGTCAGGTCAAAGGGGCGAAGCGAGGCTTGGTTCAGGGAATCGGGGGACCGGCGACTTCGTGGACCTTTGCTTTCATTGTCGAGGGAGAATAATGGCGCGAAAGAAGAAAGAGCCCCGACCGGACGTTGTCCCCTTTGAGATCCCCGACCGGATCGAGATGAACTACCGCTACAGCTACGGCGGGATCTCCCCTTTTTTCCGGGCGATCAAAGAAGAAGCGAATCTCCTCGGCAGCCGCTGCGCCCGCTGCAAAAAGACCTATCTTCCCCCGCGCATCAACTGCTCCCAATGTTACCGTCCAACGAAGTGGGTGCCGCTCGGAAACGAGGGGACCGTGATTACCTGCACCACCGTCTACTATGCAACCTCCCGCTTCTTCTCCAAGACCCCCTTCGTCTGCGCCTACATCCGGGTGGACGGCGCCGACACCCTCCTCCTTCAAAACATCATCCTCGATGACGTGACCCAAGCCCGCCCCGGCATCCGTGTTCGCGCCCTCTTCCGCCCGGAGCGCAAAGGGGAGATGGCCGATTTTTATTTCGTGCCGGTGTAGCCGGATTCCCGATCTTTTCTTCAAGTCGACGGGGTGAGAGCAGGCTGGTTCCGGGTTTTGGTCTTCCGTTCCTTGTAGTGCGAATGGACCCATGCCGGAAGGGTTAAGCTGAGGATGAATAACATGGAAAGGAGCAAGGCCGGACCGGTTCTGTATGAGGCGATCGGTTTTCGGACGAAGAATTCCAGTAGATAAAGCATCAGGAGGTGATAAGTAAACACCGGCAATGAATGCGCTCCCAAAAAGGCAAACCAACGCCACCGAAAAAGGTGCGGATAGGCTTGAACAAGCCGGGCGGTTAAGTAGGTGATGAGGAGGACGTTGATTAATCGGAGCCAGCCGAGATGGCTCTTTTCGGTTGCCTGTTGAATCGAGAAGGGAAAGACGGAGTCGAACAAAGCGGGTTGATGCCGAGCCAGAAGGAGAAGAAAGGTGAGGATCAGGACGATCGGAAAAAGGACGGGAGGATCCGGGAGGCGCGCAGCGAAGGTGGTTCTTCCGTTGAATCCCAACCAGGTCCCGAGAACGAAGAGAAATTGCCAGGCGAAAAGGTCGAAATAGCCGAGCTCCGATTGGGGGAGGGGGAGCATGGGCGCGGTGAAAATTTCTCTCAGGCCGGCTTGAGAAAATCCCCATAAGGAGAGACTGAACAGCAAGACCGCCGTGCCGCTTCCGTTTTGATAGCGCCGGATCAAAAAAGGGACAACCAGCACCAGAAGGGTGTACATCGGAAGAATATCAAAAAAATGCGGCCGGTAAAGTGTCGCCGCGCCGAGAAGAAGGGCCGAGAGCGGTTCCTCGCGGATGATCAGGAGGCGATCGGTCCACCGGCTCTCCGCCGCCGCGAGGGGGAAGAGCTGGACCAGCGCGAAAACGAAAAGAAAGGAGAGGAGATGATAAAGATAAATGCGCCGGGCGTTGTGGAAGGCGCGTTGCGCAATCGACGAAAAGGAGGGAGCTGTATAGGCCAGTCCGGTCGCCAGGCCCGATAAAAGAAAAAAACCTTCGGCCGCCGAGACGAAACCGAACGGCTCATGCGTGAGCCGGCGAAGCGGGCCGCCGTCGTGATTGAGGGTCATCACGACAAGAAAAAGTCCCCGCAATGCATCCAAGGCGTCGTTTCTTTTCATGGAAGGGGTGCCTCCGTCGGACCGGGCAGAGAAGGGGTCTAGATCTATTTTATCTTTTTGGAGGATTCCGCCACAAGGCTGGGCCGGTGTTGGAAGGGGTGGATCGCTTGACAGCGCATCATCTTCTGCTATCTTCTCATTAGGTCCCCGTGCCGGTAACGGATCTATTCAGAAGTGAAGGAGAAGGAGATGGATAGTTTTATTTTGGCCCTTGAGAATCGAGACGATAAACGGAAACATCCCCGGCTTCCGGTGGTCAGCAAAGCGACGCTCCTCTCGGAGCTTCCCTTCGTCAAGGTGATGATTACCAACATGAGCCTTTCCGGTCTTCTTTTTCATTCCCGTAAGTGGTTGGATTTCGGAAAGACGGTTGCGCTTCAAATCGAGGGACGGTTCCGAAAAGAGGCCTTCCGAGAAGTGGTGACAGGAAAAATCGTAGCGGTGAATCGAGGCGGCGTCGGCTACTCTTACGGCGTACAATTCGACGAGGTCCTCACCTTGGAGAACCAGCCCTCGCTCTACCGCTATCTTCAAGCCGGCAAACGCTCCGCAGTCAGAGAGTGATGTTCCGCTGAGCCGATCCATCGGAGAAGAGGATGCCCAATTTTTTTATCGGAATGGAAGGGCCGGACGCCCCTTCTCTGGATCAACGAAAGCAGCCCCGCATCGCCTTCTCCGGGAAGGGAAGCGTCATTTTCGGGCCGCGGCCGATCGAGATCACAATCAGCAACATCAGCCTCTCCGGTCTTCTCTTTCATACGAAGGAGCGGTTTGATCTCGGGAAACTGCTCACCCTTCGGATCATCGGAGAAGAAGAAGGAAAACCGTTTGAAGAGAAGACGGCCGGAAGAGTCATGGCGGTGCATCGGGGCGATAGCAGCCATTCCTACGGATTGCAGTTTCTCGCTCTCCTGACCGCCGAAAAACAACCCTGCCTCTTTGCTAAGATCCAACGGGTTCTCCAGAACAAATCGTGACGTCAAGCCCTGCCTCACCAACACCCCGTCCCTTCCAAGAAACGTTGCAGCGGAGACCGGCTTGCCGGGGCCGGTCTCCTGTGTTAGACTCGCGCCAGGATCAAACCAGGTCCACCTAAACCATCGACCGGCTGAATGATGGCCATTCCCGATCCGCTTCGCTCCATCCCCGCCCTTCTCCGCCGGCAGGCGGAGCGCTTTCCCAATAAAGTCTTTCTTTTCTTCAAAGAGCAGGAGGTCACTTACCGCCAGCTTGATGAGCGGACCGAGCGGATCGCCGAGAATCTCGCCCGGTTCCAAATCCGGCCGGGGGAGAAGGTCGCCCTTTTCCTTCCAAACATGCCGGAATTTCTCTTCGCCTTTTTCGGGACGTTGAAGCTCGGGGCGGTGGCGGTGCCGATCAACACGCAATTGAAGGGTGAAGAGGCCGCCTATATTCTTCGGAACTCCGAAAGCCGCGTCTTGATCACCACCCCTACGCTTTATTCCGTTATCGCGCCGAAGCGGTCCGGGCTGCCGACGTTGGAGCAGGTTTTTCTGGTCGGTGAGCGGGCAGGCAAGGGAAGAGTCTTCTCCTCTCTTTATGTGGCCGGCGGCTCGCCGTTGCAGATCGATCTCCGACCGGACGATCCGGCGGCGCTGATCTACACCTCCGGGACGACCGGATCGCCAAAGGGGGTGATCCTGACCCATTGGAATTATCTCTCCAACGTGGCGCAGTTCGTTCGGCCGACGCAGATGACCGAGCAGGACCGCTTCCTCTGCATCCTTCCCCTCTTCCATGTCAACGGCCAGGTCGTGACGACGTTGGGTCCTCTTTTCATCGGGGGGAGCATGGTCCTGATGGAAAGGTTCTCGCCGAAAGACTTCTTCATTTACCTGGAGCGATTTCGCGCAACCGCCTTCTCCGGTGTTCCGACGATCTATGCGATTCTCCTCCACGCCGAGGAGACGAAAGCGCATGACCTCTCATCGCTTCGTTTCTGTATTTGCGGGGCGGCGCCGATGCCCGTGGAGCTCTTTGAAAAGTTCGAGGAGAAATTCCGTGCGTTCATTCTGGAGGGGTATGGACTGTCGGAAGGAACCTGCGTCTCCTCGGTCAATCCCTTGGGGGGCCTGCGAAAGATCGGCTCGATCGGCCTTCCCCTTCCGGACCAGGAGATGACGGTCATGAATGACCGTGACGAGGAGGCGCCGGTGGGGGAGGTCGGCGAGATTGTTGTCCGAGGCGAGAATGTCATGGCAGGTTATTTCAAGAATCCGGCGGCGACCGAAGAAGCGCTGCGCGGCGGCCGGCTCCACACGGGCGATCTCGGCTATCGTGACGAGGAGGGATTTTTCTTCATCGTCGGCCGGAAGAAGGAGATGATCCTCCGGGGAGGGGAGAATATCTATCCGAAAGAGATCGAGGAGCGGCTTTATCGGCATCCGGATGTCTTGGAGGCGGCGGTGGTCGGGCTGCCTGATCCGGTGTGGGGAGAAGAGGTGGCCGCCTTCATCATCCCGAAACCGGATGTCTCATCAACCGCCGAAACGATCATCGCGTATTGCCGGGAACACCTGGCCCGATTTAAATGTCCCAAGGAGGTGATCTTCATGGACGCTTTTCCAAAGACGGCAACCGGAAAGATCCAGAAGGGGAAACTGAGAGAAACCTATCTCCAACGGGAAGAAAAATGACCCGCCGGTTCTTTGATGATTTTGAAGTGGGGGAGAGGTTTACCACCGAGGCGCGAACAATCACCGAGAACGATATTGTTCAGTTCGCCGATCTCTCGGGAGATCACCACCGGCTCCACCTCGACGAAGCGTATGCGAAGAAGACCCCCTTCGGCGGACGGATTGCGCATGGGTTGCTGGGGCTTTCGATCGCATCGGGTCTCTGGGTACGGCTCGGTCTTTTAGAAGAGGGCGTCATCGCCTTTCTCGGCTTGGCGTGGAAGTTCATCGCGCCGGTCCGGATCGGTGATGCCGTGCATGCCGATGTCATCGTGAAGGAGAAGAGACCGAGCCGCAAGCCCGATCGGGGCATCCTGACCCTGGAGGCGGCGGTTCTCAATCAACGGAATGAAACGGTGCAAGAGGGGAGCTGGACCCTTCTCTTGAAGCGAAGGCAAGAAAAGCGATCATCTCGAAGCGTTTAAAGGTTCAGTTGATAACCGACCGCTGCGTCAGATCGCGTCTTCGACAATCCAGAAAAAGTGATTCGGAAAGATTTTTGCCAGAAAGAGATTCTTGTCCTTGTCGTGATCGAAGATGCGCCGATCGAGGAGATGGTTTGCGAAGCGGTTGTGAAAAATCCGGAGGTGTTCTTGACCCGGCCTTCCCTCCAGCAGAGCGATTGCGCTCAGCTCCGGAAAGTGTCCCTCCTGAAGGGCTTCCTGAAGGTAGCGGTGTTCCAGACCGGGCAGGCCCCCCTTGTGGAGAACCGGCATGAAAGGGGTTTTCTCCTTCTTGAACTGTTTCGACCGTTTTTGAGCCTCTTTCAGTTTTTCCCGGATTTCCGTGGAGGCATCGTATTCGAGGACCACTGCAAAGAGCTTCCCGAACGGGCTTTCGATCAGGTAGTCGGAGGGGGCCTTTTTTGTTTTCGATGTTCCCTTGTAGCGGAGAGAGAATCGTTTTAGATAATCCTGAAATGAGGACTCACCTGTTCTTTTTTCCTTTACTGCCTGCATCCACCATCCTTAATACGGCGACCACTCTTCCCAAAACCTGAACCGATTGATCCTGTCGAACGATGATCGGTTTCATCTCGGGATGGGCGGGAGATAAAATGATTTCTTTCTTTCTCTTCGTAAAATACTTGAGCGTCGCCTCTCCGTCGACAAGCACCACCGCCATCTCCCCATTTTCCACGGTTTGCTCTTTTTGCACCACCACGTAATCTCCGTCGACGATGTGGGCGTCGATCATGCTCTCCCCCTTCACCCGAAGGACGAACGCCGATTCCCGGGCGGCGATCATCGAATCGAGCAAGAGCTCTCCCTCCATGTTTTCTTCGGAGAGAAGGGGAAGCCCGGCATGGACTCCGCCGAGAATCGGAAGAAGGCGGCCCTGTCGAGGGGGAGGGGTTTTAATGCGGATCGCTCGCGGTTGTCCGGGGAGACGTTGAATGACCCCTTTACGGACGAGGGTGTCGAGATGTCTCTTGACCCCCATCGGTCCGGCCAGCCTGAAATGCCGCGCGATTTCACGGAGGGTCGGCGGAAACCCGTGTTCATCCAGGAAGCGTCGTAGATACTGATAGATCGCTTGCTGTCGTTTTGTAAGAGCGGCTCCCGCCATTCCGTCCCCCGGAAGTCTACAAGTGTAGACCTCCCGCGCGATCCTCATCGTAATCATTTTTTCATTCCTTGTCAAGGCGGAGTTCACCTCGGATCACCCGCTTCGCGTGAACCCTTAAGTTGTTATCACATGCTCGGTTTCGTTGACAAAAAACCCTTTTGTGTTATCCTTTTTCCACCCGGAGCAGCCGATGAAGAAGATCTTAATCGCCGACGATGAAGTCCCGATCCGCCTCCTCATTCACAGCACTCTGGAAAGCGAGGAATACCACATCATTGAATCCGAGAACGGTCCCGACACAGTCGCAAAGTGCTTAGAGGAAAGACCGGATCTTCTGATCCTCGATTTAATGATGCCGGGGATCAGCGGAGAAGAGGTTTGCAAAAAGGTTCGGTCGGATCTTCGGACCAAGGCGATCCCCATCATTATCTTGACCGGTAGGGGGAAGCTTTCGGAGAACGAAGCAAAGAGCTTCGATGCAAATGTCTACCTCACCAAACCCTTCAGCCCTCTTGAACTCCTCGACTGCGTCAGCAAGATCTTAACCCGAAAAAAATGATGGACTTCATCCCCAGTCAAAGACCAGGCGAATCGAGGGAGCTCTCTTCCGTCGATCGAGATCTGGAGCGATACCTTCGGGAAGAATTTGGTTATTCCGGAACGCAGCTCGCCTATGTTCTCCGAGATCTGAAGATTCTTCTTAAGAGAGAAAAACTCAAGACGCGAGAGTTGGAGACGGCGTACCAACAGATGTTGCGGTATGCTGAAGATCTTCGGAAGAGCTATCTGCATGAACGCCGGCAGAGAGAACAGCTCATCCAGAGCCAAAGAGCGACCGCCATCACGCTCGCCAAGGCGATCGAGAAGCGCGACCGCTACACCGGCGGGCATACCGACCGGGTGACCGAATATGCGAAGCTCACGGCAAAGCTACTCGATTGGCCGGAGGAACGATTGGCGGTGCTGGAGCTGGCCGGGCATCTCCATGACGTCGGGAAGATCGGCGTCCCCGATGCCGTTCTCAATAAGCCCGGAAAGCTGACGGTCGAGGAGTTCGAGATGATGAAGGCCCATCCGGAGATCGGCGAGCAAATTATCCGCGGGATCGATTTTCTGGAAGCGCTGGTTCCGTATGTCCTCTATCATCACGAGCGGTATGATGGAAAGGGATACCCGAAGGGGCTCTCCGGCGAGGCGATTCCGATCGAAGGAAGACTGTTGGCCGTCTCCGATACCTTTGATGCGATGACGAGCAGCCGTCCCTACCGCAAGCAGCTCGATCCCGAGCGCGCCATTGAGGAGATCAAACGTTGCTCGGGGACCCAGTTCGATCCGAACATCGTCGTCGTTTTCTTGGAAATTTGGAGGGCCGGCTTACTCGACCCGATCCTTCTCGGAACCTCCCCCCTTCCTCCCGATCCCGCTTCTTAATTGAGATTTCCGTTTCGAAAATCGCGATCGTCTTGTCAATATCCCACTGTGGTAACTCAAAAGGGACCCGAAAGTTGCAACCGCCATTTCCATCCCTGAACGAACCTCAAGCAGGTCAAATTCCTTGACAATCGAAACGGCGACCTGATAACCTGAAAAACGGGCAGAGGTTGCGAATGTGGGCCATTTTACGGATAAAAAGGAGATTCGGGCCGGTTTTCTTCTCCAGAGAAAGGCGCTCTCCTCCGAGGAATGTCGGCTTAAAAGTGGGGAGATCGCAAAGCGATTTTTGGCTTCCTCCGAATTCAACGCGGCGCAGACGATCCATTTCTATTTGGCCATGGCTGCGGAGGTTCAGACCGACGAGATGATCCGGGAGGCGCTCCGTATGAAGAAGCGGGTTGTGGTCCCGCTCGTTCAACCGGAGACAAAGTCGTTGGCCCTTTCGGAGTTGATCGAACTTCATCCCTCCAAGTTGCAGCCCGGTCCTTATGGCATTTCCGAACCGCGGCTCGAATACCGGAAAAAGGTCGATCCGAAGGAGGTCGAACTGTGGGTCGTTCCGGGAGTGGCTTTCGATGAGACGGGGAATCGGCTGGGGTTCGGGGGGGGGTATTATGATCGGCTTCTTTCTTCGGCAAGGGGGAGGAAAGTCGGGATGGCGTTTGAGTTTCAGGTGCTCAATCAGCTTCCAATTGAAGAGACCGATCATCCGGTTGATCTGATCATGACAGAAAAAAGAACGATATACATTCAGGGAGACGAAAGTGCCGGCGAAACGAATTGACGGAAAGGCGATTGCGCAGGAAGTCCGCGCCCGGGTGAAGACCGAGGTCGAAAAGCTCGGTCCGAGCGATCGGCCCGGATTGGCGGCGGTCCTGGTGGGAGAAAATCCCGCGTCGAAAATTTACGTTCGAAACAAACGAAAGGCCTGTGAAGAGGTCGGGATTTATTCGGAAGAGCATCATCTTCCCGAGGAGACCACGGAGGCCGAGGTGCTCTCTCTGGTCGAGCGCCTCAATCAAGATCCGAAAATTCACGGCATCTTGGTTCAGCTTCCCCTGCCGAAGCAGATCAACGAGCGCAAGGTGCTCGATACGGTGATTCCGGAGAAAGATGTCGACGGGTTCCATTATATCAATGTCGGGAAATTGGTGGCCAACGAGAAGGGGTTCGTCCCCTGCACGCCCCTCGGCATCATCGAGCTTCTCCTTGCTTCTAAAGTTGAGATCGCCGGAGCGCATGCGGTCGTCGTGGGACGAAGCAATATCGTCGGAAAACCGGCGGCGCTGCTCCTGCTTCATCACCATGCCACGGTGACGATCTGCCATTCGAAGACGAAAAATTTGCCCGAAGTCTGCCGCCAGGCCGATATCCTGATCGCGGCGATCGGCAAGCCGCAATTTGTAAAAAAAGAAATGGTGAAAGAGGGCGCGGTGGTGATTGATGTCGGGATCAATCGCCTTCCGGACGGCCGGATCGTCGGCGATGTCGATTTTGATCCGGTCCAGGAGCGGGCCGGGGCGATCACGCCGGTGCCGGGCGGGGTTGGTCCGATGACGATCGCCATGCTTCTTTTAAATACCCTTCAGTCTGCGAAGTGGAAGAAAGAAAAAGCGTGAGGGGAGACGCGGTCGGAGAAAGGCAAAGGGCTTTATGAAGACGCTCAGAGACGCGCTGGAATCGGGAGAGTTTATTTTAACGGCGGAGTGTTTGCCGCCGAAGGGAACCGACATTGCCGAGTTCTGCAGTCACGCGCGGCGGCTCTTGGGAAAGGTCCATGCGGTCAACGTAAACGATAATCCGGCGGCGACACTGCACGCCAGCCCGCTGGCGCTCAGCAAGGTCCTCCTCGATATGGGGCACGATCCGATCTGCCAGATCACCGGCCGCGATCGGAATCGGCTCGCCATCCAGTCCGATCTACTCGGTTTACATATTCTCGATATTCGAAATGTCCTCTGCCTGACGGGCGACGATATCACCCTGGGGAATCAGAAAGAGGGAAAAGCGGTTTTTGATCTCGAATCGGTTGAGATCCTCCAGGTGGTCCGCAGCCTCAATGAAGGAAAGGAGATGACCGGGAAGCCGATCCAGGGGGCGACCGCTCTTCTTCCGGGGGCGGCGGTTTCGCCGGAAGCGGAACCGTTGGAGCCGGCGTTGATGCAGTTCGGAAAAAAGGTCGAGGCCGGCGCCCGATTTTTCCAAACCCAAGCGGTCTTTCAGCCTGACCGTTTCGAACGATTTATGGCGCAGGCTCGGAAGTCGAACGTCAACATTCTCGCCGGTGTTCTCCTCCTCCGCTCTCTCAAGATGGCTCGTTATGTGACGGAGCATCTCGGGATCTTCGTGCCGGAGCGCTTTGTCCAAAAGCTGGAGCGGGCTGGAAAAGAGGGAGAACTGGAGGTAGGGATCGAAATTGCGCTTGGACTGATCGAGGCGATCCGAGGGAAATGCGACGGGATTCATCTGATGGCGATCGGCGCCGAGGAGCAGATCCCGGTGATCTTGGAACGGGCGGGGCTTTTGCCCAAAGGTCCCGGGTTAAAAAAGGCCGCCGGAGGAGCGGATGGATAAAATCACGGTTCCTCGGATTCGCGAGAAAAAAGAGAACGGGGAGAAGATCACCGTCCTGACGGCATACGATTTTCCTTTTGCCAAGCTGATTGATGAAGCGGGGATCGACATTCTCTTGGTCGGGGATACGGTCGGGATCGTTGTTCAGGGGGAGGAGAGCACCCTTCCGGTGACCCTCGATCAAATGATCTACCATGCCCGAATGGTTTCCCGGGCCGCGAAGCGGGCCTTGGTCGTCGGCGACATGCCGTTTCTATCGTATCAGGCGAGCATCGAGGAGACGATCCGGAACGCCGGACGGTTCTTGAAAGAAGGGGGTGCCGCGGCGGTGAAGCTGGAGGGGGGAGCGCGGGTCGCCGATCGGATCGAGATGCTGGCGCGCCACGATATTCCGGTCATGGCGCACATCGGATTGACTCCGCAATCAGTTCATCGGATGGGGGGATACAAGGTTCAAGGACGCGGGACCTCTCAGGCCAAACAGCTCCTCGCAGACGCCAAGACGGTCGAGTCGGCGGGCGCCTTCTCGTTGGTTCTGGAGGGGATTCCGATTTCCTTGGCGAAGAAAATCACTCAATCGATTAAAATCCCGACGATCGGAATCGGCGCGGGTCCGTACTGCGACGGCCAGGTCCTTGTTCTGCACGATCTCCTCGGCCTCTTCACCCGCTTCCATCCCAAGTTCGTCCGCCGCTACGCCGACCTCACTGCGACGATTACCGAGGCGGTGCGCCGCTACAAATCGGATGTGGAGTCGGGCAAATTTCCCACGGAAGAAGAGGGATACGAGTAGAACGTTCGAAAGGCTTATTTACAAGATTGAGTCGGATGAAATAAAAAGGCTGGGAGAAATCCCAGCCTTTTTGCATTCTTGAGGTGATTATTCTCGAGCAAAGACAATCTCGAGATTGCCGAGGGTTGCATCCTCCCATGAGGCTAACAAGGTCCCATCCGCGGCGGCGATAATGCTCGGGTTCGCTGCGGAGCCTGCCGTCTCGATATTGGAAAAAGCGCTGAACGTATCCCCGCCGTCCTCTGATTTTCTAAATGCCATCCCTGCAAGGTCGGGAGTGCTCTCCATCCAAACGACATAGACAGATGATCCCGATACAGAGATCCGAGGACTATTGGAGTTGCCGGTCGTGTTCGAAAAATTGCTCTGAGCGCAATCATTCGCATCACTAAATTGATCCCCTCGATTTTCCGATAGAACGAGAAAGATTTCCGATCTGGCCTCTGGAGGAGCGGGAGTATTGTCTTGAACGGCAGGACACGGTCCCGCTGGGAGGTGAAGTCCCTCCCAGGCAAGGTAGACCCGGGTTCCTTCCGCGGCCAGGCTCGGCCGGCTTGATCCCTTAATAAAGCGGGAGAGGTCTCTTGCCTGCTGAGCGAGAGGGGGGCTGAAAGCAGAACTTAATGGATCGATCAGTGTCCTGAAGAAAATTTTGGATTGGGGCTGTGGAGGCTGGGGAAGAGGGACATCTTCCCATGCAATGTAGACTCTGTCGGCCGTTGCGGCCAGGGTCGGGGCAAATGAAGGGGACAGGGTGCTGTCATCCTTTGGGCCTGAGATGGTGAAGATCGTTGGATCGAATGTGGTTCCATCATCTGTCGATCTCCTTAGTAGAATTTCCGAGTTGATGATCCGAAATGTTTTGGAGGGAGGATTGAGTGAGTTATCGATCTCGAACTGATAAATGGTTGATTCCCCCCATGCAACGAAGACGTTCTCGCCGGAAGCAACGACGGTCGGTAGTTGCGAGGGGCAGGGATCGTCCCCCGGTGTGTCGGTGTTGTTTCTACAATTCGGAGTCGGGCTCGAAAGTCTCAAGCCGGTCTCACTTAAAGGAGGAGACCAGGTGAAGGTGCCGTTCACATCTTCGCCGCGTCTGTAAAAAATATCAAATTCATTTGCCTCGACGTTGGTTGGAACCGTCTCTTCCCAGACGACATGGACGAAATTCCCCGACGCGGCGATCTGGGGATTGCCCGAGAAGACGGAGGTCTGAGAAACATTGACCGGTGCGCCGAAGGTGGCTCCGCCGTCTCCGGAACGGGAGAGGAAGACCTCCATGTTCTGACCGCCGACATGCTCCTGCCAGACGATATACAGGGTCTCTCCGGACGCAGCACTATCCGGCGCGATGGAGAGAGCCTCGGTGTTGGAAAGGTTGATCACATTGGCCGGAAGCTCGGGAGGAGAGGGCTGATTCTCCCCTTTGCAACCGGAGAGGGTGAAGAGAAGAGCAATCAGCAGAGGAGAGAGCGCGGAATAAAAAAAGCCGGAAGGGCTTTTGCTCCGCGCTTCGCTCTCCGCATTCCGCATTCGGATGGTCCTTATTCTTTGTCGATTTGTGCTTTTTGAAGCCGGCCGCTGTAGTCGCGGTAGATGATCTTCCATTGGGTGTAGAGGTCGAGGGCGCCGCCCCGTCCGCCGGCGTCACGCGGTCCGAGGCCGGTCCGTTTGGTCCCGCCGAACGGCAGCTGGATTTCGGCGCCGATGGTGGAGGCGTTGATGTAAACCAGGCCGGTATTCAGATCGCGCTCCGCCACGGCGGTTTTGTTGACATCCTGCGAGTAGATCGCGGCGGAGAGGCCGAAGGGGACGTCGTTGGCGATGTCGATCGCTTCTCGGAGATTCCGGGCGCGAAGGACGGCGACGACCGGCCCGAAGATCTCTTCCTGCGCGATCCGCATCTTCGGTTGGACGTCGATAAAAATCGTCGGCTCGATGAAATAGCCGTTGGCGTGTTTCCCCTTCTTCAGGGCATTCCCACCCAAGATCAGCTTGGCTCCTTCTTTCTTTCCGACTTCGATGTAATCGAGAATTCTACGATATTGGGCTTCGCTGATGACGGGACCGATCTCCGTTTTTTTATCCGATCCCGGCCCGACCCTCAGCAGGGCGGCCCGTTCGGAAAACATCTTTACAAAACGATCGTGAACCGCTTCATGAACGATCAGCCGGCTGGCGGCGGTGCAGCGCTGCCCGCTGGTTCCGAATCCCCCCCAGATCGCCCCTTCGATCGCAAGCTCGAGGTTGGCGTCATCCATGATGATGATCGGATTTTTCCCGCCGGTCTCCATCGTGAAGTGCTTGTGCATGCTGCCGCAAATGCCGGCCAGCCGCTCGCCGACCGGATTCGAGCCGGTGAACGAGACCACATCGACCTCCGGATGGCGGACCATCGGCTCTCCGGCCGTCTCCCCGAACCCGTGAACCATGTTCAACACCCCCGGCGGGAGACCCGCTTCGATCAGGATCTCGACAAATCGGGTGGCGCAGACCGGGGTTTCCTCGGCCGGTTTAAAGACGACGGTATTCCCAGTGATGAGGGCGGGAGTCATTTTCCAAGAAGGGATGGCGATCGGGAAATTCCATGGGGTAATCTGGGCGACCACGCCGATCGGGACCCGCACCGATTTCGCGTCTTTATTCGGAAGCTCCGAGGGGACCGTCTCGCCGGAGAGGCGTCTCCCCTCGCCGGCCATATAATAGGTCATGTCGATCGCTTCTTGAACGTCCCCCATCGCCTCCGGCATCACCTTACCCATTTCCCGGCAGACGAGTTCTCCGAGCTCCTTTTTCCGCTTGACCAGAAGTTCGGCCGCCCGGTAGAGGATCTCCCCCCGATGGGGGGCCGGTGTGAGGGACCATTCACGAAATGCCTTACGGGCGGCGGTGACCGCTTTATCGACATCCGTCGCATCGGAGTCGGCGACCGTTCCGACGAGGTCTCTGTTGTCCGCCGGGTTGCGGCTCTCGAAGGTCTTCCCGCGGGCCGCATCGACCCACTTTCCATTGATATAATTTCGAATCTTCTCAGCCATTTCGATTCCCCTTTCAACTTATTCATTCTATCCAAAAAGGGCCGAAAAGACAACTGGGGAGACAGGTAAGAAGAGAAGGGATAAGGGGTAGATGAACACGGGGTAAGGGATATGTTTTTACCCCTATCCCATACCCCCTATCACTCGATTCCTTACTCCTCTGTTTTATCTTTTTGATCGTTTGCTTTTTGAAAATTGATCGATTATCATGAGAAAAAGGAAGACAAATGGCGAAAATAAAAACAGTCTTTTATTGTCAGGAATGCGGCTACCAGTCGCCCAAATGGCTCGGGAAGTGCCCCGACTGCGGCGTTTGGAATTCGCTGGTCGAGGAGCGGGTCGAGCCGACTCTTGGGAAGAACCAGGAGTCCCGATGGCTGGCCCAGGGAGAGCTCGACCGGGAGATTTGGGCGCCGAAGCCGATCTCTCAAATTCTCCCCGTTTCCGAAATGCGGGCGAAGACCGGTTCGAGCGAGTTTGACCGGGTCTTGGGAGGGGGGATCGTCGCCGGATCGGTGGTCCTCATCGGGGGGGACCCGGGAATCGGAAAATCGACCCTGCTGCTTCAATCGCTCGATCAAATCGGGGCGGGCCGCGGAAAAGTGCTCTATGTCTCTGGGGAAGAATCTCCGGCCCAGGTGAAATTGCGGGCCGACCGGCTCCGGATCTCCTCCGACCACCTTTATATTCTTGCCGAAACGGCCTTTGAGGAAATCATCCACCATGCACAAGCGGTCCAACCGGTTGCGATCGTCATCGATTCGATTCAAACGATGTATACCCGCCAGATCAGCTCCGCCCCCGGCAGTGTGACGCAGATCCGGGAGGTCGCCTCTCAGCTGATGTTTTACGCCAAGCGTGCCAACGTGGCGGTTTTGATTGTCGGCCATGTCACTAAAGAAGGATCGATCGCGGGGCCGCGCGTCCTCGAGCACATCGTCGATACGGTTCTCTATTTCGAGGGGGACAAGGGGCACCCCTATCGAATTCTCCGGGCGATTAAAAACCGCTTCGGGTCGACGAACGAGCTGGGGGTTTTCGAGATGAAAGGGGCGGGTCTGGCCGACGTCGATAATCCTTCAGGCCTCTTCCTCGCCGAACGGCCGCGCGACGCGGCCGGCTCGGTCGTCGTCGCCGCGCAGGAGGGAACCCGGCCGATCTTGATCGAGCTTCAAGCGCTGGTCAGCGCCTCTTATCTCGGCACGGCGCGCCGGATGGCGTTGGGGGTCGACTCGAATCGGGTCTCGCTCCTCCTCGCCGTTTTGGAAAAGCGGGCGGGGCTTCATCTCGCGGGGCAAGATGTTTTCATCAACGTCGTCAGCGGGATTCAGGTCGAAGAGCCGGCGATCGATCTGGGGATCGCGGCGGCGGTCGCTTCCAGCTTCCGGGAACGCCCGGTTGATCCGGCGACGGTGATCTTCGGGGAGGTCGGTCTGGCAGGAGAGATTCGCGGCGTCCAGCAGCCGACCCTCCGGATTCGCGAGGCTGAGAAGCTCGGATTCAAGCGGTGCATCCTTCCGAAGCGGAATCAGGAACTGCTTCGGGAAGAGGGGGAGATCGGGAACACACTGGAAGTGATCGGCGTCTCGCATCTTGCCGAGGCGCTCGAGTTGATCTAGTTCTTCTAGGAGAGGAAGTTGGTCCGTTCCTGGTTTCGCCTCGCGTTGGTGATGTTGCTGTTCGTATCGGGTTGCGCGAAGAAGGAGATCCGGCCCGTCGATGAGGCGGTGAAGAAAGATGCCTCCTTGGAGGAGCTTCTGACCCTCTATCAACTCCGCCGCCAGGAGTGGAGCGGATTTAAAGGGCTGTTGGAGATCACGGCCGACTCCGAACGTCAGGGGCGCCATACCTTTCAGGCGAGCTGGGTCCACTGGAACGGGGAGACCCGAATCCGGGGATTTAATCTTTTGGGAGGGACCCTCTTTGAATTGCGGCTGGCCGGCCCCAGGGTGACCCTCCATCTTCCCTCGGAGCAAAGAACGATCGAAGCGACCCGGGAGGAATTTGAGGAAGAGGTCCGAACGGCGATCCCGATCGGATCGCTGGCGCTGATCGACTGGGTCAATCGGAGCGCCGTCCCCGACCCGGCGCCGCCGTCGCTTCCGGCTCTGGAGAAGGGGGAGGATCGCTTCATCCTTTATCTCTTGAGGGCGCTGCCGGGGAAGGCGGTTCTGGAGGAGAAGATCGGGATCGAGCGGACGGCGTTCCGGGTGGAGCGAGTGGAGCGATTTGATGTCATGGGTGAGCGGAGCGGCCGCCTGCTCTTCGGCGATTACCGGAAGGTCGGACGACAGGCGTTTCCCTTCGAAGTTCGGGGGGAGAGTGAGGGAGAGAAAGTGACGCTCCGTTTCAGGGAGGTCTCTCCGATCGCTTCAATGGAATAGGACAGAGTAAGGCATGAAGATCTTATCGATTGAAACCGCCACGTTGGCAGGGGGGGTCGCGCTGATGGAAGAGGCCGGCCTGATTGCGGAGTATCGCCTACATGTGGAGGTGCGCCACTCGGAACGCCTTCTCTTGGCGATCGATCGGCTCCTCACCGACAGCGGAACGGCGGTGGCCGATCTTGATGCGATTGCGGTTTCGATCGGTCCGGGGTCGTTCACCGGGCTGCGGGTCGGTCTCTCCACGGCGAAGGGGCTTGCGATGGGGGGGCGAAAGCCGCTGGTGACGGTTCCGACGCTAGAGGCGATGGCTTGGCTTTTCCCCTATTCGAATGCGTTGATTGCGCCGATGCTCGATGCGCGGCGGCAGGAGGTTTATTGGGCGTTGTTCGATATGCAAGAGGGAGGACCCGTTCGGCTTCATCCCGATGCGGCGACTTCGCCCGAGGCGATGCTGGAGGCGATCGGCCGTCTCGATCAACCGGTTCTCTTCGTCGGAGAAGGGGCGGAGAAATACAGGGAGCTTCTCCTGGCGCGCAGACCGGGGGGCGCCCTTTTCCCTCCGAAGGCGCTCCGATTCCCTTCCGCAGCCGGCGTGGCGGAGCTGGGCCTCGCCCGACTGAAAGGAGGGGAAGTCCATCCCCCGGAAGAGGTGACGCCGTTTTATCTCCGGGCCTCGACCGCCGAATTGAACCACCGCGCGAAATCAAGCAGCCAGGGGGCCGGATAAAATGATTCTCCGGCAGAGGCGATGGAATCGGAAATGAATAAAAGAGCGGCGTCGGTTCCTATCCTCTACGATCGGATGACTCCGAAAGATGTCGACACGATTTTAACGATCGAGCGCGCCGCCTATTCGTCTCCCTGGACAAGAAGAATGTTCGAGTCCGAGCTGTGGGAGAACCCCTTCTCATTCGCCTATGTGGCGAGAGAAGAGGAACACCGCCGGATCGTCGGCTACGTTCTTTTCTGGGTTGTTTATGATGAGCTTCACTTGATGAATGTGGCGGTCGAGCCGGCCTGGAGAAGACGAGGGATCGGAGAGGGGCTGGTTCGCTTCGCCCTGGAGAGCGGCCGAAGGAGGGGAATCCGGATGGCGACGCTCGAAGTGCGCGCCTCCAATCTTCCGGCGCAAACGCTCTACCGGAATCTCGGATTTTATCAGGTCGGGGTCCGGCGAAACTACTATCGGGAGCCGAGAGAAGATGCCCTTCTGCTCCAATGCGACTTTGACGGAGGGGGAGAAGAAGAATAGAAATCGTTTCACGTTTAATCACCTCATGAGGGGGGAATCGATGGAGAGAGAAGAAAAGATCATCGAAATGCTCCGCGAAAAAAATTGGCATTTTCGTCACCTCGAGAAACTGCATGGGGAACTTGACCAATCGCTTCACCAGATGGGGCGAAGAAGGGTCTTGACTCCTCAAGAGGAAGTTCAAAAGAAAGAGTTCCAGAAGAAAAAATTGGCCGCCAAAGATGAAATGGTGGAGATGGTCCGGCAGGTGAAAGTGACCGGACAGGCCGATGTCGAAAAATCGACCAAGCGGATCTCCAATATGACGGCTGGAAGACGCTGATGATGTACGGAGTGCGGAGCGGAGAGGGAACTCGCTCCGCACTCCGAAACGACACGATCTGAATTTTTAGAAATGAGGGGCCCTTGTTTGGGATTGGTTTTCCAGAATTGCTGCTGATCCTCGCGATCGCGCTTGTTATCCTCGGTCCCGAGAAGCTTCCTCAGATCGCGCGGGTGATCGGAAGGGGGCTCGGCGAGGTTCGCCGTGCGACCGAGGAGGTGCGGGCGGAGATTGAGAAAGGGGATAAAGAAGAAACGGTCAGCCCTGCGACGAAACCCGAGCGCTCCTCACCCGAAATCAGCGACAAGTAAGCCAATTTTCAAATCGGGAAGATGTAAGCCTTGATGCGGGGAGATCAATCCGCAAGAGGAGTGGAGGAAAAGGGAGGATTGAGGAAAGGTGAAAAAGCCGGCCGGGAGTAAGGAGGGAGCGGGAGCGGAGATGCCGATTTCCGGCCATTTGCAGGAGCTTCGGAGCCGACTTGTTCGGTCGGTCCTGATTATCTCTCTTGCCTTCGGGGCCGCTTTTTATTTTTCGGACACCCTCCTTTTCTTTCTAAAGCGTCCCCTTCATGCCGAATTGATTTTTCTCGCCCCCGCCGAAGCTTTTTGGGCCGACCTAAAGGTCTCCCTCTTCGTCGGCTTTCTGGCGGCCCTCCCGGTGATTCTCTATGAGATTTGGCAATTCGTCGCGCCCGGCCTTCTTCCGAATGAGCGCGGGTATCTTTTCCCGTTTTTAATCTTTGCGACGTTGCTCTTTTTCGCCGGGATGGCCTTCTGTTATCTGGTCGCCCTGCCGCTCGCGCTCGACTTCCTTATCAATTACGGAGTTCGAAGCGGCATCACCCCGCAGATCTCCGTTTCAATGTATATCGATTTTAATCTCAAGTTCCTCTTTGGGTTCGGTCTGGTCTTCGAACTTCCTCTGGCCATGCTCTTTCTATCGAGGATGGGGCTCATGACCCCCGCTTTCTTTTCACAAAATCGAAAGTACGCCGTTCTTCTCTCGTTCCTGATCGCCGCGATCCTGACACCGACCCCCGATATCTTCAACCAGTGCGTCATGGCGATCCCGCTGATTCTCCTTTATGAAGTCGGCATCGTGATCGTTCGAATCTTCGGGAGCGTGGTCTCGCTTCGCAAGGAAGAGCCGGGAGGGATGTCGCCATGAGCCGTCCGAAGGCGTTTTTCCTGATCCTCGGCATGGTGGCCGTCGCCGGATTTTTTTATCTCTCCAACAAACCGCAGGCCTCCACGATTCCCTTCGCATCGATGATCCAAAGAAAGGCCGATTACCGCCCCCCGGTGGAGGGGGTCACCCTTTATCCGACCGACGGTCCCTACGGCGTGGGAGTGATCCAGTCGATTGCGGCGGGCTCCGGAGAGACTCTTTTCGTCGGAACCTACGGCGAAGGCCTTTTCCGGAGCGAGGACGGAGGAAAGCATTGGGTTCCTTCCAATCTCGGCCTGCGGGATAAATTCATCGTCAATTTGATGCGCGTGAAAGGGGGAACCCTCTATGCCGGGACGATCCGGGCCGGTCTCTTCAAAAGCCGCGACGATGGACGGCGCTGGGTCTCGATCAATCGAGGATTGGAGAATACCAGTGTGGAGTCGATGGTCTCCCTTCCCGGAGGGGTGGTCTACGCGGGGACGGGACAGGGGGTCTACGTCAGCAAGGATGAGGGAGAGCATTGGGAGCCTTATAACGACGGGATCGGATCGGTCTTGGTCCGGAGTATAGTTGCGACGAAAGACGGAACGCTCTATGCGGGGACGCAAGGTAAAGGAATTTTTAAACGGCGCCCCAGGGATTCGCAGTGGACGCAGATCATCCGCGCGTTCGATTTTCAAGGGATTGAAGAGCAGGTCGTTCGGGCCTTGGTTTTGGGAAAAGATGAGGCGCTTTATGCCGGCACATTGGGAGCCGGTATTTTCCGGAGCCTGGACGGCGGGGTCCGTTGGCAGCGGGCAAATGCGGGCCTTCCCAACATTTCCATCCGCTCGCTGAGCGTGGATGGCCGGGGGATCCTCTATGCCGGGACCGGCGAGGGGGTTTTCTACAGCGAAGATGACGGGGCGCGTTGGTTTCCGCTCGAGGCAGGGACGGAAATGACCGATCTCCAGATCCACTCGTTCGTCGCCGCCGAGGGGGGCGATCTTTATGCCGGAACCGGCGGAGGACTCTTCCGCGGGCGAATTCGATCCCCCTGGGAGGCGCTGCATCAGGGATTGCTGATCGCTCCCGTCCGGACCCTCGATTATGGCGGGGAAGGGATCACCGTCGGAACCGATGGAAAAGGGGTTATCACCGGTCAGGAAGGGAATTGGATCGGGGAGAACGTGGGACTGGTCAATCTTTCCGTCCGCGGAATGGCCCGCGGCAAGACATTCCTTTATATCATCACCGAAGATGGAATTTCCAGAAGGCAGCATGGTCGGGGCACATGGGCGGCCGTGGAAGGTTCTCTCCCGGCCCGCGTGCTCTCCATTGCGGTGGACGGAATGGAGGGGGTCTACGCCGGGACGGAGGCCGGTCTCTTTTATTCCTCCGATCACGGAAAGGGCTGGGAGAAGGTGGAGGCGGTCGAACCGGGGACGATCTCAGCGCTGGCTGTGAAAGGGGAGAGGCTTCTCGCAATGATGGAGAACACCCTCTGGTCAAAATCGAATGAGGGTTGGAAAAAAGTTGTTTCCAAGGAAGGCGCCCCTTTCCGCTACATCGCCTGGAGAGACGAGGGCTCTTTCCTGGCAGCCAATGAGCAAAAAATATGGGAAGGCGATCTTAATGGCGAGTGGAGAGAGATAAAGGGGGCGCTTCCGAGCGGGGTGAGGATAACCGCTCTGTCGGTCGATCCGGAGAACCGGGAGATCCTCTACATCGGCACGGAACGGGGCCTTTTCTGGAGCAATGACGGGGGGGCCGAGTGGCATCCCGCCCGGCTTTACCAGGGGGAGCGCTTCGAGAAGCAGGTCAATCAGCTCCTCCCGCTTTCAGACGGCACCATCTGGGTCGCCACCGAGGAGAACGGGGTTTTGTTAGGGGTGGATCGGATTCCCAAAGGAGGACTTCTCGCAACGCTTCGGAAACGTTTAGGGTAAGACCGCGATCGTCGCTTCTGAAATCTTCTGATCGATAATCCGGAAGGTGCGAATTTCCGGCTTCTCCTTTTCCAAGGAAATAATCAGGTAGTATGTATCGGTATAGAAGGCCAGGCGGACATCGGTGGCCGAAGGGTAGGCCGGAGAGTGAGGATGCGAATGGTAGATCCCGAGGAGTTCTGTCCCGCTCTTTCGCATCGCTTTGAAGGCCCGGAGTTGTTCCTTGGGATCCATCACATAGCGGAATCGGCGGTCCGGCGGAACCTTCAGATCGGCGATAGCCGGATCGTCCGCCGGCAGGTTGCCGATCTGATATATTTCACTGACCACATTTTCTTTCCCTGACAGAAGACCGCAGCACTCGTTCGGCGCCTCCGCTTGCGCATGGGCGATCATTTCATCGATGAGGGTTTTTGGAATTTGGAGCATCACCCTTTCTCTGTCTAACCCCATTCTCGATCCATAGAGTTTATTAGTAAAAATGTGGGTACATTTTTGTCAGAAACGGACTGTCCCGCCGTTGGAACCTCCTGATAGTATTGAAAACTCAAAAGAATGTCAAACGTCCGTTTGACATTTTCCGGTCACATGGTACCTTTACCAATAGCACCCCTCTATCATGGTTGTCGGATGACAGCAGAAAACGGCGAAAAGAAAAGAAGGAAGGAGCGCGTCCTGGTGGTTCAGGAGGTCGGGATCAACGGCGCCGCCTCCGGCCAGGCGATTGATCTCAGCACCGAAGGGATGTATATCACGACGCATGAAAAATTCGAGAGAAACGCGACGATCACGCTCCATTTTTGCCTCGAAAAGCATGAAATCGAGGTGAAGGCCAAAGTGGTTTATCTCCATGAAGGGGTCGGAATGGGGGTGCGGTTCGTCGGACTCAAGCCGGGAGATCTCGACTATCTGAAGGGGTACATTGAGAAGGTCTCCCATTCGCACAGCTTCTCTCATTCGAACCAAAAGAAGGTCCTGATTATCGATGATACCCAGTTCTACCAGGCGGTCTATCGGCAACGTCTTCTTTCCGAAGGCTTCTCCGTCCTGGTGGCCGATAACGGCATCGAGGGGCTCAAAATTTTGTTCAGGGAGCGACCGATCCTTGTCCTGCTCGATCTGGTCATGGACGGGATGGACGGCTATAAGGTTCTCCACATCATTCGATCCCAACCGGAGATCAAGGACATTCCGGTCATCGTCTCTTCAGTGAGGGGGACCCCTAACGAAGTGAACCGCGCGATCGATTTAGGGGCCGTCGATTTCCTCGTCAAGGCGACCACCTCTCCCAACAAGGTTGTCGAAAAAATCAAAGAAGTGATCCGTCACCGGCGTCCGGCGCATTAATCCAAAAAATTGATCGGAGAGAATTTTGATACGGGACCGATTCGTCCTGCGGGAGCGGCGCGCTTATTTCCCCGGGGGGGGAAGGGTGCACGAGATTTCGTAGTCGAGAAGCTGCGTGATGGTGGGGTTTGGTCCGCAGAGATGGCACTGCTTGTTCTTTGGAACCTTCACCGTGCGGAACGACATCTCAAGGGCGTCATAAACGAGGAGTCTTCCGGCGAGCGAGGTTCCGATTCCCAAAATTTCCTTCAGCGCTTCAGCGGCCTGGAGCACGCCGATCGTTCCGGCGAGGACGCCGAGCACCCCGGCTTCTTGGCAACTGGGGACCAGCCCCGCGGGGGGAGGCTCCGGATAGAGACACCGATAACAGGGTTTCGGCTCGGAGGTCTCGTGCGGTTTGAGGGTGGTCAGTTGCCCCTCGAACCGGAAGATGCTTCCGGAGACAAGGGTCTTCTTGAGAAAAAAGCAGGCGTCGTTCACGAGGAATCGGGTCGCGAAATTATCCGATCCGTCGAGGACGATGTCGTAATCCTTGATGAGATCAAGGATGTTTTCGGATGAAATTTTTCCGAGATGAGGGACGATCTTGACGTCCGGGTTCATACTTGAAAGGGTCTCTTGGGCCGATTCGACCTTCGGGCGATGGAGTGTTTTCGTGCTGTGCAGGACCTGGCGCTGAAGGTTGGAGAGATCGACCACGTCGCTGTCGATGATGCCGAGGGTTCCCACGCCGGCCGCCGCCAGATAGAGAGCCGCGGGGGAGCCGAGCCCGCCGGCCCCGATCAAGAAAACCCGCGCCGCGGCGATTTTTTTCTGTCCTTTTCCTCCCACTTCGGGAAGGAGAATGTGGCGGCTGTATCGCTGAAGTTGCTCTTCTGTAAATGCCATTCTTATGGATGCTCCCGTATTACTCGATAATATTTCTTTCGATCGGATCGACCTTCACCCCTTTTTTCTTGAGGTCTTCCACGGCGCGCTCGATCTCCGCGGGCTCTCCCGTCAATTCCAAATCGACCCATCCGGTCTTCTCGGTCACGTCGGCCCGCCGGATGTTGGTGATGAGTTTATAATCCTTCCCAATCTGGTAAATAATCGGCTCTCGAATTTTCTCTTCCGGAAATGTAATATGAACCTTTAGACTGGCCAATTATCCCTCCCTTGGTATCCTCGTTATTCGTTAAACGTGATTACAAACGATCCTCCTGCGATGGCCGGGACGATCGAAACTTCATCCCCCTTTTTCACGGGAGTCAGGATCCCCTGATGAAAACGGATGTCTTCTTCATTGACATAGATATTGACGAACCGGCGGAGTTCCCCCTGCTCATCGCAGAGCCGTTCTTTGAGGCCGGGATATTCCTTATCCAGAAGGTTAATCAATGCGGCGATGGTTTCCCCTTCGGCGGCGACCTCTCCCTGACCGCCGGTCAGTTTACGCAAAGGGGTCGGAATGCGAACCTTGATCATTGGACTCCTCTTTCTTTATTCGAAGTATCGGCCGAGGCGGCTTTCAGCGCTTCCTGGAAATTCGCCAGGCTCGGTTGGATATTCCAGGGAACACCCAGGGCCGGTGCGACCGCCTCCTGGGTCTTGAGGCCGTTTCCGGTGATATAGGCCACCACCGATTCCCCCTTTCTGAAAAGACCCTTCTTGGCCAGCTTTTTCAGAACGCCGATCGTGACCCCTCCTGCGGTCTCCGCGAAGACCCCTTCGGTCCGAGCGAGCAGGGTCATTCCCTCGACGACCTCCTCATCGGTCACATGCTCGATCACCCCGCCGCTTGCGAGGACAACCTTGACTGCGTAGAAACCGTCCGCCGGGTTTCCGATGGCGAGCGATTTTGCGATCGTCTTCGGTTTGACCGGTTTAATGAAATCTCGCTTTTCTTTAAAGGCGGCGGCGACGGGGGAGCACCCTTCTGCCTGGGCCCCATGAATCTGTGTCTTCACCGGGGAGACGAAACCAAGATCGGCGAACTCGTTGAAGCCTTTTGAGATCTTCGTGAGAAGCGATCCCGATGCGATCGGCACGACCACGTGATCCGGCGTTCGCCATCCGAGCTGCTCCATCGCCTCGTAAGCGAGGGTTTTCGATCCCTCGGAGTAGTAGGGGCGGATATTGATATTGACGAACGCCCACGAATACTCTCCGGCGATCTCGCTGCAGAGGCGGTTGACGTCGTCATAGTTCCCATTAACGGCCACAACGTTCGGCCGGTAAATCAAATTCCCCAGGACTTTTCCCGCTTCCAGATCGGCCGGGATGAAGACGAAACAGCGAAGCCGCGCCTCGGCGGCATGTGCGGAGACCGAATTGGCCAGGTTCCCGGTGGAAGCGCAGGCGACCGTGTCGAAGCCAAGCTCCTTCGCCCGCGTGAGGGCGACGGCGACGACCCGATCTTTGAAAGAGAGGGTGAGGCAATTCACCGTGTCATTTTTCAAATAGAGATAATCGAGCCCCAACTCCGCGCCGAGATTCTTGGCGTGGATCATCGGCGTAAAGCCGGCGTTCAGGCCGACCGTCGGCTCCCCCTCGATCGGGAGGAGGTCCTGATATCGCCAGAGGCTCTTCGGCCCCTGAAGAATTTTTTCTTTCGTAATTTTTGTTTTGATGTAGTCGTAATTGTAGGAGACCTCCAACGGGCCGAAGCAGAATTCGCAGACGTGAAGGGCCGCGGCGGGATAGGTTTTGCCGCACTCTTTACATTTCAACCCTTTCATCTTGCTCATCGTGTTCTATCCTAAATTGAGGCTGATCGTGGATCGTTCATCACTAAGAAATGCTTCTCATCGTCACGCTCCCACGCTGGCGCGCCGATTTTTTTCTTTGGATTTTATGGCTGGTGATTCATTCCCTGTGATCGGAGGGGGGCCGGATCTGTATCACAGACCGGCGGTTCCTGGACCTCCAGTGTTCTGATTGTCGGATTGCCGCCGCAGAGAGGACAGTTTGGATTCCTTCGGATCGGGATCTCTCGGAACTGTGTCCGGAGGGCATCATATTTCAGGATTCGGTCGGTCAACGGTTTTCCAATCCCTAGAATCAGTTTCAAAACTTCGGTCCCTTGAAGGGTTCCAATCAATCCGGCGAGCGCCCCGAGCACCCCGGCCTCTTGGCAGGTTGGAATCAGACCCGCCGGGGGAGGCTCCGGGAAGATGCAGCGATAACAAGCGCTGGTACCGGGAAGGATCGTGAAGAGCTGTCCCTCGAATCGGAGAATCCCCCCGTGGATGAGCGGTTTCTTCGCGAAGTGGGCGGCGTCGTTGATTAAAAATTTGGCCGGAAAGTTATCGGTTCCGTCGATCACATAGTCGAAGTCGTTGAAGATTTTCAGCGCATTGTCGGCATCGAGGTTCTCCTGGTACGGAACGACCTTCACATCGGAGTTGATCGCAACCATCTTTTCCTGAGCCGAAAGGACTTTGGGCCGGCCGATATCGGAAGTATGGTGGATGATCTGGCGCTGCAGGTTGGAGAGATCGACGACATCGGCATCGATCAGACCGAGGGTGCCGACCCCCGCCGCGGCGAGGTAGAGGGCGATCGGAGAGCCCAAACCTCCGGCGCCGACGATCAGAACCTTCGCCTGCCCGATTTTCTTTTGTCCCTTGCCGCCGACTTCAGTGAGAATAATATGCCGGCTGTACCGGACGAGTTGTTCTTCCGTAAAGGCCATTTTCTTACCGCCTAAATATTAAAATATTTCTCGATGCTGATGTATCGCTCCCCGGTGTCGGGAAGGATCGTCACGACCGTCTTGCCTCGGCCAAGTTCCCGTGCAATCTGCTGTGCGGCCAGCGCGTTGGCGCCGGAGGAGATCCCGACGAGAAGTCCCTCTTGGCGCGCGAGCAGCTTGGCGGTTTTGTAGGCGTCGTCATCGCTGACGGTGATGACCCGGTCGATGATTTTCCGATTAAGAACATTCGGAACGAAACCGGCGCCGATCCCTTGGATTTTATGCGGACCGGGCTCCCCGCCGGAGAGGACCGGCGAGGCGGACGGCTCGACCGCCACGATCATCGTCTTCGGATTCTTCGCCTTGAGCACTTCGCCGACCCCGGTAATCGTCCCTCCCGTCCCGACCCCGACGACAAAGGCATCGACCTTTCCGTCCAGCGCTTCCAGGATCTCCGGCCCGGTCGTCTTCCGATGGACCTCAGGATTCGCAGGGTTCGAGAACTGATTCGGCATGAAGTAATTTGGATTCTGCTCGATGATGCTTTCCGCCTCTTTGATGGCGCCGCGCATCCCCTCCCAGGCGGGGGTCAGGACGAGCTGGGCGCCGTAGGAAGAGAGCAGGCTGGCCCGCTCCATGCTCATCGATTCGGGCATGACGAGAATCAACTTGTATCCGCGGACCGCGGCGACCAGGGCGAGACCGATTCCGGTGTTGCCGCTGGTCGGCTCCACCATCGTTCCCCCCGGCCGAAGCTTCCCGGCCTGCTCGGCCGCCTCGATCATGCTGAGGCAGATTCGATCCTTCACGCTCCCGCCGGGATTGAAGAATTCGACTTTTGCAAAGAGGCGGGCGCTTTCATCGTCGGCGAACCGGTTCAATTGAACCATCGGGGTTCGCCCGATTAATTCGGTGATGTTCGGATGTGATTTCATGAGATTCCTTGCTGGAATGGATTCAAAACAATTCCGTCCCGGAGCCGCCCCCCATGAAGAAGAGAAATTCGATTTCGTCTCCCTCCTGGATGCGGGTTTGATCCAGGCTGGATCGATCGACCATCTTGGCGTTCAATTCAACGGTGACCATTCGGGGCTCGATCTTCTTTGCTTTCAGGAGGTCCAAAAGCGTTGTTTCCTGAACTTCTTCTTGTTTTCCGTTGATTTTGACTCGCATCATGCCGGTTCCTTGACAGCCATTTTCAATCAGTGCTATATAGTAGCCAACTTATTGAGGAATATGGAAACTTATCAAATAAGCATCTCGAATGTCAAGGCATTTTAGCCGCTTCCGATAACGATGAAGCTGCATGGAGCGGGCTTCGTTTTATTTTAAATCGTGCCGCGAGAAGAAAAATTTTTGACGATTAGAGGAAACGACTAAGAATATCTCGAAGGGTAAAGATCGATGCGAGAAATGTTGAGAATATTTTTGGAGGACGGTTCTAACGCATAGTTCAATTTGTGGTTCTACCTATAGGGGGGGCTGATCGGTCAACGCCCAACAGCTGGTCCCTCATCCACCGCCTGAAAAACGCCTGCTCATCTCATCACGCTCAGAAAAACACTTCCGAATCAAATATTTCGAGAATATCCGGATCCCTTCCCGTCGGCGGGTTCCTCCTCATGTCTACCCGGTATAACCTTTTGGGACATCGGCCCTTTTTCCCTTGACAAAGTGGAAAGCTGGGGTATAATTCCCCCCAATGTGGGATGAAGTGGGATATAGCTGAGGGGGTAGCGTGTTCCTGGGGAAATACCAGCATACGATCGACGCGAAAGGGCGGTTGAGTATCCCGGTAAAGTTTAGAGAGTTTTTGAACGCCTACTCCAACGCAACCGTCATCATCACCACCGATCTCGATCGATGCCTGGCGGCGTATCCGCTTCAAGAGTGGAACGTAATGACCGAGAAGGCGAAAAAGCTGCCGACCATGGACAAGGGGGTCAAGAATTTTTTAAGATTTTTTTATTCCCGCGCGACCGAATGTCCGCTCGATAAACAAGGGCGGATCCTTCTTCCTCCGCCGCTCCGGGAGTATGCGCAGGTCAACGGCGACGTCCTCGTCGTCGGAATTGAAAATCGATTCGAGATTTGGAATCCGCAAAAATGGCAGGAGAATGAGGCGCTCGTGACCGAAAATAGCGAGCGAATTCAGGAGGCGTTGGCCAGCTTGGGGATGTGAGCGGGCGAGGCCGACGTCCACCACTCTCCTGAAGTCAGTTTTGAAGTTAAGCGTTTTTCTCTCCGTGTAAAGATTTCGATAAGAGTTGTGATCCGAGCGCCATCGAGAAGTAGAAACCCTTCAAGGCGATTCAACAAGTGCTCGCAGCAATGGTGGAACCGAATTTCTCGGAAAGAGAATCGGAAAGAGAAGATGAAGGGGGGCGGGTCCACGAGCCTGTCCTCGTCGAAGAGGTTCTCATCGCCTTGGACTGCAAACCAAACGGAAGAAAACTCTATCTCGATTGCACCGTCGGATTGGGAGGCCATACGGAGGCGATCCTTGCCGCGACAAATCCCGAAGGACGGGTTGTCGGACTCGATCGGGATGAGGAGGCGCTTGCCTTGGCGGAAAAACGGCTTCATCCTTACCGCGATCGGATCATTCTTCGTAAAGGTTCTTTCAATGAACTCTCGAGAATTGCGGCGGAACTCAATCTGAAGGAGGTCGATGGTCTTCTTTTCGACCTCGGGATCTCCTCTCTTCAATTGGATCGACCGGAACGTGGATTCTCATTTCAAAGGCCGGGTCCCCTCGATATGCGGATGAATCAAATGGAAAAAGAAACGGCGGCCGATTGGATCAATCGCGCCACCGAACGCGAACTGGCCGAAATCATCCGGACGTATGGAGAGGAGCGATGGGCCAAGCGGATCGCCTCCTCGATCATCCGTTTTCGATCGGAGAGCGGACCGATCACCCGAACGGAAGAGCTGGAGGGGGTAATCTGGCGGGCGTACCCTGCCAAAGCGCGCCACGGCCGAATCCACCCGGCGACGAGGACCTTTCAGGCGTTCCGGATGGTCGTCAATCAAGAGATGGCGCAACTGGAAGCCGGCCTTGAAGCGGCCCTCTCCCTGCTGGCGGTGGGAGGGCGGCTGGTCGTCATTTCATTCCATTCCCTCGAGGATCGGCTCGTCAAGCAGACCTTCAAGAAATGGGCGATGCAGGAGCCGCGCCGATTCGTGAATCTTTACAAGAAGCCGATCCAGGCCGGACCGGAGGAGATTGCGCGGAATCCGAGGGCGCGAAGCGCCAAACTCCGCGGTCTTGAGAGGGCCGCATGAACGAATGGTTTCGTCAGTTGGAATCGCGGATTGCATTTTTATTTCTTGGAGGGGCGATTCTCTTTTTTGCTTTTCTCTCCCTCTGGCAGCGCAACCAGATGATTCATCTCGGCTATGAGATCGAGCAGCTCCACCAGCAAAAGGCGGAGTTGCGCCGCATCCATCAAACCCTCCTGGTCGAGGCGGAGAGCTTAAGCGCGATCGAACGGGTTGAGCAGATTGCCGCGCGTCAGTTGAAGATGTCCCCCGTCCTTCCTGAACAGCGCGTCTATATCCGGCAAGCAAGAGACGAAAGGGGAACCCCGGAGGGGACGGGAGGAAGAGCGCAATGATTTTCAAACGCTCCGCCCCCGGGGAGAGGTTTGTGCCCGGTTCCTCCAGAAATAAACGTGGGGGAACGGCTGCATTGTTTCTCGTCTCTTCTCTTTTGACGGTCGGATTCCTTCTCGTTTCGGTCCGCCTCGTCGTGTTGCAGGTGTTCCAGCACGACGAATGGTCGAAGAGAGCCGAACGCGAGCACGAGAAGAATGTTTCGATCGAGGCGGAGCGGGGGGCCATTTACGATCGAAACGGGACCGTCCTTGCCATGAATGTCGAGGTCCCGTCGGTGTATGCCGTTCCGGGCGAGATCCGCAATTCCGCGGCGGTTTCCCGAAAGCTGGGGCCGATTTTAAAGATCGACCCGAAAAGCCTGGCGAAAAAGCTGGATGACGGAAAGAGCTTCGTTTGGCTCGCCCGGAAAATCGATCCGGCGAAGGCGGAGGAGATCCGGCTTCTTCAATTGGACGGGATCGGGTTCGTCATGGAGAGCCAGCGCTTTTATCCGAAGCGGGCCCTCTTCGGCCATCTCTTGGGATTCGCCGGTCTCGACAACCGCGGTCTGGAGGGGATCGAGCTGAAATATGACACCACCCTTCGGGGAGAGAAGGGATGGCTGGTCCTGGAGAGAGACGCCCACGGCAAATCGATCTTCCCGAAAGATCTGAATTATATCGCCCCCTCTCGCGGCAAAGATCTCCACCTCACAGTGGATGAAGTGATTCAGCATATCAGCGAGCGGGAGCTCGACCGGGTGGTCGATCAGACGCGCGCCAAGGGGGGAACGATCATCGTGATGAACCCCTGGAGCGGGGAGATCCTGGCAATGGCGGTCCGGCCGCGCTTCAATCCCAATACGGTCCGAACGCATCGACCCTCCGAGTGGCGCAACCGGGCGATCACCGACGCCTATGAGCCGGGCTCCACCTTTAAGATTGTGACCGCCGCGGCGGCGCTGGAAGAGAAGGTGGTCGATCCGAACGAGATGATCGACTGCGAGGAGGGGAGCTATCGGATCTTCGGGACGGTATTGAACGATCACGACCCGGTCGGCGTCGTCCCCTTTCGCCAGGTCATCGCGAAGTCGAGCAACATCGGAACGGCGAAGGTGGCGGAACGTCTCGGAGAGAAGCGGATGTCGAGCTACATCCGCGCCTTCGGATTCGGAGAGCGTCTCGGAATCGATCTGCTCGGGGAGATGCCCGGACTGGTCCGGGATCCGAAGCAGTGGTCGAAGCGCTCTCTCGCTTCGATCTCGATCGGTCAGGAGATCGGCGTCACCCCGCTGCAGGTGATCACCGCGGTCTCCGCCATCGCGAACGGAGGGTGGTTGATGACGCCGCATCTGGTCCGGCAGGTCAAGGAGATCGATCTTCAGCGGGTCGGCGGCGAAGGAAGAGTGGTCAAGGAGTCGTCGCCTCAGGTCCGCCGGCGGGCGGTTTCGGAGGAGACGGCCCGGGAGATGGTTCGGATTCTCGAAGGGGTCGTTTCGAAATCAGGGACAGGGCTGCTGGCGGCGATTCCGGGATATTCGGTTGCGGGAAAAACAGGCACGGCGCAGAAGATCGATCCCGCGACGGGCCGCTACTCCAGGCATGCTTTCGTCAGCTCCTTCGTCGGGTTTGCGCCGGCGGAAGATCCGGCCGTGGCGATTCTCGTGATGATCGATGAGCCGGAAGGGGACGGATGGGGGGGGACGGTCGCCGCGCCGGTCTTTTCCACGATCGGGCGGGAGGTTCTCCACTATTTGAAGGTGCCGCCGCATCCGTCGCTGAACGAGCAGGTCCTGACCGCTTCAATGAAAGGTCGAAGCGCTCCGAAGGTGCGGGGAACCGCCTCGGCCGTGAAGGTATCCGATGCGGTCGCATCGAGCGGTCTGGGAACGCGTCGCACGCCGAGGAGCGTGTTTGAAGCTGAATGACTGGTTGACCCTTTTTTCGACCGTGGCGGTCTCCGGGAAGGCCGATCTGGAGATCGAATCGATCGCATCCGATTCAAGGAAAGTCCGGCCGGGAGGACTTTTCGTCGCCGTGGCCGGGTCAAAGCAGGACGGCCGCCGGTTTATTTCGGAGGCGATCGAGCGCGGCGCGACCGTCGTTGTCGCCGAAGGGCCGGCGAATGCGCTCGACGCGACCTCTCGGAAGGAAGATCGTCCGATCACGTATATTCAGGTGTCCGATGCCCGGCAAGCGCTCGCTCATCTTTCCTCTTATTTTTACGGGAATCCGACCGATGGTCTTCATCTTATCGGGGTGACCGGCACCAATGGAAAGACGACGACGACCTTCCTGATCCAGGCGCTTTTGAGAACGGCCGGTTTCAAAACAGGACTGATCGGAACGATCCGATTCGACTTGGGGAATGCCGTCCGTCCGGCAACGCATACCACCCCCGGGGCGATGGAGCTGCAGGCGCTTTTTGCGGAGATGAGAGGGGCCGGCGCGACCCATGCGGTCATGGAAGTTTCCTCTCACGCGCTCGACCAGAGACGGGTGGAGGGATGTTGGTTCGACACGGCGATCTTTACGAACCTGACCCGGGACCACCTCGATTACCACGGAACGATCGAGGCCTACTTCGCCGCGAAGCGAAAGCTCTTCGATCAAACCGGGATGACGCTGGTGAACCTCGATGATCCTTGGGGAAGGCGAATCCGGGAAGAGATCCCGGGCCGGTGTTGGGGCTACGGGATCTCCGAGCGAGGCCAATTCTATCCGAAGTCGATGGAGATCGGTCCGGGGGGAATCAGAATGACGGTGGCAAGCCCGATGGGAGAAATGGAAATCCGATCTCCTCTCGTCGGGCGCTATAACGTCTACAACCTGTTGGCGGCGATCGGGGCGGGGGCGGCGTTGGAATTGTCAAAAGAGTCGATCATCGCCGGCGTGGCGGCGATGGCCGGGGTGCCGGGGCGGTTCGAGAAAATCGACGCCGGCCAGCCGTTTCTGGTCATCGTCGATTATGCGCACACCGAAGATGCGCTCGATCGACTGCTTCAAGCGGTGTCGGATATTCACCCCCGCCGGATCATCACCGTCTTCGGCTGCGGCGGCGACCGCGATCGGGGAAAGCGGCCGAAGATGGGGGCGGTTTCGGCCCGCCACAGCGATGTGACGGTGCTGACCTCCGACAATCCGAGGGGCGAGCCGCCGATGGCGATCATTCAAGAAATCGAGGCCGGGCTTCGATCGGCCGACTCCTCGGCGGAGTATCAGGTTATTCCCGATCGTCGCGAGGCGATCGAGCGGGCCGTCCGTCTCGCCGCGGAGGGGGACGCGGTCGTGATCGCCGGCAAGGGCCACGAAGACTATCAGATCATCGGGAATGAGCGCCTTCCCTTTGACGATCGGGAAGTCGCCCGGACCGCGCTGACCGCCCGTGTGGGACGAAAATGAAGGTTCAGGAGCAGGTGGTGTGGAGCGTTGAGGAAATTACGATTGGAAGCGGCGGCGAGCGGCGGGGGAACGCCTCGGCGGAGGTGACCGGCGTTTCGATCGATACCCGCACGCTCCGTCCGGGCGACCTTTTTGTTGCCGTCAAAGGGCCGCGGTTCGACGGCCATGACTTTGTGGCGCAGGCGTTGGAGCAGGGGGCCTCGGGCGCCGTTGTTTCCCGTCACGGATTTCAGGCTCGGGAAGGGGCTTGGCGGCCGCTTCTCGATCGCCATTTTTTGATCCTGGTGGAGGATCCCCTTACGGCGCTCCAATCTTTGGCGGCCTGGCACCGGACGCGATTCGACCTTCCGTTGATCGGGGTGACCGGGAGCAACGGGAAGACGACGACGAAAGAGATGATTGCCGCCATCCTCTCCCGGAGAGGGCCGGTCTTGAAGACGGAAGGGAATCTCAACAATCACCTCGGTCTTCCCCTTTCCCTTCTTCGTCTCGACGCAAGCCATCGGGCGGCGGTCCTGGAGATCGGAATCAGCCTCAAGGGGGAGATGCGGTGCCTCTGCGAGATCGCTCGGCCGACCGTCGGTTTGATCACCAACATCGGCCCGGCCCATCTGGAGTTCTTGGGAAGCATCGAAGGGGTAGCCGAGGAGAAGGGGTCGTTGTTCGAAGCGGTTCGTCCCGACGGCACGGCGATCATCAACCTCGACGATCCGCATCTGGCCCCCTGGGAGAAGCGGCTCTCTGTGAAGTGGACTTTTGCGCTCGACGCCCCGGCCGATGTGACGGCGACCGAGATCCGGCCCGAGGGGGCGGGGATCGGTTTTCTCCTGACCCTTCGCCGGACCGGGGAGGCGGGGCGGGTTCATCTGGCGACGTCGGGGCGGCATCAGGTGGCGAACGCGCTCGGCGCGGCCGCGGTCGCCTGCGCGTTGGGGTACCGGCTGGAGGAGATTCGCGATGGGCTCGCCGATTTCCGGCCGGTGGCGCTCCGGGCGGAGGTGCTGGAGGCGGAGGGAAAAACGCTCCTCCTCGATGCTTATAATGCCAATCCGGCCTCGATCAAGGCGGCCATCGAGATGCTCGCCGCTTTCCCGCGGCGCGAGGGGGGTTCCTCCCGGAAAATTGCGCTGCTCGGCGACATGCTCGAGTTGGGGACCTTTTCAGAGTCGGCCCACCGAGGGGTTGGAGAGGCGGCGGCACAAAACGGGATCGATCTGCTGATCGCCGTCGGTCGGTGGGCCGGCGCGGTGGCCGAGGGGGCGCGTCAGGCGGGAATGGCCGGCGAGAAGATTTCGGCGTATGCCGATCTTCCGTCGCTTCAAAAAGAGTTTTTGTCTTATCTTCGGAAAGGAGACGTGTTGTTGATTAAAGGATCGCGCGGAATGCGGATGGAAACGGTCCTGGCGTGGCTCGGGGTCGAGCGATCGGATCGGGGAAAGCGGGCGGAGACCCTCCCTCTGGAGAGGGGAAAAGATTAATGCTCTATCATCTCCTCTATCCGCTCCATACGACCTATTCGTTTTTTAACGTTTTTCGATACATCACTTTCCGGACGATTTATGCCATCGTGACCGCCTTGGTGATCTCGTTTCTGATCGGGGAGGTGGTTACCGAAATGCTCCGCCGCTATCAAATCGGCCAGCAGATCCGGAGCGACGGACCAAAATCGCACATGAGCAAATCGGGCACTCCCACGATGGGAGGGATCCTGATCCTCATCGCGATGGTCGGTTCGACGCTCCTCTGGGCCGACCTGACAAACAGATATGTTTGGCTGGTTCTGACTGCCACGGTGGGATTCGGTGCCATCGGGTTTATGGATGATTATCTGAAATGTATTCGAAAAAACACCAAAGGGCTCCTTCCCCGATACAAATTCAGCCTGCAGATCCTGGTGGCTTTGATCATCGCCCTGGGAGTCTATCGTTCTGCCGCCTACTCTCCGATTCTCTCGGTCCCTTTCTTCAAGAATATCATCCCCGATTTGGGGGCGCTCTACATTCCCTTCGCGATCCTGGTGATCGTCGGGGCCTCGAACGCGGTGAACCTGACCGACGGATTGGATGGCTTGGTCATCGGCCCGATCACCGTGACGGCGGTGGCGTATACGATCGTCGCCTATGTGACCGGCCACAGAACCTTTTCGGAGTATCTTCTGATTCCCTATATCGAGGGGGCGGGGGAGCTGTCGGTCTTCTGCGGCGCGATGATCGGGGCGAGCCTCGGCTTTCTCTGGTACAACGCCTATCCGGCGTCGATCTTCATGGGAGACGTCGGCTCGCTCCCCCTCGGCGGCGCGCTGGGAACGGTGGCGGTGATCTCGAAGCACGAATTGCTGCTCGCTTTGGTCGGCGGCATCTTTGTGATGGAGGCGCTCTCGGTGATCTTTCAGGTCGCCTCGTTCAAATCGAGCGGGAGGCGGGTCTTTCTGATGGCGCCGATCCACCACCACTTCGAACTGAAGGGGTGGAAGGAGCCGAAGATCGTCGTCCGTTTTTGGATTCTCTCGATCATTTTGGCTTTGTTGAGTTTGAGCACCCTCAAGCTGAGGTAGTATGTCCTCTTTGCTCTTCGGAGAACGAAACGGGTGATGACGCGTAACGGGGTTGCATTGAAGGAGTCATTCAAAGGAAAGCGGGTCACGGTGGTCGGGATGGGGGCCAGCGGCATGGCCGCCGCCTCACTTTTGGTCCGGGAAGGGGCCGACGTGCTCGTCGTCGACGACCGTCAAAAAACGGTCCCTTCTTCTCTCTCGCACCTTTCCCAAGGAGGGGAGGGGCTCGGCACCGTCCACTTCCGCCTCGGCGGCCGACGCGAGGAAGATCTTCTCTCCTCCGAATGCGTGGTTCTGAGCCCCGGGGTTCCTTTAAAAACCCTTCCGCTGAAGGAACTCCAGGCGCGCCGCATCCCGATCATCGGCGAGATCGAGCTGGCTTCGGCCTTCCTTTCGGCCCTCTCGGCGCCGATCATTGCAATCACCGGGACCAACGGAAAGAGCACCACCACCACCCTGGTCGGAGAGATCCTCAAGGGATGGGGGTGGAAGGTCTTCGTCGGGGGAAATTTGGGGACGCCGCTGTCGGAGGCGGTCACCGGAACGTGGGATTTCATCGTGGCGGAGCTGAGCTCTTTTCAATTGGAGACGATCCAAACCTTCCGGCCCCGGATCGCCGCCCTGTTGAACGTCACCCCCGATCACCTCGACCGGTATCCCGATTTTCAGTCGTACCAGGCGGCGAAGTGGCGGCTCTTCGAGAACCAATCGGAGGGGGATTATGCGGTCCTCAACCAAGATGATCCGGCCACGATGCCGCCGGCGCTGAAAGGCTCGGCCGTCTCTTTCAGCCGTCTCGCGATCCCGAAGCGGGGGGTCTATCTTCATTGGCGGGAGGGGGAGATCGTTTCCAACCTCTGGGGGGAGGCGGAGCCGATCGTTCGGGTGGAGTTCTTGAAGATCAAAGGATCTCACAATATCGAGAACGCGATGGCGGCGATCGCGGTCACCCTCCTCTGCGGCTGCTCGGCCGAGGGGATTCGACAGGCGCTGATGAACTTCAAGGGGCTTCCGCATCGGATGGAGCTGGTGCGGGAGGTGCGCGGGGTCAAATACATCAACGATTCGAAGGGGACGAACGTCGGGGCGGTGATCAAGTCGATCGAGGGGTTGGCCGTTCCGGTGATCCTGATCGCCGGAGGGAAGGACAAGGAGAGCGACTTCACCCCGATGAGGGAGTTGATTCTAAAGAAGGTGAAGCGGCTGATCTTGCTGGGAGAGGCGCAGGAAAAAATCGCCCGCTGTTTTTCGGATCATCCCGCCGTGGAACGGGTCGGGTCGATGGAGCAGGCGGTCGAGCGGGCCGCCGCCTCCGCGGCGGCGGGGGAAATCGTCCTTCTCTCCCCCGGCTGCGCGAGCTTTGACATGTTCCGGGACTACCGGCACCGGGGCGAGGTCTTCAGGCAAGCGGTGGAGGGACTGCCGTCGTGAGTGCAAAGAAGAGAACGGGCGTAGAAAATCATTCTCTGTTTGCCTCCATTCCGCAATCGGAAAGGAATCTGAAAGCGGCGCGGAGGCCCCGCGCCGCGGGCGACCGCCTTCTGCTGATGATCGCCCTCTTTTTGGGCATTGTCGGGCTGGTCATGATCTACAGCGCCAGCGGCATTTTGGCGGGAAAGAACTATCAAGATTCGGCCTTCTTCCTGAAGAGACAGTTCCTCTGGATGGGGATCGCCCTTTTCTCGTTTCTGATCGTTTCACGCATCCCGCTCGATCGCCTGCGGGAATGGGTCGCTCCGATGATGATTCTTATTTTTGCCCTGCTGATCGCGGTGCTCCTCCCGGGGATCGGGTCTGAAGTGAACGGCTCCCGCCGATGGATTCGCCTGGGGCCGGCCGCTTTTCAGCCTTCGGAGGCGGCCAAGCTCTTCACCGTGATCTATCTGAGCCACTATGTGGTGAAGAAGGGGGAAAAGATCCGGGATTTCTTCGAGGGGTTGGCGCCGGCATTGGTCGTCATCGGTCTGCAGATCGCCCTGATTTTGGTGGAGCCCGATCTCGGAATGAGCGTGATCATCCTCATTTTGGCTGCGCTCCTTCTCTTTTTAGGAGGGGTCTCGTTTACGCATTTGGCTTCGCTGGGGCTGCTGATGATCCCATTGGTTCTCTACTGGATCTTGAAGACCCCCTACCGACTCCAGCGGGTGATGTCGTATCTGAATCCCTGGAGTGATCCGTCGGCGAGCGGCTTTCAGATGATCCAATCGTACCTCGCGTTGGGAAGCGGCGGGATCTTCGGGAACGGATTGGGGGAGGGGCGGCAGAAGCTCTTCTTTCTTCCCGAGCCGCACACCGATTTTATCTTCGCCCTGATCGGGGAGGAACTGGGGTTGATCGGGACCCTCTCGCTCCTCCTTCTCTATGTCTTTCTTTTGTGGAAAGGAACCCGGATCGCCTGGTCGGTCGAAGATCCCTTCCACCGGATGCTGGCGATGGGAACAACCCTGATGATGACCCTGCCGGCGCTGATGAACATGGGGGTGGTGACCGGGCTGCTCCCGACCAAGGGATTGGCCCTCCCCTTCGTGAGCTATGGGGGCTCTTCTCTTCTGATGAACTGGCTGGCGATGGGGCTTCTCTACAATGTCTCCCGGAGCACCGCCCCTTATCGGGCGAGGGCCGGCGCGAGGGGACTTGCAGCGGAAGGGGGACGGGCATGAGGGTCGTGATCGCAGGGGGAGGAACCGGCGGCCATCTCTACCCGGGGATCGCCCTGGCGCAGACTTTTCAGAAGGCGGAGTCGAACGCCAAGGTTCTCTTTGTCGGAACCGCGCAGGGGATGGAGGCGAAGCTCCTTCCCGAAAAGGGATTCTCATTTGCCGCGATTTCGGCGAAGGGGTTCGTCGGAAAAGGGATCATGGGCCGGCTCAAATCCCTTCTCCTGGTGCCGGTGGGCTTGTTCCAGTCGATTTCGATCCTGAGGAATTTCTCTCCGCAGCTGGTCATCGGGATCGGCGGGTATGCCGCGGGGCCGGTCTTGTTGGCCGCGGTCTTGCTGAAGATCAAGCGGGTGATTTTGGAGCCGAACTTGGTGCCGGGACTCGCCAACAAATTGATTGCCCCCTGGGTCGATCTGGCGGTGATCGCCTTTGAGGAGACGCGCGCCTATCTTCGGACAAACCGCTTTCTGCGCGCCGGCGTTCCGGTCCGGCCGGAGATCGTCGAGGCGGGGGTCGGTAAGGGCGTATCGCAATACGCCCCTACAGATACAAAGACCCTCCTGATTCTGGGGGGGAGCCAGGGGGCGCAATCGATCAACCGGGCGATGGTCGCGGCCCTTCCTCATTTGGGGCAAGAAAAAGGATCGTTTCAGATCATCCATCAGACCGGCAAACGTGATTGGGAAGAGGTGAAGGAAGCTTACGAGCGCTCCGGACGCTCGGCCCGCGTCGAGCCGTTTATTCACGACATGGCGGCGGTCTATGCTGCGGCCGATCTTGTCGTCAGCCGCGCGGGGGCGGGAACCCTCTCGGAGTTGGGAGCGGTCGGGAAGCCGTCGCTTTTGGTCCCTTATCCGCTCGCCACCGGCCACCAGGAGAAGAATGCGGCGGCCTTTGTGTCGGCGGGGGCGGCTGAGATGATATTGGATCGGGATCTCGACGGGCGAAGGCTGGCCGAGCGGATTGTCTTTCTTCTCTCCGATCCCAAGCGGCTTTCCGAGATGGCCGGGGCGGCCCGGCGTCAAGGACATCCGCATTCGGCGGAAGAAATTGTGGAAGCCTGTTATCAACTGGTGGGGGCCGAGGGCTCGGGATCGCGCCATGTTTCGTAAAGTTCAACACATTCATTTCGTTGGGATCGGCGGGGTCGGGATGAGCGGGATCGCGGAGATTCTCCTCAACATGGGTTTTCGGGTCAGCGGATCGGACAGGGCGGCGTCGGAGCAGACCCGCCGGCTGGCGTCGATGGGGGGGACCATTCATGTGGGCCATGATCCCGGCAACATCGTCGGGGCGGAGGTCCTCGTCTACTCTTCGGCGGTCCGACCCGACAATGTCGAAATCGTCGCGGCGAAGCAGCAGAAGGTCCCTGTGATCCCCCGGGCCGAGATGCTGGCTGAGTTGATGCGGCTTCGATACGGAATCGCCGTGGCCGGCGCGCATGGAAAGACGACCACGACGACGATGGTCGCGACCGTTCTGGCCGAAGGGGGGCTCGATCCGACGGCGGTGATCGGGGGAAAGGTGAACAGCTTCGGCGGCCACGCGAAGAAGGGGGAGGGAGATTTTCTGGTGGCCGAGGCCGATGAGAGCGACGGCTCGTTTTTGAAGCTTTCGCCGACGGTGGCGGTGGTGACAACGATCGACCGGGAGCATCTTGATTACTACCGGACGTTCGAGGCGATCCAGGCGACGTTCCTCAGCTTCATCAACAAGATTCCGTTTTATGGACTGGCGATCCTTTGCGGCGACGATCGGGCGATCGCTGAACTGATCCCGCGGGTGGAGAAGCGCTATCTCACTTATGGCACCGCGTCCCATCTTGATCTGGTCGCGGAAGAGATGGCCTTCCGGCCCTGGAAGACGACCTTCCATGCGCGATTTCATGGGGAGTCGCTCGGCCGTTTCACCCTCCCGGTGCCGGGCCGACACAACGTGCTGAACGCCCTGGCCGCGATCGCGGTCGGATTGGAGCTGGAGATTCCGGTCGAGTCGATCCGAAAAGGATTGGAAGGATACCGGGGGGTCGAACGGCGCTTTCAACTGCAAGGGGAGAAAAACGGCGTCTGGGTCATCGACGATTACGGGCACCACCCGACCGAGATCCGGGCGACCCTGGCGGCGGCGAAGCGGGGATGGGGATGCGAGCTGGTCGTCCTCTTTCAGCCGCATCGGTACACCCGTACGCGAGATCTGTTGGATGACCTGGCGGGTTCGTTCGCCGACGCCGATCACCTGATCCTGACCGACATCTATGCCGCCGGCGAGCCGCCGATTCCGGGGATCGACGGGGAGCGGCTCTGCCAGGCGGTCGTAGCGAGCGGTCATCCCGATGTGATGTTTCTCCGCGACCGCGCCGAGATGCTCGCCGCGGTCGAAAAGAAGGCCAAGCCGGGGATGATGGTGATCACCCTCGGCGCCGGCGATATTTGGAAGCTGGGGAAAGCGTTTCTCTCCGGGTCGGAGGGAGTGAAGTAGGATGAGATTGATGCAAATGGAGCCGGAGAAAAAGGAGGGCCTACCGCTGAAAGAGGCCTTGAAAGATTACCCGGGGGAGGTCCGCTTCGACGAGCCGGTCGCGCCGTACACCTCGCTCAAGGTCGGCGGGCCGGCCGAGGCGATGGTTTTCCCGAGATCTTCGGCGGAGGTGGTTCTCCTGATGGAGCGGATCGGCCGGTATCGGCTCCCCTATTTTGTCCTAGGAGGGGGGAGCAACCTGATTGTGCGCGACGGCGGAATTCCGGGGGTGGTCGTTCACCTGAAACATTTAAGCCGGATCACCTTCCAGGAGCCCGATACCCTTCTTGCCGATGCGGGGGTCTCTTATCCGAAGCTCTCCACCGAGGCGATGGCGAAGGGTCTTTCCGGATTGGAGTTCGCCGCCGGGATTCCGGGGACCGTCGGCGGGGCGATCGCGATGAACGCCGGCATTCCGGGCGAAGAGACGGCATCGGTCTTGAGCTCCGTCACCCTTGTCGATGAAGAGGCAAGAGTGAAAACCCTTCCGAAAGAAGCGATTCAATTCGGTTATCGGACCGCGGCGCTTCCCAAGGGGATGGTGACCTCCGCCTCTTTCCGGTTGACGCCGGCCTCCCCCGAGGAGGTCGAGGAAAAATTGAAGCGGCTATTGAAGCGGCGGCGGGAGACCCAACCCCTCTCCTTCCCGAACGTCGGCTCGGTCTTCACGAACCCGCCGGGGGATTACGCCGGGAGGCTGGTTGAATCGGTGGGGCTGAAGGGGCGCCGAATCGGCGATGCGCAGATCTCCGAGCGGCACGGCAACTTCATTGTCAACCTCGGCCAGGCCAAGGCGGGCGACGTTCTGGCGCTCATCGGCGAGATGCAGATACGAGTCAAAGCGGAGCAGGGTATCGATCTTGAACTGGAAGCGAAAGTGGTAGGAAGGGAGTAGCGGTGGCGTTGGGGCCGTTTCTCGGAAAGCGGATCGGGGTCCTTATGGGCGGCATGTCGGCGGAGCGGGAGGTGTCGCTGAAGAGCGGGCGGGCGATCGCCGCTTCGCTCGATCGGCTTGGCTACACCGCCGTCCCGATCGATGTCGATTCCGAGGTGGCCCAGACCCTTCGGGCGAAGCGAATCGAGATTGCCTTCAACGCGCTGCATGGCCGGTACGGAGAAGACGGCGCGATTCAGGGGGTATTAGAGGTGATGCGGGTTCCTTACACCGGCTCCGGCATCCTGGCGAGCGCGCTCGGAATGGATAAGATCGCCTCGCACGATCTCTTCCAATCGCACGGGATTCCGGTTCCGCCGTTTCAGGTTTTGACGGAGGAAGCGCTCTCCGGGTTCCGCGCAGACGGCCTCTCGTTCGGGTTTCCCGTTGTTGTCAAGCCGGCGATGGAAGGCTCCAGCGTCGGGGTCACGATTGTCTCGGGGCCGGGGGAGATCGATTCCGCGCTGAAAGAGGCTTTTCAATATGGTCCCCGGATTTTGATCGAGAAGTATATCTCGGGGATGGAGGTCCAGGTCGGGATTTTGGGAAGCGAGGCGCTCGGGGCGATTGAGATCCGGCCGAAGACAAAATTCTATGACTATACCGCCAAGTACGTTCCCGGCATGTCGGAGCATCTCTTCCCGGCGCCGCTTCCGCCCGATGTTTATCAGAAAGTCCTCGACTGGGGGCTGAAAGCGCACCACGTATTAGGGTGCACCGGCTACAGCCGGGTCGATCTGCTGGTCGATGAGCGGAAGCGCCCTTATGTTCTGGAGGTCAACACCCTCCCGGGAATGACCGAAACAAGCCTCCTCCCGGAGATTGCCCGGGGGGTCGGGATCGATTTCGACGCGCTGGTCGAACGCATTTTAGAGACGGCAGGATTAGACAAGTAGGGGCGACGCGTGCGTCGCCCGTACAACCAATATGGATATTGTTTGAATGAAGGCACTTGCGATCCAGAGGAATAAAAGAAGAAGAGGTCGGCTCTCTTGGGCGCGGCTGATCACCTGGCTTCGGCCGACGCTCTGGGCCGTTCTCCTCGGTGGAAGTCTCTTCGCGCTTTATCTCGGCGGGCAGCGATTGACGGCCTCCCCTGCATTCCAAGTTCGGGAGATCCGGTGGACCGGCCTTCATCATCTAAAAGAGCCCGAGATGACGGCACGTTTTCGGTCGATCGTGGGACGGAGTCTCTTTCGCGTCGACATCGCCCAGATACAACGGGAGGTCCAGGCGAATCCATGGGTCAAGAAGGCGGTCGTCCGGAAGGAATTTCCCGATCGGCTGCACATTCAGGTGATCGAACGGGTTCCGGCGGCGGTCGAGATCGACTCGGCCCGCCGGCCGCGCCTCCGGGATGAGGAGGGGAAGATCTTACAGCAGAACGGAGACCCCCCCGAAGAGTTGCCCCGGATCATTCATTACAATCCGGCTGCTTATCCGCAAGGGCTCCAATTGGCCTCGCTCATATCGGACACGCTGGAGAAGGAGGGGGCCGGGCCCTCTCTTTTCGTAATCGATTTGGCCGATCCGGAGGACCTGGTGGTTCATTTCCCGGAAGGGGTTCTCCATTTCGGCAAGGAAGAGTATTCCGAGCGGTGGCGGCGGTTTCTTGAAATTAGAGAAGATCTCGAACGGCGGGGAATTTCCGATCGGGAGATTGATCTCCGATACCGGCGAAAGGTGATTGTGAAGGATGGTTTCACCCCCGATGAGGGGGAGCGCGGATTGTGGCCCGGCGAGAAAGAGGCCGGGCGAGAGTCTCAGTTCTAAATCGGCAATACAGCGCCGCTTCTTCGGGCGGGGCTGAACGAGAGGGTCGGACGACCTTCTCAAGGAGGATCTCTTGGCGAAGCGTGAAAATATTTTGGTCGGCCTCGATGTCGGAACGACGAAGATCTGCGCCATCGTCGGCGAGGTCGTCGACGAGAAGCGGATCGATATCATCGGCATCGGGACCCACCCCTCGAAGGGGCTCAAGAAGGGGATGGTGGTGAATATCGAAAGCACCGTTGATTCGATCAAGCGGGCGGTCGAAGAGGCCGAGCTGATGGCGGGGGTGGAGGTCAATTCGGTCTATACCGGCATCGCCGGGGGGCATATCAAAGGGCTCAACAGCCGGGGGGTGATCGCCGTCAAAGATCACGAGGTGACCCGGGCCGATATCGCGCGGGTGGTCGATGCCGCAAAGGCGGTCGCCATCCCGATGGACCGGGAGATTCTCCATGTCCTTCCGCAGGAGTTTATCGTCGACAGCCAAGATGGGATTAAAGATCCGCTTGGGATGTCGGGGGTGCGGCTGGAGGCGGAGGTTCACATCATCACCGGCTTGGTGACGTCGGCGCAGAACATCGTCAAGAGCATCAACCGGGCGGGGCTGCAGATGGCGGAGATGATCCTTCAGCCGCTCGCGTCGAGCGAGGCGGTGCTCACCCCGGAAGAGCGGGAGCTGGGGGTGGTGATGGTCGATATCGGCGGCGGGACGACCGATATTGCGACCTACATCGAAGGGAGTGTCCGCCACACCGCGGTCCTGGCGGTCGGGGGGACCCATTTTACCAACGACATCGCCATCGGGCTTCGGACCCCTCCCGCCGATGCCGAGAAGATCAAGGTCAAATACGGCTGCGCCTCCACGGAGATGGTGAAGGACAACGAAACGATCGAGGTTCCGAGCGTCGGCGGGCGTCCGCCGCGGGTTCTCTCGCGCCAGCTGCTCTCCGAGATTATCGAGCCGCGGGCCGAGGAGATTTTCATGCTGGTCGCGCGCGAAATCGAACGAATGGGTTTTGAAGAGCGGGTCGCCTCCGGGGTGGTGATTACCGGGGGGACCTCTTGTTTAAACGGGATGGTCGAAGTGGCCGAGCGGGTGCTCGGTCTTCCGGTCCGGCGGGGGGTGCCTGCCGGCATGGGGGGGCTGATCGACGTCGTCGGAAGCCCGATGTATGCCACCGGCGCGGGGCTCATCCTCTATGCGTTTCGGAACCAAGAAAAGGAAGATCATCGAAGAAACGGAAAAGGGCAGCTGTTCCAGCGGATCAAGGGCCAAATGAAGAGCTGGGTGAAGGAATTTTTTTAAACCAGGATCGGCGCCGCATGAGGCGCCTAAAAAGAGGGAGGTCTGAATGTTTCTCTTTGATGAGGAGGAACAAGAGTCAACGTCGGCGAAAATTAAGGTCGTCGGTGTCGGAGGAGGCGGTTGTAATGCGATCAACAGCATGATCCAATGCGGTCTCCAGGGGGTCGATTTCGTGGCGGCGAACACCGATATCCAAGCGCTGTACATGAATCCGGCGCCGAACAAGATCCAGCTCGGCACCAAGCTGACGCGGGGGCTGGGGGCGGGGGCGAAGCCGCAGATCGGCCGGGAGTCGGCCTTGGAAGCGGTCGATCAGATCCGGGAGGTGCTCGCCGGGGCCGATATGGTCTTTGTCACCGCCGGCATGGGGGGCGGGACCGGAACCGGCGCCGCGCCGATCATCGCCGGCATCGCGAAAGAGATGGGGGCCCTGACGGTCGGGGTGGTGACCAAGCCGTTTCAATTCGAGGGGGCCAAGCGCTCCCATCAGGCCGAAGAGGGGGTCCATGAAATGAAGCGGGCCTGCCATACGGTCATTATCATCCCGAACCAGCGGCTCCTGAATGTCGTGGAAAAGGGGACCCCGCTCCGGGCGTCGTTCCTCGTCGTCGATGATATCCTCCGCCAGGCGGTTCAGGGGATCTCCGATCTGATCACCACCCCCGGATTGGTCAATGTCGACTTTGCCGATGTTCGGACGATCATGTCCCACACCGGCCGGGCCGTCATGGGGATGGGGGTTTCCAAAGGGGAGAACCGGGCGATCGAAGCGGCGCAAAAAGCGATCTCCAGCCCCTTGCTGGAGGACAGCTCCATCGAGGGGGCGCGGGGGGTGTTGATCAACATCACCGGCGGACTCGACCTCTCGCTCGGCGAGGTCGATGAAGCCTCGTCCATTATTCAAAAGACGGTCGATCCCGATGCGAACATCATCTTCGGATCGGTGATCTCCGAGTCGTTGACCGACGAGATTAAGGTGACCGTCATCGCGACAGGGTTTGAAGAGAATGAACGTCACGAAGAGCCGGTCGATGGAGAGAGCCGGCCGGCCAAACGGTCGCCCCAGAAGAGCCTCGATCGGACCGGTTACCTGAGAAAGGTGGTTCGTGAAGGGGGCAAAGAGGTCATCCGCATGGAAGGGGATGACGAATGGGATGTGCCGACATTCTTAAGAAAGCAGGCGGATTAGAACCCTTCTACCAACAGGAGGCACGGACGCCATGGAGATCCTGACACAGATGCAGCCGTATCAGTGGGTTCAGAACAGCGGACAAGGGTATATCGTCCTTCCCCGGCTCAGCGCGCCGGGGGTTTTCCATTTCTTCGGGACCCGTCTTCTCTCCGAGAGCGCGCTTTATGAGACCGGACCGGGCAAGCCGGCAAAGGCAATCCGCGTCCGTCAGGTTCATGGGGATCGGATCTGGCCGGTCACCGAAGCGGACGCGGGAAGGGGGGAGGGCCCGGAAACGCGGTTGATCGGCGATGCATTGGCAACCGATCGTTCGCATTTGCTGATCACCGTGTCGACGGCCGATTGCGTGCCGGTCCTCCTCTTCGATCCGGTCCAGAGGGCGGTCTCCGCGATTCATGCCGGGTGGCGGGGGACCTCCTTGAACATTTCGGGGAAAGCAGTTCGTGAGATGGCCTCACGGTACGGTTCGGAACCGAGCGCGCTTCTCGCCGGCATCGGTCCCTGCATCGGCCCCTGCTGCTATGAGGTGGGGGAAGATGTTTGGGGGGAACTCGAGAGAAAATATTCTCCCGGCCCGGAAGTGGTGATCCATGAAAGAGAGGGAAAGGCGAAGCTGGATCTGGCCCGATTAAATGCGCTGCAACTCGCCGAGGCGGGTCTCAATCCGGACAAGATCGCCTTTTCCGGCCTCTGTACCTCTTGTCTTCCCGGTCTGTTCTATTCTTTTCGTCGGGATAAAAAGAGAGTGGGGAACATGACCAGCGGGATTATGCTGATTGATGGCGCTTAATCGCGGAGGAAAACGGTCTCATGGGAGAGATTGCCCGGGCCGTTGAACGGATCTCGGCGAGGATCCGGGAGGCGGCGCGCCGATGCGGCCGAAATCCGGAGGAAATTACGCTGGTTGCGGCGTCGAAGGGGGTTGGCCTCGATCGGGTCCGGGAGGCGGCGGAAGCGGGAATTCAAATCTTCGGCGAGAACCGGGTTCAGGAGGCCCGCGCCAAGTTTCTGGAGAGTCGATTTCTTGAAGAGAACAAATCGGCCGCGGTCCATCTGATCGGTCCGCTTCAGACGAATAAAGTCAAGCAGGCGGTCGGGTTTTTCTCTCTGATCCACTCTATCGATTCGGTTCGTCTGGCCGAAAAGGTGGCGCAGGAGGCGGAGAAGCGGCGGATCACCCAGCCGGTATTGATCGAGGTGAACGTCGGGGAAGAGACGACCAAACGGGGGATTTCGATCAAAGAAGCGCCGGCACTGATCGCGCAGGTTCGAAAGCTCGCCCCGCTTTCATTGAAAGGATTGATGACCCTCCCCCCCCCGACCCCCGAGCCGGAGGGGGCGCGTCCCTATTTTTCGATGCTGCGTCGGTTGGGAGAAGATCTCGGGTTGAACCGCTTCTCGATGGGGATGTCGGCCGATTTCGAGGTGGCCGTTGAAGAAGGAGCGACCTGGGTCCGCATCGGAACGGCGATTTTTGGGGAAAGAAAAAAAGAACAAAAATAATAAGACCTATTAGGACGGATAGGACGTATAATCTGTGAAAAAACAGACTGCGAAACTGCCGACCCGCCTCTCCTTTCTCGGATCGGGGAACATGGCGGAGGCGATCATGAAGGGGGTGCTCGCCGCCGGGTTGTTTAAGGCGGGCGACCTCCTCGCTTCGGATACCTCCGAGGCGAGGCTGAAGTCCATTCATCAAAAATACGGCATTCGCACCACTCGGAATAATCGGGAAGCGGTGCGCGAAGGGGATCTGGTGATCCTCGGGGTGAAACCGCTCGGGGTCGACGGGGTCTTGGCCGAAGTCAAATCGGAGCTGAAAGAGAAGGTCCTCGTCTCGGTCGCCGCCGGCGTTCCCCTCGCCCGATTGGCCGCCGGCCTGGAGCGGGAGGCGAAGATCATCCGCGCCATGCCGAATGCGCCGGCGCTGGTCCAGGCGGGGGCGACGGTGCTGGCGCCGGGAAAAGGAGTGGAGCAAGAAACCCTCGATCTGGTCCTTCAGATTTTTGATTCGATCGGAAAAAGCTGGATTCTCGAAGAGCGCTACCTCGATGCGGTGACCGGCCTTTCCGGAAGCGGGCCGGCCTTTGTTTTTGTGATGATCGAGGCGATGGCCGACGGCGGGGTAAAGAGCGGGCTGAGCCGCGAAGTGGCCCTTGCCCTGGCGGTGCAGACGGTTCTCGGAGCCGCGCAGATGGCGCTCCAGACGGGGGATCATCCCGCCCGGTTGAAAGACTTTGTCGCCTCTCCCGGAGGAACGACGATCGCCGGACTTCATAAACTTGAAGAAGGAAAGGTCCGGTCGGCGTTTATTTCTGCCGTGGAGGCGGCGACGCGGCGGTCCGAAGAGTTGGGAAAGACAAAATAAAGAATTCGCGTCCGTTGGTAAGAGCGACAAAAAAAGATGGCCTCAATCCCGCATTGAAAGTGGTATAGTATTTTTTATCGCAGGCCATCGAAAAAAAGGTTGCTCCAATCGGAATCGATGAGGAGAGATCATGTTCATTGCGGCAAACTTCGTCTCGGCGCTTGCGACGATTCTCAATTATGTCCTGGAAATCTATACCTGGGTCATCATCATTCGGGCGTTGATTTCCTGGGTGAACCCGGACCCTTATAACCCGATCGTCCAGTTTCTTTATAAAATTACGGAGCCGGTCCTCTATCCGCTTCGAAAACTGATGCGGACCTACAGCACCGGAATCGACCTCTCCCCGCTGGTGGCGATCTTGATAATCATGTTTTTAAGGCAATTCCTGGTCAGCTCCCTGTTTGAATTGGCCAGACAATTGAGATAGTGAGGTGAATATGAGATGGACGCCGATCGATATCCGCCAAATGACCTTTTCCACCGGTTTCCGGGGGTATGCTCAGAACGAGATCGACGCTTTTCTGGAAAATCTGGCGAGTGAAATCGAAGAGATCCTGAAAGAGAATGCCGACCTCCGGGAACGGATCGAAGATCAGGGACAAACGATCGCCGAGTTGAAGAAGACCGAGGGGGCGCTGACGAACACCTTGCTAATGGCCCAGAAGGCGATCGAGGAGATGAAGCGGAGCGCGCAGAAGGAAGGGGATCTCATTATCCGCCAGGCCGAGCTGCGGGCGGAGGAGATTACCCGGTCGGCCATGAAAGAGGTGAGCCAGGTCCAGGGAGAGATCCTGAACCTGAAACGGCAGCGCGATTTTTTTGTTGAGAAGATTCGATCTTTGATGCAGAATCTCGAAAAGACAATTCAATGGGAAGATGAAAAAGCGAATCAGAGGGAAGAAGAGGCCTCCCTTTAACAAGCGAGCAGCCGACGGTTCGGTCGTGCCGCCCGAGTATCTCTTAATCGGGAGGACCGCCATAAGCGCTGTTTTAATCGGTTAAGTTGAAAAGAGAGTTTCGGTTCGGACGGATGGAATTTCATCCACCTTCACCTTTGCACAGGAGGAGAGATGAGTTACTACGTCTATATCACGCAAGTCGATCACTGTTTTATCGCCGACGTTCCCGCCCTACCGGGGTGCCGCACTTTCGGACGGAGCGAGGCCGAGGTTCTGGAAAATATCCGGGATGTGGTTCGAGGGTACCTTCAAAGCCTGCGGAAGAAAAACCGCGCGGCGCCGAAGGTAAAGGTCGTCAAGCTTTCCGAGCAGGTGCCTTCTTTCCCTCGCGGCGCATCGGGCCGTTCGATGGTGAACGTCTCTTCCAAAAATGGAATCGCCGTTCCGCCCCTATAAATCGGGCGCGCTCCTCCATCTGCGCGTGACGCCGAATGCATCCCGGGACAGCATCGAAGGTTGCGTCATGGGAATGCTTCGGCTAAAATTAAGGGCGATCCCGGCCGAGGGGACCGCGAATGCGGCCTGCATCCGATATTTATCTAAGTTGTTTTCTCTTCCGAAATCCCGGCTTGAAATCGTCCGTGGGGAGAAATTCCGAGAAAAATGGATATGGTTTAAAGAGGTCGATCAGTCGGTTCTGAATCAACAGCTCGATAAAATCTTGCAAGCGGCGGAGTAAACGTGGGGGTTGAAGGGCGTCGGTGGGGTTGGGTGACAGGCTTGATTGTGTTCGGCCTCGTCTTTATCTTTTCCGTGGAAAGCGGGGTGTTGGGAGATCTGACGGAAGATCCGCTACGGGAGACCCCCCTCGCGCTGGTGGAAGACGGAATCCGAATCCGGGGCGAGCTTCCTCCGTTTGACCATACCGAGGAGGAAAAGTATGTCTCGCGCTTCGAGAATGGGGTGACCGCCGTCTACACCCTTGATCCCGACCTTCAAACGGCGATGGAACGCTACTTCAAGCGATACCGGGTTCCCTATGGTGTTTTTGTCGCGATGGATCCGAAGAGCGGGAAGGTCCTCGCCTCCGTGGAATATTCTTCCATCGATCCCGACGCCGACCGCCTTGCCCTTCGTGCGACCTATCCCGCCGCGTCGATTTTTAAATTGGTGACCGGCGCGGCCGCCCTGGAGGAAGGGAAAGCGCGGCCCGAAACCGAGATCGCCTTTCACGGCGGGCTCTACCGGCTGGGGCCGAAGAACTGGGTCGACAATCCGAAACGGGACAAACAGAAGATGTCGCTGGCCGAAGCGATGGCCAAATCGAGCAACGTGGTCTTTGCGAAGACCGCCCTTCGCTGGCTCGATGTGCCGACCCTTCTCAACTATGGAGAACGGTTTCAATTTAATCGCCCGATTCCATTCGAGCTTCCTGTCCAGGTGAGCCGGATGGAGATCGACGACAGCGAGCGGGGATTGGCGATGTCGGCCGCCGGGTTCGGCGACGTGGGGCTTTCTCCGCTTCATGGGGCGCTGATCGGCGCGGCCATCGCGAACGGCGGCGTGATGATGTCCCCCTGCATGATCGATCATGTTCTTGACGTCGATGGAAAAACGCTCTACGAGTGCAAGCCGTCGGTCTTCGCCACGGTGATCGCCCCTGAGACGGCGGCGTCGCTCCGGGAAATGATGGCGATGGCCGTCATCAAAGGAACTTCCCGGAAGGCGTTTCGAATGAAGCGGCGGGAGGTCAGCCTTCGAGGGATCACGATCGGCGGAAAGACCGGCTCCCTCACCGGGGATGATCCTCCCGGAAAATACAGTTGGTTCATCGGGATGGCTCCCATTGAAGATCCCGAAATCGCCGTGGCCGCCATGATCATCAATCAGCCCAAATGGCACATCAAGGCCTCCCAGGCCGCCAACGCGGGGCTCACCGCCTACTTCCGGTCCGAAAACCTTCGTAAGATCGACAATCCGTAAACGCCCTCTTCATCGGCCGATTGGCTCTGCGTCGGCCCCAATTCGCCGTTCTTCTCCTTGATCGGCCGTTCCCCTTTTCATTTCATAAAAAGTGCTTGACAGAAAAATGGCGAAGGGTGTACTCTTCTTCTAGTGTTGAGAATGATTCTCAATCGCATTCCGTGCGGCTCGCGCCATCGCGATGTTCAGGCCCAAGCCCGAAGATTGGTTTAGATTCTCTTTGGGTTTATTGGGTCGATGAAGAAGACTTCAAATAAGAAAGCGGACCCGAATCATCTCCGATGTCTCTGTGGAAGCCTGGTCGCCCGGATCGTGGATGGGAATTTGGAATTGAAATGCAAACGATGCAAGCGGATTCACCTTTTGCCGCTCCGGAAGTCTTCTCCGGCGTCGGGAAAAGAAACGAATAAAGGGGATGCCTTTTGAGACGGTTCCGACCGGCTCGAACGTTTTTTACGGAAAGGGAGGAAGATGCAGCGTGATGAATCTCCGTTGGGAGTTTTAGATGGAAATCATTCCGATGAAAAAATCGAAATCGTCCTGATCGACGAGGCTGATCGGAGCGGGGTGGAGATACGCCGGATGATATGGGGAAACGGAATCGGATGGTATCCTCAAAAGCGTTTTTTTATCCCGACCGGCCAGATTGGAACGGTTCAACATCTGCTTCAGCAGGCGGAACATCTCTCTCGATCCCGAAGAAAAATCACGCGCGCGGTCGGCGGTCGCGTGCTGCGGCTCGTCCCGCCGGTCCAATCAACCTGATCAGAGCGCCGGCCTCCGCAGGCGTCTATTTATGTAAGAATATGCAGCGGCTCGAGGTCATTATACCCCACGCCCGGAATGGAAAAATCATTCCGGGCGTTTTTGTTTTTGGGGGGAGCGCGCCGGTTGATTCTCTCCGGCCGCCGTGAAGGGAGAAGAAATGAGGACCCTGAAGCGGGAGACCGTCGATCGATCGTCCGCAACCGCGCATGAGGAGATGAAGATGGGGATGGAACCGCTGTCCTGTCGAGAAGAGGCCCTGTTCTCTAACCGAGATTGCACCGTCTGGCAGTGTCGATGCGGGATCTATCATGTTCAAATTCATGCGGCCACGCTGCATCTGACGGCGGCTCAATTTGATAGGGTCGCTCGGGTTTTTAAACTGATGATGGGGAGCGCGGCGGGAGCCGGAACGCTTTCTCCGATGCCGCAGGCAGGGTTGGAGAGAAAATAAAGCGGAGAGGTCGAGACAGGATCGGTCCAGCGCGGCGCTCGCGTCCTTCGAGGATCTGAAAGTAAGGAGGAGTAAAATGCAGGCCATTTTGGGAATCATCGTTTGTTTCATCTCTTTTTCGTTCGCGGCGCCGCGCGCCATTGCCGAAGGAAGCGTGGCGTCGAAGACCGGCTTTCTTCTGGTCGCGCCGGACCGGGGCTTTCTCGGGAATCAGGAAATCGAAGCGTTCTATGAGGCATTTCAGAGGGACTACACCGCCGCGCTCGCTTGGGTCGGCCGAGGATACAACCGCGTCGGGGGGGATTACTCGGACTATCTCACCCGAGCCGTCGCTGATCTGAAACGGGCCGGGGCGACCGAGATCGTCGCTGTTCCCCTTTTTCTCTCGTCGGACGATCCGATTTTGAAAAAAGTGGCGCCGCACCTTCCGGCCTACGCCGCGGGGGGAACGATCCGGTGGGCCCCCTCGATGGGGGAGAGCCATCTCACCGCGCAGATTCTTCTCGATCGGGTGGAAGCGTTGAGCCGGGAGCCGGACCAAGAACGGCTGGTGGTGCTGGGGATCGGCGCGGTCGATGAAGCCGGCGAAGCGGCCCTTCGCGCCGACCTGCAATCTTTGACGGAATATGTCTCCCGCTATCGCCCCTTCAAGGAGACCCAAATCGGGATCTACTACGACCGGGAGGCCGAAGCGGAGCTGCGGGAGAAGAAGAGCCGCGAAGTCGATGAGATGATCGTCAAGACGGCGGCGAAGAAGGGGAGGACCCTCGTCGTCCCCTTCTTCATCGGCCCGAAGTTCGACAGCCACATGTCGCTCACCCGATGGCTGGCCGACAAGCTCAAGGAGCTTGACGTCGTCTATGACGGCCAGGAGATTCTTCCCCACCCCAACCTTCTCCTCTGGTTGAAGCAAACGGCGAACGCTCATCTTCCCGCTTCGCCGGAAGAAACGGGAGTGGTGATCATGCCGCACGGCGCGACCCTCCCCTGGAACGACGCCGTCGAAGCGGTGATCGCGCCGCTGAAGTCCCGCTACCGAATCGAGATGGCCTACGGCATGGCCGATCCGGTCACCCTTCAGCGGGCGGTCTCCCGCCTGGAGGAAAAAGGGGTCCGCCGGATCGTCTTCGTCCGGATGTATTCCCTCTCCGACCAGATGAAGGGGGCGACCGACTACCTTCTGGGGCTCTCCGCCGCTCCGCCGGAGCATGACCATGAGGGGCCTCCCCCTCCTCAGATTCGAAGCGGCGCGGTCTTCTCCACCTTCGGCGGTTATGAAGAAGATCCGGCGCTGGCCGAGATTCTACACGATCGGATCACCGAAATCAGCCGGAAGTCCTCGGAGGAGACGGTCATCCTGGTGGCCCACGGCGCGGGGGACGATGCGGTCGATGCCCGGTGGCTTTCGGCCATGGGCCGCCAGATCGAGCGGCTCCGGAAAGATCCCCATTGCGCCGAGCTCAAGGCGATCCTTCCCGCCACGATCCGCGAGGATTGGCCGGAGAAGCGGAAGGAGGCGGTGGCGAAGCTCAAGGAGATGATCGAAGCGGGGAAGCGAAACGGGCGGGTTGTCCTGATTTCGCACCGGCTCCGGGGCGCGGGGCCGTACAAAAGCCTTCTGGCGGAGGTCGGCCTCAAGGAGGGGGAGGACTATGAGATCAACGGAAAGGGATTCACCCCCCACCCGGTCCTCACCCGATGGCTGGAGGCGGGAATCGAGCGGGAGATCGCGGCGATGGATGGAAAACGACCGGTCGAAGCGGCCGCTTCCCGTCGTCGATAGGAGCATTCCAAAGGGGAATGCCGGCAATCACATACAAAGGAGGTTTTTCATGAACAGGGAATCGGGGCATCATTCCGTTCCACTTGCGAAGTCCGAATTCGGCTCGATCGATCGATGCCGGTGCGACGGCTATCACGTCAGCCTTCGGAACATCATGCTCCATTTCAACCGGGAGGAGTTCGCCGCCCTCGCCGATCTCTTCAAGCGGGCGCAGGAGCGGGAGGAAGAGGCGTTTCTCTTCTCCAAATGGGAAGAGTGAGATTCCTTGTTTCTCGTAAGAAGGGCAGGAGGGAGAAGATGATGCAAACAAGCTCAGGGGGGATCGTTCTTGACGAAAGCGTCCCGTCGCTCTTTTCCGAAGTCGCGAAAATCGTCCGGGACGAGATCGATCTTCTGGAGGTCTCCTCGCGATGCAGGGTGAACCCGACGACGCTGCGAAAGATCTTGGAGGCGCGCCCCATCTCGCATTATGCCGAGAAAAAGATCCGCGCCGGATTGGGGTTCGCCCCTTCCCCGGGGGAGGGGGTCTCCAATCGACCCTCGACGGTGACGCGGTTGCGTGAACTCCATCGGCTTTATCGGGAGAAGGGAACGCTGGCGGCGGTCGGCCGGGAGACCGGATTGAGCCGGGAGCGGGTCCGGCAGCTGTTGGTCCGGGGGGCGAAGATCGGACTCTTCGAATACGCCCCCCTCTTTCCTTCCCTCCCCTCCAAAGAGAAGATTTTGGATGATTACAGAACATGGCTCAAGCTTGATGCCGTCGCCGAAGCGAACCGGCTCTCGATGACCGCGCTCCGCCGGTTGCAGCGTCTCTACCGGATCACGCCGGAGGAATTGGCGGCGGTCCGGAACGACCGGCGGCGGAGAGAATGCATCGATCGTTATCTTGTTCTGGCCGAAGGGATCGGCCATCACCCGACGACCACAGAACTGCAACGGCTGAAAGAGGGCCGCTCCCTCCAGTGGCAGATCCGGAAAAGATGGGGCTCCTTCGACGCGTTTCGAAGGGAGCTGAAGATCCCATCCCCATGAAAGAATGGCGCAATCATCTTTTTAAGATGGACAAAAAGAGGGAGACTACACGATGGGAATCCGGATCGCGTTCAAGGTCGAATCCCCGCGCTCTCGACCGAGTGATATCGATATCCAGCGGAGAGGATCGGCGATACGCCGGTCCTCTCTCCAGACGAACCGCTACGCGCTTTTCACTTTTTTGAGCTGAACCTCTTTTTCAGTGACGCTGACCTTCTTCTGATCCAGCAGTTTTTCCAGTTCATTGACGTCTTGGTATTCATGATAGGCTTGGTCTTCGAAGAAAAACTTCAAGGGCGTATCTTCTGCCGCGGCCTTGATCCCCTCTTGATAAACTTTTAAACCGGTCCGTTCGAGTTCAAGATTGAGCTGAAGCATTTCTTTCAGATCGGTGCTCTGTTTGATCGCGTACGGCTCCACGGTCGGGAGCCCTCCCAAATTGACGATGTGATCGCCGATCTGTTTGGCCTGGTTGAACGAGCTCTCGCTTTGGCTGCGGAAATAGTCGGCGAAGACGCGCCGGTCGATTCCCTGCACGAGAAAACTGTGCTGCAGATATTGGATCCCCGCGGCATATTCGATCTGGAGCGCTTGATTCAGAATCTGAAGAACCTGTTTCGTATCCATAATATGTGCCTCCATGGTTGCTTTTTCCATTTTATTTGAAATCCTCATTACGTTTCAACCGTGTCTTATACCCCTTTCGATTTGACTCCTCTGACTCAGCCTCTCTATCATAGAAGGAGAACATTTCATCGCTTCATCATTGATGGATGGGAGGGGATTGTTATGTGGAAGAGGCTGTTCTGGAGTGTTTCGGTTGTTTTGGCTTTTGCTTCCGCCGCCATGGGGCAGACGATTTGGTGGGAAACCGGCATGGTGAAACTCCGAATGGAAAATGGAGGTCCGGAGGGGGATCCGGTCCCGAAGAATGCCGACCTTTGTCGGGAGGAGAAGTGCACAAAGGGGGGGGTCCGGATTGCCGCGGCGCAGAATGAGTTCGAGCCGTTCCAGATTTTCATCGCCGCGGAGAAAGACGAACTTCGAGGGGTCGATGTGGCGGTGAGCGATCTTGTGCAAGAGACGGAAAAAGAGGGCTATCGAATTTCGTCGCGCCTGCCGGGGCCGATCATGATTTACCGGCAGCATTATATTTTGATCGAGAAGCCGACCACCGCCGAGGCGCAGCCGGGCGCCTGGCCCGATGCGCTGATTCCGAAGGTCGACGAATATTTCGGCGAGCGGCGGTCGATTCCCGGCGAGGGGCGGCCCGCCTTCCCCTTCGATGTCCGTCGCGGAATGAAGCAAGGGATCTGGGTCGATGTGTATGTTCCCCCCGATGCGCAGCCCGGCCTCTACGCCGGCGCGGCGACGGTGACGGTCGGCGAGAAGAAGGCGGCGGTGATCCCGATTCGCCTCACCGTTCGACCGTTCCGTCTCCCTTCAACCGCCTCGCTGAGAAACGCGTTTGCCGTCGGGATCACCGAGCTGGGGAGGGGGCACGACTGGGACGATCCACGCTCGAACGTTCGAGGCTTCATCAACGATGACCGGACGAGCGAGCTGATCTGTCTTTATACCAAGGCGCTGCTGCTTCATCGGCTCTCCAACGAGAACGCGATCTGGCCCCCTCCGCGGTGGGACAAACAGGGGGGAAGGATCAAATGGAATTTCCCGGAGGGGAAAACAGGTTGCCGGGAGAAGTACCCCGAGTTTATGAACGGCATCAACTCCCTCCCGGGAGGGAAGCTGAAGGGGGCGCGGCTGACCTCGCTTCGCCTGCGCGACGGCTACGGCTTCAACGACCCCGAGCGATACGATCCGGAGAAGCTCAACCCCGATTATTATCAGGAATATGTCCGCTACTTTAAGGAGCACGGCTGGCTCGACCGGCTCTTTGATTACACCCGGGACGAGCCGAAATTTCTCTACCAGCGGCTCACGAAGCAGCGGGAGTGCTGGAACGTCGAGGAGATCGCAGAGCGCCCCGATACCGACTGGGACAAAATCAAGCGCCGCTCGGAGTTCCTCCACAAGCACGCCCCCGGTCTGAGGCTGCTGGTGACGACCGACCGCCATGCGGCCGAGTCTTGCTTCAAACGCCTCTTCGAGGTCAAGGAGGTGCAAAAGTTCATCGATATCTGGGTCGTCAGCATCAAGCGGATGGACGGGAAGCCCGGCAGCGACCTCTACAATCGCAACTTTCGGTCGGTGTACGACGGATCGTTCATCGGGCCGGGGCAGGAACTCTGGTGGTATCACGCCTGCGGCTCGCACGGCTGCGGCGACGGATCGGAGAAAGGATGGCCGACCGTCATGGTCGACCTTCCCGCCGTCTCGACGCGGATCTTCGAATGGTTGACCTACCTCTACAATACTTCCGGGGAACTCTACTACGAAACGATCTTCCAGTACCCCTACTCTTATAAAGTGAAAAAGGGCTCCGACGGGAAGGAGTCGAAGGTCGCCGACCGTAATCCGTTCGAGCACGTCCACTACTTCGGCGGACACGGCGACGGGGTCCTCTTTTATCCGGGGAAGCCGATCTACGTCGGCGGTAAGAATCATATCCCGATCGAATCGATCCGCCTGAAGCTGGTCCGGGAAGGGATGGAAGATTATGAATATCTCAAGCTGGCCGAGGGGAAGAAGGGGCGGGGGTGGATCGAATCGAGCGTCCTCACCCTTTTGAAGCAGGATGACCAAACCCCGCTGAATATTTATCGCTGGACCCGCCGGCCGGAGCGGCTTTTGGAGGCGCGTGAGAAACTGGCTTCGGTGCTGAAATAAAAAACAGGGGAGGCGTCAGAGGGGAGGCATCTCCCCTTCCGCTTCCCGATCCTTATTGTCTTTGTTGTTCTTCCCCTCCGCTTCGGTTATAATAACCGGGTGTGTGCAAATCGAATATTCACGGAGGGGATAAGGACGCTTGAAAAAATTAAATTTCACGTGGGCTTTTTTTATTTTATTTCTCATGCTGACCGGCTGCGGCTACAACTCGCTGCAGGCGATGGACGAGCAGGTGAACGCCGCCTGGTCGGAGGTTCAGAATCAGTATCAGCGCCGGTTTGACCTGATTCCGAACCTGGTCGAAACGGTCAAGGGTTTCGCGACGCAGGAGCGGGAGGTCCTCACCCAGGTGGTGGAAGCCCGGTCGAAGGTGGGTCAGATGAAGATCTCACCGGAGATCACCCAAGATCCGGAGGCGTTCCGAAAATTTGAGGAGGCGCAGGGGCAGCTCTCCGGGGCGCTCTCCCGCCTGATGGTGGTGGTGGAGCGCTACCCGGATCTGAAATCGAGCGAAAATTTCCTCACGTTACAGGCTCAGCTGGAGGGGACCGAAAACCGGATCACCGTGGCGCGGCGCGATTACATCCAAGCGGTCCGCGACTACAATACGTCGGTCCGCTCCTTTCCCACCAATCTCACCGCCAAGTACCTTCTCGACTTGAAAGTCCGGGAAAACTTCAGCGCGCAGCAAGGGGCGCAGGAAGCGCCGAAGGTCCAGTTTTGAGCCGGATTAAAATGCTCAGATTGTGTTTGACGGCAATCCTCCTGATCTTCGTGGTTGCCGCTTCCTCCGCCTCGGCCCTGAACGTTCCCGCCCTGCAGGGCCGCGTCAATGATCACGCCCGCCTTTTAAGTCCGGAACAAGCCGCCGCCTTGGAGGAAAAACTCCGTGCTTACGAAGCGAAGACGACCAATCAGATCGCGCTTCTGACAGTGCCGAGCTTGGAGGGGGAGGCATCGGAGGATTTTTCGGTCCGGGCGGCCCGCGAGTGGGAGCTCGGCCAGGAGAAGCGAAACAACGGGGTCTTGATCTTTATTGCAGCCGAGGAGCGGGGGATCCGGATCGAGGTCGGCTACGGCCTGGAGGGGGCGTTGACCGACGCGCAGAGCAGCATCATTATCCGCAACATCATGATCCCCGCCTTTCGTGAGGGAGATTTCAATCGGGGAATCGATGCGGGGGTCGATGCGATTCAGGCCGCGATCGCCGGCGAGTTCACGGCGCCGGAGACCTCTTCCCCGCGCCGTTCCCGAGACGACTCCAATGAGGTCTTCTCGCTCGGCCTGATTCTCCTGATTCTTTTTTCCTCGTTTCTCTCTTACCTCCCTTTGCCGGTTACCGGATTGGCCGGCGGGATCATCGGAGGGGTGGTGGGGTCATTTCTAGTCGGGTCGATCTTCCTGCCGGCGCTGGCCGGTGTTTTTCTCGGCATTCTGCTCCCGCTCCTTTTTCGGGGGACGGGGGGCGGGCCGGGAAGAGGGATCGGCGGGAGAGCCTATCGGGGAACCGGATGGGGGACCGGAAGAGGGTGGGGCGGCGGCAGGGGCGGTTTCGGAGGGGGAGGTTTCTCCGGCGGCGGGGGGAGTTTCGGGGGGGGAGGCGCGTCGGGACGATGGTGAGAGTACAAGAGCGATGAAAAAAGCGGAAGATTTTTTTTCAGCGGATGAGAAGGAGCAGATTCGGCAGGCGGTGGCTCGGGCAGAGAGCCGCTCTGCGGGTGAGATCGTTCCGATGGTGGTCGACCAGAGCGGGCATTACATCCAGTTTGCATTGACCGGCGCGATCTTTTTTACTTTTTTTGTGGCGGTGATTTGGATGACGGTTCAGCCGCGGGTGACGGCGCCGCAGATTCTGCTCATCGAGTTTTTTACCTTTTGGGTCGCTTTCTTTTTGATCCAACGGGTAAACCTGATCTGGTCGTGGCTGGTTCCGGAGGCCTTGAAAGACCGGGTTGTCCGGCGGCGGGCGGAGGAGGCTTTTTATTCAAATCGGCTTCATGAGACGCGGGAGAAGAGCGGCGTGTTGATCCTTCTCTCCTTGATGGAGCACCGGGTTCAGATCCTGGCCGATGCTGGCATCCACCAGCGGGTTCCGCCGGAGACCTGGGAGACGCTGGTGCAGCAGATCGCGTCCGGCGTAAAAGAAGGACATCCTTTCGAGGCGCTGCGCGGCGCGATCGAGGCGTGCGGCCAATTGCTGGCGGAGCATTTCCCGAGAAGACCGGACGATACCGACGAGCTGTCGAACCAATTGCGGGTCGGAGAATAGTCCTCAGTTCCCGGTCGCTAAGATCAAGTCTCCCGATCCGGAGATCCACCCCTGCCGATCGTTCACGAAGTGAATCCCGAAGAGATCGTTCCGCGTTCCGGCCGAAACCCGCCGCCAGCTTTTTCCCCCGTCGCCGGTCTCGAGAAGAGTCCCCATCCATCCGGCCAGCCATCCTTTTTCTTGATTGATGAAAAAGAGATTGTTGATCGTCAGTGACGTGCCGGTCGGGACCCGGGTCCAGGTCGCTCCCCGGTCCTCCGTCCGCATCAACACGCCGCCCCGCCCGGCGGCCCAGCCGACATTTCCGATCATCTGAAAAGCATGAAATCGGCCCACTTCGGGGAGAAGCCGGTCCGAGGCGGTGATCCTGTTTTCCACCCTTGCGTCCCACACCACCGAGGTTCGGAGATCCCAGGTGAGTCCTCCGTCGGTTGTGTGGGCGATGATCGCTTCGGGGTTGCACGGGGCGCAGCAGCCGCCGGCGACGAAGAGGTCGTTGGGATCGGCGGGGTTCACCGAGAGACCGAAGAGATGCCCTCCCATCCTCGGCAGGGTGGCGCCGCCGGGGGTGGTGCAGGTGCCGTCGACCGTCGTATACCGCCAGTTGTTCGAGAGGAGCCGCCAAGTCCTGCCGCCGTCGGTGGTTTTGTAAATCGTCCGGTAGCGTCCGACGGCCCAGCCGTTGTTCTCGTCGGCGAATTGGACCTGCCGGAGGTAGACCCCCGCCTTGGCGCACTGGTAGCAATCCTCCGCATAGGGATCGACGTTCTGCTCGGTCCAGGTGAGGCCGCCATCCTCGGTGGAGAGAATCAGGCTCGGCTGACCGACCGCCCATCCTTTGAGCGGCGTCAGAAAAAAGACGTGATAAAGATGGATGCTGCTTGTTCGGATGCAGAGGGCGGTCGCCGGATCTTCCGCCCAGCTGCCGTCGGGATTTTTATTGCAGAGGCGGGCCGGATTGGAAATGTGGGTCCAGCGGATGTCGCGCCTCCAATCTCGTACCTGTTGCGACCAAGTCGCCCCCCCATCTTGCGTGCGGAAGATCCGGGCGTTGCTCCCGACCGTCCATCCGGTTCTCGAATCGATGAAGAAAGGTCCATAAACCTCGGAGGTATTGGTCGGGTTTTGAACGCGCGGCGTTTCTTGGGATGAGGCGAAGGTCACCATCCCGTAATCACCGACCCCCCAGGCGGCATTTTCGCCGGAGGGGGCGACCCCCTTGAGTGAGATCGTTGTTCCGGAAGGGACAGTCGTCCAACCGGTCCCGTCGAAGCGAAGAAGCGTTCCTCGGTCGCCGACGGCCCAACCCTGTGTGGCGGTCGCCATCCGAATGCCGGTCAGGTTCGCCGTCGTGGCGGAGATCGGTGTCCAACGTGTTCCCCCGTCGACGGTTTCGAACAGCGCGCCCGCGTCGCCGACGGCCCATCCCCGGTTCCGATCGATGAAGTCGATCTGCCGGATCGGAGAGGAAAAGGTAAATTGGGGGGTCCATCGGGTCCCGCCGTCGTCGGTCTTCAGGAGGACCCTTCCCGGTCCTGTTGCCCAGCCGTAATCGGCATCGACAAAATCGACCGCGGTCAACTCCGAGGTGACGCCGCTCTGCTGAAGGGACCAGCTTTCCCCGCCGTTTTGCGTGGCGATGATCGTCCCGCCTCCTCCCACGGCCCAACCGTTTTTCCCCTCGATGAAGTGGACCGCCTTCAATATCCCCGGGAGCGGCGGGAGCGTTTTCCCTTCCCATGTCTGCCCGCCGTCGGCGGTTTTTAAAATGGCATTGGCAAACGAATTCGATCCCGCCGGATCACCTCCGACGGCGAAGCCGATTTGAGCATCGATGAAGTCGATTCCATACAGCGGCAAGGATGTTCCGCTCTCCTGAAGGCGCCAGCTCGCTCCGGCATCGGAGGTGGCGACGATCAGACCACGTTCTCCGACGGCCCAGGCGCGGTCGGAAGAAATGGCATCGGTCCGGTAGAGATGCTGGTTGAATCGATTCCCCATCTCTTTCCTCCACGGGGAGGGGGGCGGGAGCGGCCGGGGTCGGGTGACGAATTGGCCCAGATAGGGGGCGGCCAGGCGATTGCCAGCGAGATCGGTGATCTCGGTAGTGACCTCTATCCGATAAATCCCATTGAGAAGGAGTCGAACGGCCGGGGAGAAGGTGACGACGGTGCAGGCGGGATCACAGCCGTAAGTGCCCAGAACCGGGGTGGTCTCTCCCTGTAAAGTGACTCTGAAAGTGGTGTTGTTCATCCGGTTGGGGTCGATTCCTTCGTCAAAGGTCAGTGTGATGAAGGTTCCCTCATCTACCCCGGTCGCCCCGTTGTGAGGGGAGATCGACAAAAGGCGGGGCGGGGTGGCATCCGATGTTGGCGGAGTCGGTTGTGTGGTGAAGGACCAACTGATCGGTGAGGCGAGGGTATTTCCATGAAGATCGCCGACCTGATCGACGACCACCATATAGCTCATATTGAACCGGAGCGGTGTTTGTGGGGTGATGAGGATTTGGGTGCAGGGACTTTCGCATGCCACTTCGATGACGGCGGTCTCTCCGGAGGAAGCGGTGATCCGGATGTGATCGGCCAGCCGGCTTGCATCGATCGGCTCATTAAAAGCAATTTGGACCGAGGAATCGGGGGAGATCTCTTTTTGGTCGGGCTCCGGAGAGTGGGAGAGAAGCCGAGGGGGCTCGGTATCGCTTGCGGGGGGCCGTTCGGGCGGGGGATGACCGGGAGGAGTGGGAGGGGATGGTGATCCGCCGCAACCGGAGAGGAAAAGTCCGACGCAAAGGGTTGAGCCAAGGAGAAGGGTTTGTCTGTTCATTGCAATTTCTCCAATCGATCCTGCAGGGGATTGCAACTCTTCTGCAAAACGAGGAAGCAACCCTGCGGCGAGATGCCGTCTTTAGGAAAAAGAAAGAGTCTTTCTGAACGAAACTTCATCTGGACGGATGAAAAGAGCAAGAGTTGTACCGGCTGAGTGTGAGGTATGACAGAGAATAAAAAAGGCGCCCCGGTTTTCCACCGGGGCGCCCTGAGGATTTGAAACAGCGAATATTTTATAGGTCTACAAAATCGTCCTCGACCTCGCAGTCGCTGAAGAGTTCATCGCAACTGGCGAAACTCTGGGTCTCGCTGCCGACGGTGATATCAACGCTGCCATCATTGTTAAAGTCTACTCCGGTGTTGCCGTTGATCACGATGCGTCCTTGCACCGGGCAGCTCTCCCCTTCGGTGTAGCGGATGGCGGTCTCGGTGACGAAGGAGAAGGTCCCTTCGATGTCACAGTCTTCGTCGGGTGTGAAGTCGGTTGCCACCGTGCCGGAAAAGGTCAGATCGGTGGTGCTGCTGTTCTGATCGTCGATTGCGACGACCGTCGAGTCGAAGTTGGTGAAGGTGATTGCGACACTGTGGGTTCCATCTTGTTCTGTTGTCGATTGGGTAATCCCACCGTCCAATTCATTCGTGAATGTCGTGGTGCTCGTGTCGATGCCGGTGACGCTTCCGGCGTTGGCGAAATTATTGAACTCGATCGCCGTTGTTTCAGTGGTATCTCCGCTGTCATCCGTAAACGTAAGCGTCCCATCAATTTCGAGATCGAAATTCATCGCGCTGTCGGAAGTCATTGTCAGTCCCTGAGTAATGGTTGCGGTGGCTGAAATCACTGCGAGGACCGTGTTGTAGGGAATCTGATCGGCCGGATCAAAGTCGGTGATCGTGAATCCGTCAAGGACCATGTCCATGTCTAAGGTGGTTTCGTCCGGGGCTGTCGCCGAGAGGCTGATCGTCCCGTCGGTTTCCGATCCATCTTCGCGGCAGTTAGTGAAGGCGACATCCAGATCAAATGCGCCGGTCGTATCGTTGATTGTCCCGGTGAAAGTAACGCTTCCCCCATCGGTACACGGCTGCGTGTCTTCCGGAAACGCGGCAAAAGAGGTCTTTGATGAATTTGCTTTCATGCGGGCCGACACCTTCTGCATTGCTTTGCTTCGGGCGGCCTTGTTGTTCATCGACACAATTTTGGCGTATGTTGGATTCTGCAAGGTCAATGGATTTACCGGTTTGGCGAGTCCGCCGGAGGCGACTTGTCCGAGGGAAGTGGCAAGGTCCGAAAGACCGGTTCCCGCCTGTGCCCCTTGGGTTCCGGAACTGGCCGCCTGAGATCCTTGGGATGCGTTGCTGATGGTCGTCGTCCCCCCGCCGCCGCTGCTTGATCCCCCGCCTCCGCCGCAGGCATAAACGAACAATGATGTTGAAAAGAGCAGGCCAAGCGTCAGGCCGAAATGTTTTCTAGAAAGGAACATGGTTTTTCCTCCGGTTGTTGTTGTGTTTTCTTTCCCGATATGAATGGACGTGGATACCGAAAAGGTTTACTCGCTCCGAGCAAGTATAGCAAAGAAAGGGATACCGTCAAGGCGAGTGGAAGGGCCCATCCGCTTCGAAAAGGGGAGGGGCCTTGGAAAGGAGTCCTCCTCGCGAGTGAAGGGTCTTTCGATTCCAACGGCTCAAATGAACCGGTGGAGGTTTTCTGGGTGTTTTATTCAACCGGTTATTGCTGCCGGGATCGGCTTGCAAACGAGGTGGAGAGTTTCGTATAATCTTGAAAGATTGCGCGTCACTTTTATTCCAGTGAGTTAAGAAGCGATGAAGTTCACTCAGGAGAGATCGATGAGGAGATCGCGATGAAACAGAGGAAACCGGAAGGAGCAATCCTCATCGGAGAGGATCACCCTGATACTCTCCAGATCTTAAAAGTGGTTCTTGAGTCGGAGGGATACCGGGTCGACACCGTTTCCGACAGCGAAACCGTTTTGGCGAAAGCGACCCGCAATAAGCCGCTGCTTATTCTGCTCGATATGATGTTGCCTAAAATCGGCGGCGTGGAGGTTTGTCGTCGGCTGAAACACGATCTTTCCACCGCGCATATCCCGGTGGTCATTATTACGGCGAAATCGGACCACGAGGCGAGGGCCGGGGCGATGGCGGCGGGAGCGGATGCATACGTGCTGAAGCCGTTTGATCCAGCCGACCTTGTCGAAAGGGTGAATAAGATCTTCGACCGGATCGCTCTTGCTCCGCTGCCTCAATCTACTTAAATCGTTGACAACTTTTTTGCATCTATACTATACTGAAAGCCAATCCTACAGCGGTTCTGGCGGCTGCCGGCAACCCTGAGCCGCCTTCTTCGTTATCATGCCCAGCTCTCCTCATGTAGTGCGGATTTTTGACGTAGGATATCCCGTCATCTCCGAGGTCGAATGCAGGTTGTTGTCAACGGAACCCGGCAAGACGTCCCGCCGGGCATGAATCTTTCCCAGCTTCTTGATCGACTCAAGGTACAGCCGGAGCGTGTTGCAGTCGAAGTAAATTTGAAGATCATTCATCGTCAGCGGTACAATCAGGTCCCATTAAATGAAGGAGACCAGATTGAGATCATCGGTTTTGTGGGAGGGGGAAGTTCATGCCGATAGACCGACCTTTGGTCGTAGGAAATCACGAGTTCCGATCCCGTCTGATCGTGGGGACCGGGAAATATGCCTCTTTTGAAGAGACCAAAAAGGCGATCGAGGCCTCGGGAGCCGATTGCGTGACCGTCGCGGTGCGGCGTGTCAATATCATCGACCGTTCCCAGGAAAATCTGCTCGATTACATCGATCCGAAGGTCTATAAAATCCTTCCCAATACGGCGGGCTGTTATACAGCCGAGGAAGCGGTTCGGACAGCGCGGCTGGCGCGTTCTGCCGGTATCTCCGACATGGTCAAATTGGAAGTGATCGGCGACCCGAAGACCCTTTTCCCCGACAATGAGGCGCTCCTGGAAGCGACCCGAATTCTCGTGAAGGAAGGATTCACCGTCCTTCCTTACACCAACGACGATCCGATTATGGCGAAGAAACTTCAAGAGGCGGGGGCGGCGGTGGTCATGCCGCTGGCGGCTCCCATCGGATCGGGTCTGGGGGTCCGGAACCCTTACAATATCAGAATCATCTTGGAAACGATCTCCGTCCCAATCATTGTGGATGCAGGCGTCGGAACCGCTTCAGACGCCGCGATCGCAATGGAATTGGGCTGCGACGGTGTTTTGATGAACACGGCGATCGCCGGCGCGGAGAATCCGATCCAAATGGCTGAAGCGATGAATTACGCTGTTCGTGCCGGACGACTCGCCTATCTGGCAGGGAGAATTCCGAAAAAACTCTATGCTCAAGCGAGCAGTCCTGTTGAAGGGATGATCGAGTAAGCTCTCTCCTCTCTTGCGGCGTACCCTGTTTTGATCCAGCATTGAAATTGGTATGCCTTCAATCGACTTTAAAGTCTACCTGATCAGTGATCGCACAAAAACGCTCGGCCGTCCCTTGTCCCAGGTCATCGGAGAGGCGGGCCGCGCGGGCATCGCGGCGGTTCAGTTCCGAGAAAAAGATCTCACGCTTCGGGAGCAGTTCGAATTCGCCTCGGAGATTCGCTCTGCCGCCAAGCAGCACAAGATGCAGTTTTTTGTGAATGATCGAGTCGATCTCTGCCTGGCCCTCGATGCGGAAGGGGTGCATCTTCCTTCCTCGGGCTTTCCGGTGACCGTTGCGAGAGAGATTCTGGGAGGGAGCAAATTGATCGGCGTCTCTTGTCACTCCATGGAGGAGGTTCAGCGGGCGGAGTGGGAAGGGGCTGATTTCGCCCTCCTGGGGCCGGTGTATGACACCCCTTCGAAACGTGCTTACGGTCTTCCTCTCGGAATCGACGTTTTTAAAAAGGTGCGGCGGTCCGCCGCGATTCCACTTTTTGCGATCGGCGGCGTGGATCGCTCAAAACTAAAAGAGGTGATCGATGCGGGGGCCGATGGAGTCGCTGTGATCTCGGCGATTCTCTCTTCGCCCGACGTATATCGAGAGTGTCGACTGCTGATGGACGAGATGAAGCGGCTGCAAGGTGTGTAAGCTTATGCACATTGTGCGAGAAGCTTTGCTCGTTGGTCGGTTCTCTGCCAAATTCATGTCGCAAATGTGTCTCAGTCGCGTGCTTGTTGCCCCGAATCTCCCTCGTATAGTTGACCGTCCCAGGAAGAGATGATAAAATTAGCTCCTGAGAGAAGAGGGATCTAACCTTCATCATCTCGGAGTGTGAGAGGAGCATTGATGGGTGAATCAAAAAAGAACCAGGGGAAGTCAAATCCATTCAAAAATACGATGAAAAAACTCTCTGAACAATTCGGCGGCGGCGACTCGGAAACCAAGATCATCGAGTACGAGCGGGAAATAGAGAAACTTCTCGTTCAAGTGGCCTCGATGGAGCAAGAGTTGAAGGAGCTTCGCCAGTCGCGCACTCAGCTGGAGCAGGCCTTCAAGCAAAATGAAAAGCTTGCGGCGACCCTCGTCGAAGCAAAAAATCAGATCGAGGCGCTGAAGAAAGAAGTCGAAAAGCTGACGACCCCTCCCTCCAGCTATGCCATTTTCTCCGGCGCGAACGAGGACGGCACCGTGAACGTCTTCGTCGCCGGGCGGAAGATGAAGGTGAATATCCATCCGAACATTTCGATCCGGGATCTGAAGAAAGGACAACAGGTTCTGCTGAACGAAGCGCTCAACGCCATCGAGGCGTGCGAGTTCGACGTTCAGGGAGAGGTTGTCCGGATCAAGGACCTTCTCGAGAACCATCGCGCGATCGTCACGCTCCGAGCCGAAGAGGAGCGCGTGGTCGAATTAGCCGATCCGTTGATGCGGGAGCGGTTGTCGGTCGGCGATCATCTCCTCTATGATGTTCGCTCCGGCTATGTTTTGGAGAAACTTCCGAAATCGGAGATCGAAGAGGTCGTTTTGGAAGAGATTCCCGATGTAACCTATGATCACATCGGCGGACTCGAAGAACAGATTGAATTGGTGAGAGACGCCGTGGAGCTCCCTTTCCTCCACCCGGAAGTCTTTGCCGAGCATAAGCTGCTTCCTCCGAAGGGGATTTTGCTCTATGGCCCTCCCGGATGCGGTAAAACGCTGATCGCTAAAGCGGTGGCCGCCTCTATCGCTCGGAAGTTGGGAGATCGTTCCGGAAGAGAGATGCGAAGCTTCTTCCTTCACGTCAAAGGTCCTGAGCTTTTGAATAAATATGTCGGGGAGAGCGAGCGCCAAATCCGGGAGGTCTTCAAAAAAGCGAAAGAGCGCGCCGAGGCAGGGCACCCGGTGATTGTCTTCTTCGACGAAATGGACGCGCTCTTCCGGACCCGGGGAAGCGGCATCTCTTCGGATATGGAGGCGACGATCGTTCCGCAATTCTTGTCGGAAATCGATGGGGTCGAGCGCCTTCGCAATGTGATCGTCATCGGAGCAAGCAATCGGCAAGATCTACTCGACCCGGCGATCCTTCGGGCGGGGCGGCTTGACATTAAAATTAAAATCGAGCGGCCCGATAAAAAGGCGGCCGTCAAGATCTTCCATAAATACTTGACCCGGGACCTTCCCTATCATCCGGAAGAGCTCGAACGCAACGAGGGCGATTCAGTCAAGGTCGCCGAGCGGCTTATCCACGAGTCCGTTGAAGAGATGTACAGCGTCCGCGAGGAGAACAAATTCCTTGAGGTCACCTATGCGAACGGCGAGAAAGAGACCTTCTTCTTCAAAGATTTCTCGAGCGGCGCGATGATTGAAGGGGTCGTTTCCCGGGCGAAGAAACATGCCATCAAGCGGATGCTTGAGTCCGGCGTGAAAGGGTTGAAGCAGGAAGATCTGATCCGCGCGATCAAAGATGAATTTAAGGAGAACGAGGATCTTCCAAACACGACGAACCCGGATGATTGGGCGAAAATCGCCGGAAGAAAGAGTGAAAAGATCATCCACGTTCGCACGATGGCTGGAAGAGCGACCGCCGACGCCAAAAAGATTGAAACCGTGACGACAGGACACTATCTATGACCGGCTGAGAGCAGCTAGCTATCGGAGGCCTCTGATCGATGAAGAGAATATTGGGCACAGAGACGGAGTTTGGAATCGCCTCCAAAAATTCTGAATCAATAGATCCTGTTTCAAATTCCATTTTTTTAATCAACAGCTACCCTTACCTCCCCTCCTCGTCTGCGTTTTGGGATTACGAGAATGAGAATCCCCTGCTCGACGCGCGCGGTTTCGAAGCCGACGGCGAACGCGAGCGGCCCGGCCCGGAATATAACCGTCTCCTCAACAAGCTTTTACCGAATGGCGGGCGGCTCTATGTCGACGGGGCGCATCCGGAATACTCAACCCCCGAGTGCACCAATGCCAGAGATCTGGTCGCTTTCGAAAAGGCGGGCGAGCGCATTTTGGAAACCTGCCTCGAGATGGCAAGCCGCTTGAAACCGGGTGAGAGTCGTTTCTCGATTTACAAAAATAACACGGACAGCAAGGGGAACAGTTACGGCTACCATGAAAACTACCTGGTGTCGCGGGAAGTCCCCTTCGAGAAGATCGTGGCACAGTTGACCCCCTTTTTTGTGACGCGACAGGTGTTCGCGGGGGCGGGGAAGGTCGGCTCCGAAAACAAAACCGAGTCGGCCGCTTATCAGATTTCGCAACGGGCGGACTTCTTCGAGGTCTGGGTCGACCTGAATACCATGGTCAAGCGGCCGATCATCAATACGCGCGATGAGCCGCATGCCGATACCGCTCGTTTCCGGCGGCTGCATGTCATCGTCGGCGATGCCAACATGTCGGAGTTTACCACCTATCTTAAGGTCGGCACCGCTGCGCTGGTGCTCGCCATGATCGAAGAGGGGCGGGAAGTGCAAGGGGTCGAACTTGAGAACCCGGTCCGATCGATTAAAGAGATCTCTCGCGATTTGACCCTGAAGAAAAAAATGAAGCTCTTGCGGGGGGAGGAATGGAGCGCGATTGAAATTCAGAGGGCCTACCTGGAGCAGGCGGAGGTCCACTTCGCCAAGAGCGACGATCCGGTGACCCACGATCTTCTTGAAAAATGGCGGATGGTGCTCGATAAGCTGCAAGAAGATCCGATGCAGCTTTCAAGGCATATTGATTGGGTGATTAAAAAAGAGCTCATTGAATCCTATATGCAGCGGAAAGGATGTGATTGGAGAGATCCGCGCGTGTCGATGATGGATCTTCAATATCACGATGTGACGCAGGGCAAAGGATTGTACTACGCGCTCGAGCGGGGCAATTATGTCGAGCGGATTGTTTCGGAAAACACCATTTCCGATGCCCAGAACAATCCGCCCGAGGATACACGCGCTTACTTTCGCGGGAGCTGCCTCAAAAAGTTTCCGAAAGAGGTCTACGCGGCGAGCTGGAGCTCCATCTTATTTGATACCGGAAACAACAGTATTAAAAGAGTTCCACTGATGGACCCTCTCAAAGGGAGTCGCGCCCTGGTGGGGCCTTTGTTGGACGGGGCCAGAACCATCGAGGAATTGCTCGCCATTATCGCAACATAAGGGGGTTTCAATGGCTAAGCAGGACAAGAAAAGAGAGAAGAAGAAGGAGTCGGACAAGAAAGAGGAGGCGGTTGCGGCCAACCCGGAGGTTGTCGATAAGGGAAAAAAGATCAAGGAAGACCTGGATAAGCTCATGGATGAAATCGACGATGTTTTGGAGGAAAACGCAGAAGAGTTTGTTAAAAATTATGTTCAAAAGGGAGGAGAATAGTGACCGAGTTCCGATTCCACGACCCGGGTTCCAGCTTCTATCAGTTACTCACCTCGCAACATCCTCAACTTCTACCCTCGCTTCCAGGAATTCTTCCTTCTGAAAAAAAAGATCTCTCTCAGATGGTTCCCCATGGAACGACCGTCCTGGCCTTGCGTTATGCGGACGGAATCGTCATGGCCGGCGACCGAATGGCGACGGAAGGTTATGCCGTCTCGGAGCGCCGCATCGAGAAGGTGCATAATGCGGACAAATATTCGGCCATCGCGATTGCCGGCGCGGCCGGTCCCTGTCTGGAGATGACCCGTCTCTTCCGGATTGAATTGGAACACTATGAGAAGCTGGAAGGGGCCGAGCTCTCCATGGACGGCAAGGCGAATAAACTTGCGCAGATGATCAAGGGAAATCTCCCGATGGCCGTACAGGGGCTGGTCGTGATTCCGATCTACGCAGGATATGACGCCAGACGCGGGGTCGGCCGAATCTTTAAATATGATATCGCGGGAGGGCAGTACGAAGAGATAGAATACTACGCCATCGGCTCGGGCGGGAGAGACGCTCGGGGAACGTTGAAAAAAATTTATAAGGAAGATCTCGACCAGGAGAGAGCGATTCAAGTCGCGCTGGAGGCGTTGTATGATGCGGCGGAGGCGGATGTCGCCACAGGAGGACCCGATCTCATCCGTGGAATTTTCCCCACGATGAAAGTGATCAACGCACAAGGCATTACCGATATTCCGGATGAAAAGATAAAAGGGCTTCTAGAGCGGATGATGCAGCGACAAGGGGGAGGATAAGCGGTGGCAATGCCATATTATGTTTCACCTGAACAGGTGATGCAGGACAAGGCGGAGTACGCCAAGAAGGGAATTTCCAGGGGCAGATCGATCATTGCGATGGAATATGACAAGGGAATTCTTCTTGTTGCGGATAATCCGAGCTCATTGAGCAAGATCTCGGAGATCTACGACAAAATCGCTTTTGCGGGAGCGGGGAAATACAGCGAGTTCGAGAATTTGAGAAAAGCCGGCATCCGGCACGCCGACATGAAGGGTTATCTTTACAGCCGGGACGATGTCACCGGCAAGTCGCTGGCCAACTCCTACTCACAGTCGCTCGGAACGATTTTCAGCCAAGAGCTGAAACCGCTGGAGGTAGAGATCTTGGTGGTAGAGGTCGGCAGCGCGACGGAAGAAAATGAAATGTATCGGATCTCGTTCGACGGCAGTATTTTTGATGAGACGGGGTTTACCGCCATCGGAGGAAAATCGGAAGCGCTCATTACGTATCTTAAAAGCCGGTACAATCTTTCTCCTTTAAAAGATGCCTTACGGCTCTCTGTCGATGCGCTCGAAGCGGGGTATAACCAGACTACGACGCCGGAAGGCTTGGAGGTGGCGGTTTTAGATCGAGATCGCACCGGCCGGACATTCCAGCGGCTTGGCACAAAAGAGTTAACGGAGTATCTACGCAAATAAAGTTTTAGGTAAAATGAAAAATAGAATCTTTGGTCTTGAAAACGAATACGGATTGATCTTTTCTCCCAACGGAAAAGTGTATCTTCCGATGGAGAAGATTTTGGGTTATATCTTCGAGGGACTCATTCCAAACAGCTGGCCGTCGAATGCCTTCTTGGTGAACGGCGCCCGTTTCTATCAAGACACCGGTTGTCATCCGGAATATTCAACCCCAGAATGCGATAATGTTTTCGATCTGGTTGTTCACGATAAGGCAGGGGAGCGCCTCCTGGAATCGTGTCTTCCCATCGCGGAAAAACGGTTGAAAGAAGAAGGCCTCTCCGGGGAAATCTACATCTTCAAAAACAATACGGATTCGATGGGGAACACCTACGGCTGTCATGAAAACTATCTCATGCGCCGCGATCTTGATTTCTGGAAGGTGACAGAACAGTTGATTCCCTTCTTCGTCACCCGGCAGATTTACAGCGGTTCGGGAAAGGTCCTCAAGGTCTCCGGGAAGAGCCACTACTTCATCTCGCAGCGCGCCCAACATATCCATGAGAAGACCTCTTCTTCCACCACCTCTTCCAGAAGCATCATCAATACACGCGATGAGCCGCATGCCGACGCGGAAAAATACCGGCGGCTTCATATCATCGTCGGCGACTCCAACATGTCGGAGTACGCCACCTATTTGAAGGTCGGAACGACGGCGCTGGTCCTCTCTATGATTGAAGAAGGGTTCAATGTGGTGGGGTTGGAGCTGGAAGATCCGGTTAAGGCGATGAGGGAGATCTCCCGCGATCTGACGATGAAAAAACGGGTTCGTCTGGAAGGGGGAAAAGAAATGACCGCCATCGAGATTCAGCGGATTTATCTCGAGAAGGCCAAGGAGTATGTCGCCTCGGAAGACGAAGACGAGGTCAGCTACGATATCCTGGAGCGGTGGGAATATGTCCTCAATGAGCTTGAAGAAGATCCCAACCGTCTCTCCCGTGAGTTGGATTGGGTGATCAAGAAGGAGTTGATCGGCTCTTATATGGAGCGGAAGGGATGCGGCTGGGATGATGCCCGTGTGGCGATGATGGATCTGCAATATCACGACGTCAATCAGAACCGGGGCCTCTACTCGCTTCTATGCCGGCAAGATATGGTCGAGCGGATTGCAACCGAGGAAGATATCCAAAGAGCGATTCAGACCCCACCGCAGACGACCCGGGCGAAGGTCCGTGGCGATTTCATCCGGTTTGCCAAAGAAAAAAACCGCTCTTACACCGTCGATTGGACGTATCTCAAATTGAATGGATACTGGGAAGAGACCATCCTCTGCATGGATCCTTTTTGCTCCGCCAACCAACGTGTGAAGGAACTCATTGCCGCCGCAGCGCCTCCTAAATAGTCCGGTCCGGACGATTGCTTTTATAATCCTTTTCCTTTTATTTCTCTCGATGCCCCTCCAAGCGCAGGAAACGGCCGCGCCGATTCAGGTGAAGCAGGGCGAGATCGCCCTGATCACGCTGACACTCGAGTCGGACATCCCCTCCGTCGTCGGAAAATTTTTGGACCAACCGATCCCTTTTTTCAGGAAAAATACGGATGAATATGCCGCGATGATCGGGATCGATCTCGATCAGCCGGTCGGCTTGCAGCCCCTGACGGTCACGTGGCAGAAGGGGGAAACGACCGTCCGCCGGGAGATTGCAATCGAAGTGGTCTCCGCCGCATTCGCCACCCAATCGTTGAAGCTTCCGAAGGGGATGGTCGATTTGGATCCCCCCACCCTCGCACGGGTGCAAAAGGAGCAGGCGCGAATGAAGGAGATCTTCGACAAGAGCGCCGATCAGAAGTTGTGGGAAGCGGCCTTTATTGTTCCGACCGAAGGAAAGGTGGCGGGAACCTTCGGCCTCCGCCGGATTATGAACGGCCAGCCGAGAAACCCTCACACCGGGGAAGATATCGGCGCTCCGCTCGGCGCGCCGGTCTTGGCATCGAACGGGGGGAAGGTGATCCTCGTCGGCGATTTTTACTTTAACGGGCATTCGGTCATTATCGATCATGGTCTCGGTCTTTTTAGCATGTATTTTCACCTCTCGGAGACAACGGTCAAAGAGGGGGAGACCGTGATAAAGGGACAAGCGATCGGGTCGGTAGGGCAATCGGGTCGGGCGACCGGTCCCCATCTTCACTGGGGAGTGCGGCTCAACGGGGCGCGCGTGAATCCTTTCTCTTTGATAGAGAAGAAACTCGGCTGATTCAAAAGATCGTGAATCGTTATTCGTTAAACGTGAATGTGAACCATTCTCTTTTTTATTTTGCGATTCACGAATAACGATATTTTCGGGGTTTTGATGCTGGAAAACGGTATTCCTGAAAACCATCCTTTACGTCTTCATTTCCTTATCCTCACCGAAAAGAGCTTCCAACAGACATTGAATTGGTCCGATCCGCTCGTCACCGACTATATCTCGAATCTTCTTCTCTATTTCACCCGGACCGATTGTCTTTATGCCATTCGAAACAGCCGAGGAAATCGGATCGATACCGTCGCCGAGATGTTGATGGAAGGGGATATCCTGCTCCGGGCCCGGACCATTGAGCGGGAGTGGGAGGTTCACCGACATATCGGCGATTATACCCTCTTCATGAGCGGTCTCTTCCCGGAGTATCTGAAGCGGTTGAAGTCCGGGAAGAAGATCGAACATCCGGACTTCCTGATCGATTATGTGCGGGTCGGGAAGAAGTCGTACCGGCGGGCGGCCGAGTTCAACTATGGCCGATTTAAAGAATGGACCCCCCTTTACCGGAAACTGGCCGAGCACTTTGAGATCTGTATCGCAGGATTAGGTTTGATTCGTGAGGAGTTGGATCGTTCCAGAGAATGGCAGTCCAAAAAACAAATCCTAAGCTGAGACATGGAGAAAAGAGGGAAGAAACGGGTCCTGAAGCGGCTGTCGGTCCGATTTGGCACTCAAAAGCCGGACCACACTGCGTTTACCCATGATCTTTCCTCAACCGGTATTTTTCTCAAAACGACCACCGTTTTCTCGCCGAATACAAGACTTCAAATCGAGTTGACCCTGCCCGATGATAAGGTGATCCATGTGCGCGGCATCGTCATGTGGGCGAAGCGGATTCCCCCTGCCTTCAACAGAGTCATTCAAAAACATGGAATGGGGATTCATCTTCTCGACATTCCGGATGAATACAAGAGGCTGATCGAGCGTCTGCATCTCTAGCCTTCTTATTCGGAGAGAGCGGGCTATTCTGTTCTTTTCTGGGGATAAGGAGGGACGAGATGGGTCATGCGAAGGATTTTAAAGGAGTTCTTCCTTTACATTGATCGCCGCCTTCTCGCGAAGGGCGAGGGTATAGGCGCTCAACGCTCTTTGCTTTTTCTGAAAGAGCAGGTCGGAGGCGGCCCGGTCCGGGTCGGGGTTGGCGGGGTTGCTCTTTTTTGCGTCTTCTTCCTCGGAAGGGGTCAGCGCGACCGATTCCTTCACGATCGTTTTCACTTTTTCAATCAATAATTCCTCCCGATGTTGCCGTTCGAAGCCTTCGGGGGTATAATGTTCTCTGGCGAGAACGAGACGGTAAACCGCCGGATCGAATTTGCCCTCTTTCTGGAAGCCGGGAAGCTCGGTGATCGATCGCTTGAGTTCCTCATCGCTCACCACGAGCTTCATCCGACGCGCCTCCTGCAGCCAAAGTTTTCGGTCGACAAGCTCATCGATCACCCGTTTTCGGAGGTCTTTATCGTCGAATTTATCCTGAAAGACCTCCCGGTAGAAGTCGGACGCGTTTTTGTAGGCGCGCTGATACTCTTCAATGGAAACGGAAGCGCGGTCGACTTTGGCGATGGCGTTGTCTTCGGTCTGCTCGAAGCCCCACCATCCCATGGTGGCGGTGAACACGACGGCGAGTCCGATCATGACGAGCCGGAAGAACCAGGGATTTTCGATGGCCCCTTTACGAATGACCTTTAGCAAATGATCCTCCTTTTTGCGGAAGTTAGGATAACATCAGTCGATGGAAAAAGCAACCCCGCCGGCCGCGCGGCGGCGACATTTTTCTTCAACATTTTTTATTTTTTGATGTATAATGGCATCTATTTTATGATCGGACGAAAGGTCCTTGTGTTGACGGAGCTGGGTGAGGAGGTAGCAGGTTCTTGGGTCTATCCTAAAGCGAGTGTCCTCCATCGGTTTATCGCTAAATTCCTCGATTTACTGGTTGTCGCCGCGATTTATGAAATACCGTTTCGAATCAGCTTTCTGGCAGGCCTCTCCTACCTTTTGATCGCAGACGGTTTTGGCGAAGGGAGAAGCCTCGGGAAACAGCTGATCGGTCTTCAGATCATTACCCCTGCAACGCGAAAAAAAGCTTCCTTCAAGGAATCGATTATCCGCAATTTCCCGCTGGCGACTGCCTATTTACTTTTTTACCTTCCATACATCGGTTGGCTGTTCTCATTGATGGTCATCGGTTTTGAAGCGTTGTTGATGATCGGCAATCCGAAAGGGTTGCGGGTTGGGGACGAATTGGCGAAGACGCAGGTGCTCGATCACGCTGTATTCGAATCTTTAGAAAAATAATGAGGGGATGATGGGACTGACAAGCAGCATCTTGGGGTGGTTTTCAAACGACTTGGCCATCGATCTGGGGACGGCCAACACGCTGGTCTATGTGAGGGGGAAGGGGATCGTCATCAACGAGCCGTCGGTGGTGGCGATCGAGCGAAAATCGGGAAAGGTCGTCGCGATCGGGGCGGAGGCGAAAAAGATGTTGGGGCGCACCCCCGGAAACATCGTCGCCATCCGGCCGATGAAAGACGGCGTGATCGCCGATTTCGAAATCGCCGAGAAGATGCTGAATCACTTCATCAAGAAGGCTCACAATCGGAACACTTTCGTCCGCCCCCGGGTGATCATCGGGGTTCCTTCGCGGGTCACGCAGGTGGAGCAGCGGGCGGTGCGGGACTCCGCGGAGCTGGCGGGGGCGCGCGAGGTTTATCTGATCGAGCAGCCGATCGCCGCCGCCATCGGCGCGGGGCTTCCGATCGCGGAGCCGTCCGGAAATATGGTCGTTGACATCGGCGGCGGGACGACCGACATCGCCGTCATCTCTTTGGCCGGCATCGTTTACTCGGAATCGGTGAAGGTGGCGGGGGACAAGATGGACGACGCCATCGTCAACTACATCAAGCGAAAGTATAATCTTCTCATCGGAGATCACATGGCCGAGCAGATCAAATTTGAGATCGGCTCCGCCTATCCGCTGGAAGAGAAGAAGACCTATATGATCAAAGGGCGGGATTTGATCTCCGGAATTCCGAAGACGCTGGTGATCGACGACGGGGAGATCCGGGAGGCACTTGCCGAGCCGATCTCCGCCATCGTCAATGCGATCAAGGTCGCCTTGGAGAACACCCCCCCGGAGTTGGCGGGGGATATTATCGATCGCGGGATCGTTTTGACCGGGGGAGGATCGCTTTTGCGGGGGATGGATATCCGCCTTCGCGAAGAAACAAACCTCCCGATCATCACCGTCGACAATCCGCTCAATACCGTGGCGCTCGGAACGGGAAAGGCGCTCGATCAGCTGAGTCTCCTCCGACGGATTTCAATCGCCTCGCAATAATTTAGAAGCGGGGCGTTTTTATCCAGAAAAGCGCGTTTTTTAGGAGGTTTTCAATCGCACAGCTAGGTCAGCGGATGCTTCGCCGCCGAAATATCTATAAACGTTTCCTCATTCTCTCTTTTATCCTCGGTCTGACGATCGTCTTTATCTCCCCCGAGCTTCAAAAAAGGCCGTTGCGATGGGTGGAAGTCCCGATCGGAGGGGCGGTCTACTACGTCCAGCAGGGAACCCATGCCGTGCTCGAGGGGATCAGCGGGGTCTGGTACGGCTATATCAACCTGATTCACGTCCAGCGGGAGAACCAACAGCTTCGCGAGGAGATCGGACGGCTCCGGGGGGAGAACAATCTATTAGAAGAGGAGGGAGCCCTCGCCGAGCGGCTTCAGGCAATCCTCGATTACAAACAAAGCGCTCCCTTCAACCTGATCGTAGCCTCTGTCATCGGTCGTGAGCCGAGCCATTGGTATCAGACTGTCATCGTCAACAAGGGGGAGGCGGAGGGAGTCAAGGTCGATATGGGGGTCATCACCCCGGAAGGGGTCGTCGGGAAGGTGATCAAGACCGGACCGCGCCATGCGCAGGTCCTCCTCATGACTGACCGGAACAGCGCCGTCGCAGCGATCGTGCAGCGGACCCGGGATGAAGGAATCGTTCAGGGAATCGAGGAGGGGGCCGTTCGACTGAAGTACCTTCCCCATTTCTCGGAGGTGGTGGTCGGAGATGTTCTCGTCACCTCGGGGCTCGAAGGAAGTTTCGCGAAGGGGCTCAAGATCGGGGAGATTGAGAAAGTGGAAAAGCGGGAGCATGAGCTCTTTCTTCAGGTGAAGGTGACTCCTCAAATTAATTTCTCGAACCTTGAAGAAGTTCTGATCATCACTTCAACCGACGAGAGAGATGGATGAAGTGGTTTTTCCGAATCACGATCTTTCTTCTCCTGATTCCGGTTCAGACCCTTCTTTTGGAGAAGATTCAGATCGCGGGGGTCAAGCCCGATCTCGCTTTGATCTTGGTTTATTGTTTTAGTTGGGCCAGAGGAGAAATTCATGGTCTGCTTTGGGGAGTCGCCCTGGGAGGGCTGGTCGATCTTTTTTCCATCGGCCTCCTCGGCGTGAATTTTATCCTGAAAACAACGACCGGTCTTGCGATTGGAATATTGGGAAGATCTTTTTTGAATCTCTCCCTGCTTTGGAATGTGCTGATCTTCTTTTTTATTTCGCTTTTGCACGACTTCCTCGGAACCCTTTTGGTGGAAGGAATGAGAGAGGGGGGCCTCTTCCTGCTGGCTCAACCCGATATGGTTGGAAGAGCCCTCTATAATTCCCTTTTTGCAGTCGGGCTTCTATTCCTCTTCTCGAAGAGAAGCGGTGAGAAAGGATCATTCGATCATGCGGGAGTCCTATTTTCCGCAGGAGGAAACACGAGATCTACAGAGTAGGATCTATTGGCTATTCGGCCTGATCGTCCTGGCGCTCTGCGGCCTTCTGCTTCGAGCGTGGTATTTGCAGGTTGTCAAGGGGAAGTTCTACTACGAGCTCTCTGAAAACAATCGGATTCGGGTGGTAGAGACCCCCCCTCCCCGCGGCCTGATCTACGACCGGAACGGCGCCCTCCTGGTGAATAATGTCCCCAGCTTCAACCTCTACGTCGTTCTCGGCGACATGCCGGATCAGACGGCGGCTCTCTCGCGTCTGGCCGACCTCATTGCGATGCCTCAGGAAGAAATCGTGCGAAGGGTCACTTTTAAAAAGGAGGACCCTTTCTTTCCGATTAAAATTAAAGACGACCTGACTATGAAAGAGGTGGCCATGATCGAGGGCCATGGACTTGATCTGCCCGGCGTGAAGATTGAAGCCGAATTCAAGCGAAATGCCATCCATGGAAACCTGGCCGCCCACCTCCTCGGCTACGTCGGCGAAATCACGCAGGCGCAGCTTGAATCGGGAAGTTATCAGGACCTTAAACGGGGGGGGATCATCGGCCAGTACGGCATCGAACAGACTTTTGACGCGGTCATCCGCGGAATCCCCGGCCAGAAACGGATCGAGGTCGACGCCCTCGGCCATGAGATTCGCGTTCTGGAGGTGAATGAGCCGCAGCGGGGGAACGATGTTTTTCTGACGTTGGATCTCAATGTCCAAAAGGTGGCGGAAGAGGCGTTGGGCGGTCGAAACGGAGCGATCGTGGCGATGGATCCGAAGAACGGCGAGGTCCTCGCCATGGTCAGCCATCCGGCGTTTAATCCCAATCTCCTCTCTCAGGGGGCTTCGTCCGAGGCATGGGAAGCCATTCTGAAGGATGAGGGGCGTCCTTTGACGAACCGGGTGATTCAAGGACAATATCCGCCCGGATCGACCTTTAAGATCGTGATGGGCGCCGCTCTCCTTGAAACGAAAGAGGCCTCTCCCGCGAGCCGGGTTGAATGCCGCGGATTTCTCCATTTTGGGAATCGAAACTTCAGAGATTGGAAAAGGGGAGGGCACGGGACGGTCGATCTTCACAAAGCGATGGTCGAATCGTGCGACGTCTATTTCTATGAAATGGGAAATCGCCTCGGCGTCGATAACATTGCCAAGTTCTCTCATCTCTTCGGTCTGGGGCGCCCCACCGGGATTGAGCTTGCCTCAGAAAAGGGGGGATTGATTCCAAGCACCGAGTGGAAACGGCAGGCCCGCAAGGAGCCGTGGTATCCGGGAGAGACCCTCTCCGTTTCAATCGGACAGGGCTATGTGTCGACGACGCCGCTCCAACTCGCGATGATGACCAATGTGGTGGCGAACAAGGGGGTTTCTCATCCCCCCCAGCTTCTTAAGAAAATACGAAATCAAGAGACCGGATCGATTGAGGAGATCCCGACCGCGGAAGGAAAACGAATCCCCATCTCGCCGGAGACGTTCCGGGTCCTGCATGCCTCTTTGGCCGGCGTCGTCTCCGACCCGCAAGGGACGGCCAACGGGTCGAAGTCTCAGTTTGTATCGATCGGCGGGAAGACCGGAACGGCGCAGGTGATCGGAATGAAGGGGGGGGCGCACGGAAAACTACCCGATAAGTTCAACGATCACGCCTGGTTCGTTGCGTTCGCGCCGGTGGAGAATCCGAAGATTTCCGTCGTTGTATTGGTCGAGAATGGCGGCCACGGCGGTTCGACAGCGGCGCCGATCTCCAAAAAGTTGATCGAGGCCTATCTCGGTATTGCCCCTCCGTTGGAGCCGATCACCGTTAAAAGCCCGGCGCCCCCTCCGAGTGCCGTTCCAAGCGAGGGTTAAGTGAGCCGATCGGTAAGGGTTGTAAAATGATTGATCGAAGAAGCATTGCCGGCTACGACTGGCTTCTCTTTGTCGTTGTGATTCTTATTTTGGGGATCGGCGTCGTCTCGATATACAGCGTCACGTCCGCCTCCGAGGCTCGCTCGCCGCTCTACATGAAGCAGATTTACTGGATCATTCTCGGGTGGGTCGTCTTCCTGGTGATGGCCTGGATCGACTACCATGAAATCGCCCGATTCGCTTACCCGATTTATGCGGTGACCTTGCTCCTTTTGGTCTTGGTTCTCTTTATCGGCCGGACCGCGCTGGGAGCGCAGCGGTGGCTCTCGTTCGGTTTTTTTAACATGCAGCCATCGGAGCTGGCGAAAATCAGCCTCTTACTGGTCTCGGCGAAATATTTCTCGGACTACTTTCCAAAAAAAGGGCTGAACCTCCGCCAGCTGCTGGTTCCGGGGGGATTGGTCCTTTTGCCGGTGCTCCTCATCCTGAAACAGCCCGATCTTGGGACCTCCCTGGCGATTTCGTCGGTTTTCTTCAGCATGGTCTTAGTGATCGGGTTGCGCTCCAAGTTCCTGATCTATTTCTCCCTCATGTCTCTGATGATGTTCCCTTTCTTATGGCAGTTTTTCTGGAATCGTCTAAGGGGTTATCAGCGGGAACGCCTTCTGACGTTCGTCGATCCGACCAACGATCCGACCGGAACCGGCTATCATATCATCCAGTCGAAGATTGCGATCGGGTCGGGGGGACTTTTTGGAAAGGGGCTCTTCGGCGGGACCCAGAGTCAATTGAAGTTTCTTCCGGAGAGCCACACCGACTTCATCTTCTCGGTTTTTTCCGAGGAGTGGGGCTTCGTTGGAATTTTCGTTTTTTTCATGCTCTTCTTCTTTTTGCTCCTTTGGGGGGTTGAGATCGCTTACAAGGCCAAAGATGTGCTCGGGTCGCTCCTGGCGGTCGGGATCATCGGTCTGATTTCGTTTTATTTCCTGGTAAACGTCGGGATGACGTTGGGGGTCATGCCGGTGGTCGGGGTTCCGCTCCCGCTGGTCAGTTACGGGGGAACCTCCATGGTCACCACCATGGGTTTGCTTGGGCTTCTTTTCAATGTTAAACTGAGACGATTTATGTTATTTTACTGATTCATGGGGAAACTCGGCGTTTCGTTCCCGGTTGGGACGATGCACGAGCAGACCCCCTACGCATTGAGGATTCTTATGTCAATTGAGATTGTGATCAATTCCACCCGCGAAGAGACGCGGGTCGCCCTTCTCGAAAATAAAATTGTCACCGAGCTCTATTTCGACCGGAAAAAAGACCGCGGCATCGTCGGCAACGTTTACAAGGGGAAGGTCGTCAAGGTCCTGCCGGGAATGCAGGCCGCCTTTGTCGATATCGCCACTGAGAAAGCCGCCTTCCTCTACGTCGCCGATGTCATGACCAACATGGACGATTACGGCCATATGATGGAAGAGGCCGAGGAGGTCGAAGAAGAGCCGCTGGAGTTCGAAGAGACATCCGAAGCGACGCAGGTCCCGGTCATGACGCGGCCGAAGAAGGGCTCTTCCCAGACGATTGAAGATCTCCTCCAGGAGGGGCAGGAGGTGGTGGTCCAGGTCTCCAAGGAACCGATCGGGACGAAGGGTCCGCGGGTGACCACCTACATTTCCCTTCCCGGACGCTACCTCGTCTACATGCCGACGGTCAACCATGTCGGGGTTTCCCGCCGGATCGGCCGAGAGGACGAGCGCCATCGTCTGAAAGACATGATTCTCCGGCTGAGAAAACCGGGGGCCGGATACATCGTTCGAACCGTGAGCGACGGCATCACCGAAGAGGAGTTCAAACAGGATATCGAATTCCTGGAGGTGGTTTGGCAGAACATTCTCAAGAAGCGGGATAAATTGCCGGCGCCGGCGTTGCTTCATACCGACCTGGACCTGGTCTTCAGAACGGTTCGAGACCTCTTTACAAAAGATGTCGACAAGCTGACCATCGATTCCAAGCCCGAATATGAACGGATCAAAGAGTTCGTCGGCACCTATCTTCCGAGTTTTCTCCCCCGTGTGGAGCTCTGGGATAAGGATGAGCCGGTTTACGACGCCTACGGTCTTGAGATGGAAATCTCCAAGGCGAAGAACCGGCGGGTCTGGCTGAAATCGGGAGGATACATCGTCATCGATCATGCTGAAGCGCTGACGGTGATCGACGTCAACACCGGCCGATTCGTCGGGAAACGCGACCTGGAAGAGACGATTTTGAAGACCAACCTGGAGGCGGTGAAGGAGATCGCCTACCAGCTGCGTCTTCGGAACATCGGCGGGATCATCATTATCGATTTCATCGATATGGAAAAGGAGAAGAACCGCGAGAAGGTCTTCAATGCCCTCCACGACGCGGTCAGCACCGACAAGGCCCGAACCCATCTCTTGAAGATCTCCGAGCTCGGCCTGGTGCAAATGTCCCGTGAGCGGACCCGCGAGGACATCTTGCGGATCCTTTGCGAGCCCTGCCCGTATTGCGAGGGGAGAGGCTATACCAAGTCTCCCACCACCATCTGTTACGAGATCTTCCGTGAGATCCGCCGGATCGGCTCCTCCCCCCGGGACAAAAAGATCATCATCGGGGTGCACCCGACCGTCGCCAATCTGCTCTACGATGAAGAGCGGCATGGAGTGGAGGAGTTGGAGCGGGAGTATCATAAGAAAATCATCATCAAGGCCGACTCCAATCTCCATATCGAACAGTATGATATTGTGACCCTCTGATTCCTACGTGACTCATAACCAAAAGGGTGGGATGCCTTCGCGTTCCCACCCTTTTTATCTCCTCGTCATAAGGATTTACCCTGCCGGTTTCGATACTTGCCTGCATATTTCGGGATCCTGTTTGCACACTTTCCTCATCGTTCTTCGAATCTCTTTTTTAAATCCTGCTAAATCAGGCGAATAAAGAGACGGTCCTCTTATTGCAATTTTTGTCTCCCACCGAAGCGCCGAAACGGCCTCGGGTTATTGGGGGCCTTCCTATTGATTCAAAAGATGCAATTCCAGCCACTGCTGTTGTTCGTTCTCCTGCTCCTTGCCGCGTGCGGCAGCGGAGGAGGGGGGGAGATTGGGGCTCCGACCGTTTCAGAAACGACTCCTCCGAACCAGGCGACGAATGTCGGGGTTGATTCTCATATCACCGCCAAGTTTTCTTCATCGATCGATCCGGTTACGGTGAATGACAAGACCTTCATCGTGATCGATATGACCGGAACAGTCGACTATCGCGATAAAACAGCAATTTTTACCCCTTCCTCCCCCTTCGAGAGAGGAAGGCGGTACAACGCGATCCTTACCACCGGGATCAAAGACCTCGACGGCATTCCCCTTCCATCCAACTTCACCTGGGCCTTTGAAACGGAGGGTGGTCTCGATACAACCCCTCCTTCGATCGAGGCGACCGTTCCAAGGGACCAAGCGACCGGGGTATCCTCCACCTCTTCGATTCGGATCGTCTTCTCGGAGTCGATCGATTCCGCCAGCATTCATGAAGGGACTTTTTTCGTGAATGGAGGGGTCACGGGGACCTATCGTTATGACGAGCCGAATCGAACGGCGATATTAACCCCTTCACGACCGCTTTCTTCCTCGACCGTGATCACGGTCACTGTGACAAGAGGTGTGACCGATCTGGCTGGAAATCCATTGGAGAGCGACTTTACCTGGTCTTTTACGACCGCCTCCGGCTCCGACCGGACCCCTCCCAGCATTGTTACGAAAACCCCCGGCGAGAACGCCCAGAACGTTTCGGTCAACAGCAACATCTCGGCGACTTTCGATGAGGATATCGATCCGGCGTCGCTCCAGTCTCATTTTATTTTGACGGGACCCTCCGGAGAGGAGATTCCGGTCCGCCTTTCGTATAATGTCGGATCGAACACGGCGACCCTTGATCCGGAGGCCGATCTGGCGTTCGACACGAGGTATCAGGTCTTTGTAGGGAGAGGGGTCAGAGATTTGAGCGGCAATGCCGCCTCTTCGGATGTCAGCTGGTTTTTCACCACCGGCCGGGCCCCTGATATTACTCTTCCCGTGTTGACCGAACAGCAACCGGGAGGAGACGGCGTGCCGGTCAGAAGCTTGATTACGGTCACTTTCAGTGAACCGATCAAACCTGAAACATTGAACGGAAACTTTATCGTCAGCAGCAATCAAGGGAGCCTCCCAGGCCAAATCAACTACGATGCCCGCTCCCTCCTGGCGATCTTCAACCCCTCCGGGCCGAGGCTGGAGTATGACACCACTTATACCGTTCTTCTCACGCAGGGAATTGAAGATCTCGCCGGGAACCGGCTCGCGCAGGTCAGCTGGACATTCACCACAATCGATCCTCCGCGGGTGACCGGGATGTCTCCCGCCGGGCAGGGGGTCTCGACCAATCCCCCCCCCGTTATTCAGGCGGTTTTTTCTCGCGAGATGAATCAGAGCAGCATCACTCAGAGCAGCTTTCAGGTTGTCCGTGTCGACCCGTTCACCCAACAGGGGGTCACCGTTCCCGGGTTGATTTCCTATGCCAATGCGATTGCGACCTTTACCCCGAGCGTTCCTCTTTCGGACAACACCCTTTACCGGGTGACCGTCACGACGGGGGTCGAGGATGCCGACGAAAACCCGCTCCCGGCCGAAGTAACCTGGACCTTTCAAACGGCGGCCCCGCCCGATCCGGCGCCGCGGGTCGCTTCGACGGCGCCGGCCGATGGAACCGTCGACGTCTCGGTGAATATTTCGAGTCTCTCCGCTCAATTTATGCGGCCGATCGATCCTTCGAGCCTTCTGGGTCAATTTGAAGTCCGGGAGACGAACGGGGTCTGCTGTCTGCCGAGGAGAATAGAATATGACGCCGGCCGGCAACGGGCGATGTTGGTCTTCACCGGAGGACCGCTGGCATACAATACCTCCTATACGGCGGTGCTCGGGGCGGGGATTCGATCCACCTCCGGGACGCCGATGGGGAGTGACTTTGTCTGGACCTTTACCACCGAGGCGGCCCCTGATACTACACCCCCTTCGGTGACGGGGGGAGATCCCCCCGACGGCGCTCGCGACGTTCCGGCGACCGATCTCTCCGGGCAGCCGTTTCAGATTCGCGTCGATTTCAGCGAGCCGATCCTCTCTTCTACGGTGACCGCCGCAACGTTTGTCGTGAGGAGAGTCGAGTCGGAGTTCGATAAACCGGAAATCTCCGGCACCCGTCGAACGGAATCATCCTCTCTCTTTTTCGTCCCTTCCTTTCCTTACGATCCCGGAAAGACGTATGAGGTGATCCTGACCACCGGGATCACCGATTTGGCCGGAAACCCCCTTCCATCCGATGTTGTTCGGTCGCTCACGACGGCGCCGTAAAAGTTTCCAGGTCCTGGGAGGGGCGCCGTTTTCCTTCCTAAAGACGCTTGCTTCCTATGCTCCTGAGTCGTTGACTTTGATCGCCTTTCATGAAGGCCGTCTCCTCCATGATCCCCCTTCGGCTTGACAGTCCCCCGATCTTCTGTATAATGAACCCCCATTTCCGGCGAGGGGGGATGGAACGCTATCGATCTTGGTTGGCCTTGAAGCGGGTGACCGGTGTTGGGAACGTCCTCTATCGGCGGCTGCTCGACAGATTCAAGACGCCCGACGCAGTCTTCGCCGCAGGTGAAGAGGCGCTTCAGACGGTGGCCGGGGTTTCCCTCGACCTTGCAAAGGCGATCTGCAGCTTTGCCGCGTTCGATCAGGTGGACCGTGAGATTGAGAAGCTCGATGCGTTGGGGGTGACGCTCCTCTCCCTTCAAGATCCCGATTATCCGCCGCTGCTTGCGGCGATCTATGATCCTCCCCCGTTTCTCTATGTGAAAGGAGACCCTCAAACCGCCAATCCCTATCCGGTGGCGGTGGTCGGGAGCCGGCGGGCGAGTCACTATGGGAAGACCGTGGCTGAACGGCTCAGCCGGGAGTTGGCGGAGCAGGGGGTGACGATCGTCAGCGGTTTTGCGAGAGGGATCGACGCGTTGGCCCATCACGCGGCGCTGGCGGCGGGGGCGAGAACGATCGCGGTCCTCGGCACGGGAATCGATCGGATCTATCCCCCCGAGCACCGTCGCCTCTATAAGGAAATATCGGAGCAGGGACTCATCCTTTCCGAATTCCCGCTGGGGGCCTTGCCGGAGGCGCACCACTTCCCTCAGCGAAACCGGGTGATCAGCGGGTTGTCGCTCGGCTGTCTTGTCGTCGAAGCGACCCTGGAGAGCGGATCGCTGATCACCGCCCGGTGTGCCCTCGATCAGGGAAGAGAGGTCTTCGCTGTTCCGGGATCGATCCTCTCCGAGACCACGGCAGGGACCCACCATCTGATCCGATCGGGGGCTAAACTGGTGGAACGGGTGGAAGATCTCTTGGAAGAGATTCTCCCTCAGGTAAGGAAGGTTCCAAGAGAATCGGCCTTTGCCCCTGTGCTGGAGGGTGAGGAAAAAAAGCTTTATGATCTCTTGGGTTTCGAGCCGAAGCACATCGATCAGCTGATCCATGAAAGCGCGCTGTCGACCGCTGCCGTCTCCGGTTTACTCCTGGCGTTGGAGCTGAGGGGAATCGCCCGCCAACTCACCGGAAAGTTTTATGTTAGAATATAGAAGAACAAAAGAGGAAAACGGAGGCGTTATTGGCCAAAGCAGTTAAAAAGAAAAAGGAATCGGGGAAGAGTGGCCCAGGGAAAGGGACGACCGCCGGTGCCCGGGGGAAAAAGACGGCCACACGGACGAAGTCGCTCGTGATTGTGGAGTCCCCTTCGAAGGCGAAGACGATCTCGAAATATTTGGGAAAGCAGTTTTCCGTGATGGCCTCGGTCGGGCATGTAAAAGACCTCCCCAAGTCGAAGTTCGGCATCGATATCGATCATGACTTTGAGCCGGAGTACACCGTCATCAAGGGAAAAGCGAAGGTCCTCTCCGAAATCAAAAAGGCGGCGAAGGAAGCCGATAAGATCTATCTGGCCCCCGACCCCGACCGGGAAGGGGAGGCGATCGCCTGGCATATCGCCCAAGAACTGAAATCGCGCAACGGCGATGTCTACCGGGTCCTTTTCAACGAAATTACCGAAAAGGCGATCCAGCGGGCGATGCAGTCGCCCGGCAACATCGACATGAAGCGGGTCAATGCCCAGCAGGCGCGCCGGGTCTTGGACCGGATCGTCGGTTATCGGATCAGTCCGCTCCTCTGGGAAAAGGTCCGCCGCGGTCTCTCCGCAGGCCGGGTCCAGTCGGTGGCGGTCCGTCTGATCTGCGAGCGGGAGGCGGAGGTCCTCGCCTTCGTTCCGGTAGAATATTGGAGCATCACGGCGAAGCTGCTGGGACCGAATCCCCCTCCGTTCGTCGCCCGGTTGATCCAGCGCGGAGGGGAGGCGATTGAGATGGGAAATGAGGCCGATGCGCAGGCGGTCCTCGAAGCGCTCCGTCCCCTTCCCTTTGTCGTCTCCAAGATCGAGAAAAAGGAGCGGAAGCGAAACCCGACCCCTCCCTTTACCACCAGCCGGTTGCAGCAGGAGGCGGTGCGCAAGCTTCATTTCACCCCGAAAAAGACGATGATGCTGGCGCAACAACTCTATGAAGGGGTCGAGACCCAGGCGGAAGGGGCGGTCGGTTTGATCACCTATATGCGGACCGACTCGGTCCGTGTCTCGCCCGACTTTCAGCAGGAGACGGCGGCGTGGATTCGTGGAAAATATGGAAACGAGTATGTTCCGGAGGCGGCCCCGGTTTATAAAAGCAAGAAGGGGGCGCAGGAGGGGCATGAGGCGATCCGTCCGACCTCGCTTGCGCGTGATCCCGAACAGCTCAAAGCCGATCTGACGAGGGACCAATACCTCCTCTATAAATTGATCTGGAACCGGTTTGTAGCCAGCCAGATGACCCCGGCTGTCTTCGACGTGACCCGGATCGACATCACTGCGGGGGATTTCCTGCTGCGGGCCTCCGGAGCGATCATTAAATTCGCCGGCTTCTCCATCGTCTATATGGAAGGGAAAGAAGAAGGGATTCCGCAGGAGAAAAAGGAGGGGGAAGAGACGGAAGATACCTCCGAAGAAGCGGTGATCCTGCCGGAGCTGACTGTCGGGCAGCGCCTGACCCTCCAATCGCTCGATCCGAAACAGCACTTTACGCAGCCTCCCCCCCGTTACAACGAGGCCCTGCTGATCCACGATCTGGAAGAGAAAGGGATTGGGCGACCCAGCACCTATGCTGCGATCATCTCGACCATTCAGGATCGAAAATATGTCGAGAAGCGGGAGGCCCGCTTCTATCCGACCGAGTTGGGGAAGGTCGTCAATGAGCTTCTGATCCAGCATTTTCCCGATGTGGTGAATGTCGAGTTCACCGCCCAGATGGAAAATGAGCTCGATGGAATCGAAGACGGAGAAAAAGAGTGGGTCGCGACGGTCCGCGGGTTCTACGAGCCGTTCAGCAAAGAGTTTAATCGGGCGCAGGTCGAAATGCGGGATGTGAAGCGGGAAGAGACGCCGACCGACCTCACCTGTGAAAAGTGCGGCAAGCCGATGGTGATTAAATGGGGCCGCTTCGGCCGATTCATCGCCTGCTCCGGCTATCCCGACTGCAAGAACACCAAGGAGTTTGCCGAGACGGCCAATGGAATCGAGGTGGTGGAGAAAGAGACCGCCACCAACGAGGTCTGTGAAAAATGCGGCAAGCCGATGGTGATCAAAAACGGCCGCTTCGGCCGATTCATGGCCTGCTCCGGTTATCCCGAGTGTGAGAATACCAAGCCGATCAGCACCGGCGTCGCCTGCCCCGAAGAGGGGTGCGGCGGGGCCCTCATCGAAAAGCGAACCCGGCGGGGAAAGAACTTTTTCGCCTGCAATCGCTATCCCAAATGTACTTTTGCCCTCTGGGAGCGTCCTGTTCCCCGGGCCTGTCCGGAATGTAAAGCCCCCTTCCTCATCGAGCGTCGCGAACAGGGGGGCGGGATGAAGGTGGTCTGCCGAAACGAGGGGTGCGGCTTCGAAGATGCCGGTTGATTTTATCGCGCTCCTTCCCTTAGAATAATAAATTCAATACAGATCATCATTTCGAATTCATGTAGGGGCACGACATGTCGTGCCCCTACGATTTAAGGAAGGCATTACAGGGTCAATCATGTCTGAAAAAAAACTAATCGTCATCGGCGGAGGCCTGGCCGGTTCCGAAGCGGCTTGGCAGGCGGCGCAGCGAGGGGTTTCCGTCGTCCTCTACGAGATGCGGCCGGTCCGTCCGACCCCGGCGCATAAAACCGGAAATCTTGCAGAGCTGGTCTGCAGCAACTCGCTCGGCTCGCTCGATCCGAACAGCGCCCCCGGGCTTTTGAAAGAAGAGATGCGACGGCTTGGGTCGTTGATTATCCGGGCCGGCGAGGCGGCGCGTGTTCCCGCCGGGGCGGCGCTGGCGGTCGATCGGGAGATCTTCTCGCAGCAGATCATGGAGGCGATCCGGAATCACCCTAAAATTACCCTTTTGCACGAAGAGGTGAAGGAGATCCCGACCGATGGGGTCGTCATCATGGCGACCGGCCCGCTGACCTCCGACGCATTGGGAGAGTCGCTTCGAAATCTGACCCGGTCCGACTACCTCTACTTCTTTGATGCCATCTCTCCGATCATCGACGCGGAGAGCATCAACGACGAGATTACCTTTCGCGCCTCCCGCTACGACAAGGGGGGAGACGACTACCTCAACTGTCCGATGGATGAGGCGCAATATAATGCCTTTTATGATGCATTGATGTCGGGCGAAAAAGTAGAGGCGAAAGAGTTTGAGAAGGTCCCTTATTTTGAGGGATGTCTTCCAATTGAGGTCTTGGCGGAGCGGGGACGGCTGACCCCGGTCTTCGGTCCGATGAAGCCGGTCGGCCTGGTGAATCCCAAGACCGGGAAGGAGCCGTTCGCCGTCGTTCAGCTGCGAGCGGAGAACCAGTTCGGAAGCTGCTATAACATGGTCGGCTTCCAGACCAAGCTGAAGTGGCCGGAGCAGAAGCGGATCTTCCGGATGATCCCGGGGCTGGCGCAGGCGGAGTTCTTAAGGCTCGGAAGCCTCCATCGGAATACCTTCATCAACTCCCCTCGCCTTCTTTCCGAGACCCTCCAGATCCGAACGCGGCCGGGGCTCTTCATGGCGGGCCAGGTGGTCGGGGTGGAAGGGTATGTCGAATCGGCGGCGATGGGGGGGCTGGCCGGAATCAACGCGGCGCGACTGCTTCACGGTGAGAAGACCGTCATTCCGCCGAAGACGACGGCGCACGGAGCCCTCATCCAATACATCACGCAGAGCCACCCGGCCTTCTTCCAGCCGATCAATACCAATTTCGGTCTCTTCCCGCCGCTCGATGAAAAAGAGAACGACTTCGGGAAGGGAAAGCGGGCGACCGGCTCCGCCAGCGCGAGCGAGGGGCGTGGGGGCATCGGAGGAGCCGCTGCACCGGACGGGCCCCCACATAAAAAGATGAACAAACAGCTTCGCCACCAGAAGGTGGTCGAACGAGCCCTTGGAGAGCTCTCTCAATGGATCGCGCAATCGACGATTTTGCCCGATATCTCCAGATAGAGGAAAACGTCTCTCCCCACACCTATCGGAATTATCTCTCCGATTTGGCGGCATTTAAGGCGTTTCTTGTTGGCGCGCCGGAGAAGGAGTCGAAAGCGCCTTCTCTTGAGTCGATCGACCATCTGATGATCCGCGGCTATCTGGCCGCGCTCCAGAAGCGGGGGGCGAAGAAGCCGACGATCGCCCGGAAGCTCGCCGTCCTTCGCTCCTTTTTTCAATATCTGGTCCGTGAGGGGCGGCTTTCGTTGAACCCCGCGAAGCGGGTCCTTCGCCCCAAGCTGGAGAAACGGCTGCCGAAGTTTCTCACTGTCGATCAGGCGCAGGCCTTGATGACCACCCCCTCCGGAGAGGGATGGACCGTCCAGCGGGATCGGGCGATCCTGGAGACCTTTTATTCGACCGGAATCCGGATCTCGGAGCTGGTCGGATTGAATCCCGACGATATCGATTTCGATTCGGGGATGGTGAAGGTCTTCGGCAAGGGACGGAAGGAGCGGATCGTTCCGATCGGGCAGAAAGCGATCGACGCGCTCCGCGCCTATTTAACCGCAAGGCCTTTTTCGGCGGAGGCGCTTTTCAACAATACGCGGGGAGGGCGGCTGACGGTGCGAAGCGTCGATCGGATCGTCAAAAAGTATGTCCGCCGGATCGATCAACCGAACATGGTTCCCCATGGCCTGCGGCATACGTTTGCAACCCATCTGCTCGAAGGAGGGGCCGATCTGCGGTCGGTCCAGGAGATGCTGGGGCACGCGAGCCTCTCGACGACACAGCGGTATACGCACCTTCAGGTCGACCATCTGATGCAGGTGTATGATCGGGCTCATCCGAGGGGAGACGGGAATGGTATTGGGAGTAAGGAGTAAAGCGTGACAGGTGAAGAAAACAAGGTCCGATCGACCACGATTCTCTCCGTCCGCAAGGACGGACGGGTGGCGATGGGCGGAGACGGCCAGGTGACGTTCGGCCAGACGGTGATGAAGCACAATGCCAAGAAGATCCGGCGGATCTATAATAATTCGATCCTCGCCGGTTTCGCGGGTGCGACGGCCGACGCCTTCACGTTGGTGGAGCGGTTCGAGGGAAAGCTGGAGCAGTACCACGGCAATCTCACCCGCGCGGCGGTCGAGCTGGCCAAAGATTGGCGGACCGATCGGATTCTCCGGCGGCTGGAGGCCTTTTTGGCGGTGGCCGACCGGGAGCACTCGCTGATTATCACCGGCACCGGCGACGTGGTGGAGCCCGACGATGGGATTTTGTCGATCGGATCGGGCGGCCCCTACGCCCTGGCGGCGGCACGGGCGCTGATTGCGGCCTCCCCTCTTGATGCCCGCGGCATTGTCGAGCGGTCGATGGCGATCGCCGGCGATATTTGCATTTATACGAATCGAGAAGTTATTATTGAAGAGTTATAAAAGGAGTCTTACTCGAAAATGACATTTAATGAGGAATACGGCCATTTGATTCCGCGGAAGATCGTGGAGGAGCTCGACCGGTATATCATCGGCCAGCGCGAGGCGAAGCGGATGGTGGCGATCGCCTTGCGCAACCGCTGGCGCCGCCAGCACCTCCCGCCGGAATTGCGGGATGAGGTCCTCCCGAAAAACATCATCATGATCGGCCCGACGGGCGTTGGGAAGACGGAGATCTCGCGCCGATTGGCGAAGCTGGCGGGCGCTCCTTTTGTCAAGGTCGAGGCCTCGAAGTTTACCGAGGTCGGCTATGTCGGCCGCGACGTCGAGTCGATGGTGCGCGATCTGGTGGAGCTGTCGATCAACATGGTCAAGGCGCAACATGCCGAGACGGTGAAGGAGAAGGCGGCGAAGCTGGCGGAAGAGCGGCTGCTCGATCTCCTGCTTCCCCCCCCGACGACGACACAGGCCCCGGGCATCTTCAGCGAGACGCGGGAACCGGTCCCCGTCTACTCCGAGTCGTACGAGCAGAGCCGTGAAAAGCTGCGCCAGCAGCTGCGCGAGGGAAAGCTCAACGAGCGGGCGGTGGAGCTGGAGGTGAAGGATAAAAACTTCCCGCCGGTCGGGGTGATCTCGAACGTCGGCATGGAAGATCTGGAGATGAATCTGCGCGAGATGCTCGGCAACATGATGCCGGGGCGGAAGAAGAGACGGCGGGTCAAGGTGCCGGAGGCCCTCGCGCTCCTCGGCCAGGAGGAGTCGCAAAAGTTGATCGACATGGACGAGGTGACCCGGGATGCGGTTCAGCGGGCCGAAAACGCCGGGATCATTTTTATCGACGAGATCGACAAAGTGGCCAGCCGTGAAAAAGGGGCCGGCCCCGACGTTTCCCGAGAAGGGGTCCAGCGCGATCTGCTCCCGATCGTCGAAGGGTCGACCGTCAACACCAAATACGGGGTGGTGAAGACCGACCATATCCTCTTCATCGCCGCCGGCGCCTTTCATACCGCCAAGCCGTCCGATCTGATCCCCGAGCTGCAGGGGCGGTTCCCGATCCGGGTCGAATTGACCTCGCTCGGAAAGGACGATTTCGTCCGGATCTTGACCGAGCCGCAAAACGCCCTCACCCGGCAATATGTCGCCCTGATGGGGACCGAGGGGATTCATCTTGAGTTTACCCGGGACGGAATCGAAGAGATCGCCGCGACCGCGGTCAGCGTCAACGAGCGGACCGAAAACATCGGCGCGCGGCGGCTTTTCACCATTATGGAGCGGCTGCTCGACCAGGTCTCGTTCGAGGCGCCGGAGATGACCGAAAAGAAGGTCGTCATCGATGCGAAAATGGTCCGGGAGAGGATGCAGGATATCGTAAAAGATGAAGATCTCAGCCGGTATATTCTCTAGGTAGGAGATGGCGACCTCTCAACCCCGATCCAGGCCCCAAAAGAATATCCCCGTCATCCTCATCGCGGAGAACGCCCCGGAGCGGCTCGATTCGCTGCGCGGCTGCATCCGCCATCTCTATTTCCTCTCCCCCTTCGAGAGCACTTTCAGGGAGTTTGTGCTTGCCTTCTCCGTTCGAAAAAAGATCGTCTGGATCTGGCTGGTCCTCCGAAGCGCCACCGCCGAGGCGCTCCAAACCATCGGAGAGGTCGCCCGGAAAGAGGGGATCGGCTGGATCGATTTAAGCCATCTGAGCGAAGAGGAGAAGGAGCGCCATCGGGAAACGGTGGTCAAGCACCAGGAGTCGTATCAGGTTTTTTCGGCGGAGGATATCGATTCCCTCCTCGCCGTTTTTATGGAAAGGGTCAAGCTCGATGAGCAATCTCCAAGATAAAGCCCAAATTCTCGTCGAGGCGCTTCCGTATATCCGCGCCTTCTTCGGAAAGACGATTGTCATTAAATACGGCGGGGCGGCGATGACCGAAAAAGCGCTCAAGATCCGGTTCGCCGAAGATGTCGTGTTGATGAAATATGTCGGGATGAATCCGGTGATCGTCCACGGCGGCGGCCCGCAGATCTCGGGGATGATGAAGCGGCTCGGAAAAGAGCCGAAGTTCGTCAAAGGGGTCCGGGTGACCGATGCCGAGACGATGGAGATCGTCGAGATGGTGCTGGGAGGAACGATCAATAAAGAGATCGTCTCTCTCATCAATCAACACGGCGGCAAGGGGGTCGGCCTGACCGGAAAAGACGGCGCGCTGATTCAGGCGAAGCCGATGAAGGGGGAAGAAGAGATGGGGCAGGTCGGCGACGTAAAGACGATCGATCCGCAGATCATCAAGACGTTGGAGGGGGGACGGTTTATCCCGGTGATCTCCCCCGTCGGCGCCGATGAGGAGGGACGGAGTTACAATATCAACGCCGACCTCGCCGCCGGCAAGGTCGCCTCGGCCCTCTCCGCCGAGAAGCTTCTCATCCTGACCGATGTCCCCGGAATTTTAGACGACAAAGGCAAGCTCCTTCCGACCCTCTCCCGAAAAGAGGTCCAGAAGCTCATCAAAAAAGGAACCATCAGCAAAGGGATGCTCCCGAAGGTCGAGGCGGCCCTCTCCGCCGTCGAAGGGGGGGTCCAAAAGGCGCATATCATCGACGGCCGCGTTCCGCATGCGCTCCTGCTGGAGATCTTCACCGATCAGGGGGTTGGGACGGAGATCATCGCCTAAAGAGCGATTCTCCGGCCGACTCCAATGTCGAAATTCACCCGTTCGACCCTCACCGTTTTCCTGCCGACCTGTTTGCGGGCTGAACACTTGCATTTGGTCTCCCGATTCCTTAATCTAATAAAGATGTTATTCATTTGCTTTCTCGACTGATGAAGACCCCTGGGGCCTGCATTTTAAGGAGCTTTTTGTCATTGGTCCAATGACTCATAAACCGGATCGACCTCTGTCCGACGAGTGGTTGATCGGAGGGGGTGAACTGGGCGCGCTCATCCGCGCATTCGACTGGTCCAGGACGAGCCTTGGACCGAGAGAGGCGTGGCCGCAGAGCCTGCGGACGGCGGTCAACATCCTGCTGCAATCGCCGGTTCCGATCGTCATGCTCTGGGGTGAAGAGGGCGTGATGATCTACAATGACGCCTACTCCGGTTTTGCGGGCGGCCGGCATCCGCGCCTTCTCGGCTCGAAGGTGCTGGAGGGCTGGCCCGAGGTGGCCGACTTCAATGCCAACGTCATGAAGGTCGGCCTCTCGGGCGGGACGCTCGCCTACCGCGACCAGCACCTGATCCTCTACCGCAGCGGCGGCGCCGAAGATGTCTGGATGAACCTCGATTATAGTCCGGTTATCGACGAGAGCGGAAAACCCGCCGGCGTGTTGGCCATCGTGGTGGAGACCACCCGGCGCGTCATCGGTGAGCGCCGTTTGTGGACGTTGCGTGAGGTCGGCTTGCGCACCGCGTCGGCCGAATCGGTAGAAGCGGTCTGCCAAGCCGCCTTGCAGGCGATGGCATCGGAGAACCGCACCGATCTGCCGTACGCGCTGCTCTTCCTTCTGAACGGAAAAGAGAAGGCCCGCCTGGTCGCTTCCTATGGCATCGAGCCGCGCGAGGAGGCGCGCGAACTCGACCTCCGGGACGGCAATGCGTGGGCCGCATCCCTCCTGCGCGTTTGTGAGACAAGGCTGGCCGAAGAGAGTCGGCTGCTCGACGCCGTCTCGGCGTCGTCGGCCTCCGAGAGGATGCTTGTCCTGCCGATCACGGCCGGCGCATCGGTGGAAGGCCTACTCATCGCCGGCCTCCCTCCACGTGTCGGTCGCGAAGAGGATCACCGCGACCTCCTTCATCTTCTCGCGGCTCAGATTTCCAAGGCGGTTTCCACCGCGAAGGCGCTGGAAGAAGAGCGCAAACGGGCCGAAGCGCTTGCCGAGCTGGATCGGGCGAAGACCGCCTTCTTCAGCAATGTCAGCCATGAGTTTCGCACCCCGCTCACGTTGATGCTCGGACCGATCGAAGAGGCCCTCTCCGACAAGGAAAGACCCCTCCCGCCGGAGCAGCGCGAGCGGGTGGAACTCCTCCATCGCAACGCGTTGCGCCTTTTGAAGTTGGTGAACACCTTGCTCGACTTCTCTCGGATCGAGGCCGGCCGCATTCAGTCAGTCTATGAGCCGACCGATCTCGCCTCTCTGACGGCCGATCTGGCGAGTGTTTTTCGCTCGGCGATCGAAAAGGCCGGTCTTCGCTTCGTCGTCGATACTCCGCCGCTGCCGGAGCCGATTTATGTCGATCGGGAGATGTGGGAGAAGATCGTGCTGAATCTCCTCTCGAATGCGTTTAAATTCACCTTCGAAGGGGAGATCGAGGTGGCGCTGCGCTGGGCGGAGGATCGGGTGGAATTAAGGGTGCGGGATACCGGCACCGGCATTCCGAAAGAGGAGCTGCCGCATCTCTTCGAGCGCTTCCATCGGGTCAAAGGGGCGCGCGCCCGGACGCATGAGGGCTCCGGCATCGGGCTGGCGCTGGTGCAGGAGCTGGTCCGGCTGCACGGCGGTACGATCGGTGTGGAGAGTGAGGTCAACCGGGGGACCACTTTCACGGTGACCCTTCCGTCCGGCGCGGCGCATCTTCCGGCCGATCGGATCGGCCGAACCCGAACGCAGGTTTCGACGGCGACCGGCGCCGCCCCCTATGTGGAAGAGGCGCTCCGTTGGCTCCCGGAAGCGCAGAGCGCCCATTCCGGAGTGCGGAGTGAAGAAGCGGCGCTCAGCGGGACTTCGCGGTCGGCCCGGATTCTGCTTGCCGATGACAACGCCGACATGCGGGAGTATGTGGAGCGAATCCTCTCCCGGCATTGGACGATTGAGGCGGTTCAAGACGGCGCCGCCGCCCTCGCCGCCGCCCGAGAACGAGCGCCTGATCTGGTCTTGACCGATGTAATGATGCCGGAGATGAACGGCTTCGAGCTGCTGCAAGCGCTGCGGGCCGACCCGCGGACGCGGGAAATACCGATCATCCTCCTCTCCGCCCGGGCCGGCGAAGAGTCGCGCGTGGAGGGGCTGGAGGCGGGGGCCGACGACTACCTGGTGAAGCCCTTCTCCGCGCGCGAGCTGACGGCGCGGGTGGGCGCGCATCTGGAGCTGGCCCGTCTTCGACGCGAGACCCTTCGAAGCGAGCAGCAATTGCGTCTGGAGGCGGAGGAGGCGAACCGGTTCAAATCTCAATTCTTCTCGAGCGTCTCCCATGATCTACGGACGCCGCTCAACGCCATCGTCGGTTACATTTATCTTCTTATGAGCGAGACCTACGGCCCCGTGGCCGACAGTCAAAAGACGCCGCTGGACGGCATTCAGAGAAATGTCCGCGAATTGTTAAGATTGATTAATGACGTGCTCGATCTCGCCAGAATCGATTCAGGGAAGATGTCGGTGGAGCTTTCCTCCGTTCGTCTCTCCTCCATCATTGAAGCGATCACCATCGAGATGAAACCCCTTCTGGAAATGAGATCGCTCTCCCTTCAATCCCGCATTCCGGAAAACCTGCCCGATATTGAATCCGACGCCGCCAAGATCAAGCAGATCATCACCAACCTGATCTCCAATGCGGTCAAATTTACGAATGAAGGGGGGGTGAAGATCGAGGTCGGAGAGCTTCCCGAAGAAGGGGGGGTGGAGATCGCCGTGAGCGACACCGGGATGGGGATCGAACCGGACCTCTTGCCGAAGATCTTCGAGCGCTTCTATCAAGTGGAAGAGAGCCGCGCCTTCGGAGGAAGCGGCTTGGGGTTGACCATTGTCAAAGAGCTGGTCGGCTTGCTGCAGGGCGAGGTCCGCGTCGCCAGCGAGATTGGAAAGGGTTCCACCTTTACCGTTTTCCTGCCGTATCGGCCGAAGCGAATCGGACCCGGTTGATCTCTTTTCCCCTTCTCGTAGCTCTCTTTGTATCGACTCGCGGGTGAGAGAGGACCGGGGCGGAGGAATTTTCCGTTCTCTCTGCAGAATCCAATCAAATGAAGAGGAGTGGGGATGCCGCTGCTGGATTTGAGTGAGATTTTAAGACGGACCGAGGAGATCGCCCGAGAGGTCGTTGCCCCGTCGGCCGAGGCGGTCGATCGGGAGGGACGCTGGCCGGAGGCGAATCTGCGGGCGCTGCAACAGGCGGGCCTCGGCGGACTGGTCATCCCGCGGGAGAGCGGCGGGCTGGGCCAGGGGCTTTTCGCGCTGGCCAGGGTGTGTGAAACGCTCGGCCGAGTGTGCGGATCGACCGCCATGTGTTTCGGGATGCACCACGTAGGGTCTGCCGTCTTGGCCGCCAAGGCGACCGCTGATCAAAAAGAGCGGTATCTGATTCCAATCAATGAAGGAAGGCATCTCACGACGCTGGCACTGAGCGAGCCGGGGACCGGCAGCCAGTTTTATATCCCCCAGACCCGCCTGGCCGAGATCTCTTCCGATCTCTTTCAGGTGAGCGGCGTCAAATCGTTCGTGACCAACGGCGGACATGCCGACTCTTACGTGATCTCCACCGTCGCCGCCTCCCCGAACGCCCCACCCGGTCAGTTCTCTTGCGTCGTCCTCCCGGGGCAGGCGCCCGGGATGATCTGGCAGGAGTCGTGGAAGGGGGTGGGAATGCGTGGAAATGCGTCCCGGACGGTCGAAATGAAGAACGTTGAAGTGCCCCGTCGTGACCTTCTCGGAAACGAAGGGGAGGAGATCTGGTATCTCTTTACGGTGATCGCCCCCCATTTTCTGATGGCGATGGCCGGAACCTACATAGGGATCGCGGCCGCGGCGCTGGAAGAGATAAAGGCCCACCTTACCCGACGCCGCCAGGCCCACAGCGGCGCCACCCTCGGCCAGCAAACGCTGATCCAGCACCGATTCGGCGCCTTATGGGCGGAGGTGGAGCGGACCCGCCGGCTGATCTACCATGCTGCATCCCAGGGGGACGCGGGGAGCGCCGATGTTTTGCCGGCGCTCTGCTCCGCGAAAGCCGAGGTGGCCGACTGCGCCGTCCATGTGGCGAACGAAGCGATGACCCTGGCGGGGGGAATCGCCTATCGAGAAGGATCGATCCTCCAGCGCTGCCTCCGCGACGCGCGTGCTGCCCATGTCATGGCGCCCACCACCGATAATCTAAGGATCTGGGTGGGACGCGCCCTGCTCGGTCAGCCGCTGTTGGGAGATTAGCCGGAATGGGGAGTGTTCTTTTAGTCCAGGTCGATTCCGAAACCAAGTCCTTTCTCTCCTCGGACCCGCATACGCGCGAGACGTTGTTTCGCGAGGCGTCCACCGCGCAAGAAGCGGTCTTTCAATTGGAGGAAAATGCGGCGGCGATGGACGGCGTCGTCCTGGGGCCCCATCTCGAACAGCCGGTGCAGGTCGCCCAACAGGCGCACCTACTCGATCCCGATCTGAGCGTGGTTGTTTTAAGTCCGCCGGACCGCCATCCGCAGATCGTGCATGCCCTGCAATTTGCCCTTTTCATCGGGGAAGAGGTCTGCTGCCACCCGCTCGAAGAAGCGCGTTCTCTCGGAGCGGCGGTCGCGGAGGCCGTCACCCGAACACAACAGCGCCGGGAGTATCGTGCGACGGTTCGCGCGATGAATGCAGCGGCGGCCATCCCTTCACCGTTCCAGGCCCAGGCGGCGCAATACCTCGGGCGTCTGCTCGATCATGCGCCGATCGGTGTCGTCGCTGTGGATGACGCAGGGTGTGTTCTCGCCTGGAATCCCAAGGCAGGAGAGATTTTCGGAAAGAGCGAACGGGAGATGTTGGGCCGGTCCATGGCTCCCCTCTTTCCGGAGCGCGAGCAGCAGAAATGGCGCCGATTAATCGAGGAAGGTCTCTCCGCCCCAAAAAAGATCCCCTATGAAATTATAGAAAGAGAGAGAGAAGAGGGTACCCGCCAGTGGGTCGAGCTTCGCGCGGCGGCGCTGGCGAGTTCGATCGATTATGAGACCACTCTTCTCGGTCTGGCGCGCCTGGCGGTGCCATACCTTGCCGACTTCTGCATTGTCGATCTCTGCGAGGAACGGCAGATCCGCCGGGTGGCGGTGGTGCATCACGATCCGGAAAAAGAAATCCTTTTGAAAGAATTACAGCGTCGTTATCCTCCCGACTCGGATTCTCCCCAGCCGGCGGCGAGGGCCATTGCGACCGGGGAGCCGGAGCTGTTAGAGGAGGTCGATGAAGCGGTGGTCGCAGCCCATACCCGGGACACGGCCCATTTCGATCTGATTCGAAGGCTCGATCTTCGCTCTCATCTTGCTGTGCCGCTGATCGCGCGCGGGCGCACCCTCGGGGCCCTGAGCCTCGGCCTGACCGAACCGGGGCGACGCTATCGGCCTTCGGATGTTGTCTTGGCCAGGGAGTTGGCGCGTCGCGCCGCGTTCGCGGTCGATCATGCCCGTCTCTATCGGGAGGCGCAAATGGAACTGGCCGAGCGTCGGCGGGTAGAAGAAGCGTTGAAGGAAAAGACGGCGGAGGCCGAAGAGGCGAACCGATTAAAGTCCCAATTCCTATCGAATGTCTCTCATGAACTGAGGACCCCTTTAAACGCGATCATCGGGTATAACAGCCTCCTCATCGATGGAGTCTATGGCGCCTTGGGTTCGAAGTCGAAGGAAGCGCTGGAAGCAGTGGAACGGAATGCGAAAGATCTGCTCAAACTGATCAATGATATTCTCGACTTATCCAGAATTGAAGCAGGAAAATTATCGATCGATCGCGGGCCGGTGAGAATTCGACCTTTGGTCGAGGAAATCATCGCCGACATTCGACCTCTTTTCGAAAAAAAATCGCTCATTGTGGAATTAAAAATCTCGGAGGGGTTGCCGACAATCGAGTCGGACGCCGGCAAGATCCGCCAGATCCTGAGCAATCTATTGTCAAATGCCGTAAAATTTACCAGGCAAGGAGGGATTACGGTCCATATCAACAAACGGCCTCAAACGGAGGGGATTGAAGTGGCCGTTGAGGACACCGGCATCGGTATCCCCGACGAAGAGCGCGACAACATCTTCAATCCGTTTCATCAGGTGGACGGTTCTTCCATCCGTACGTTCGGTGGGGTGGGGCTGGGGTTGACGATCGTGAAGGAGTTGATCGGCCTGCTCGGCGGGGAGATCCGAGTTGAGAGCGAGGTGGGGAAGGGCTCCACCTTTACCGTCTCTCTGCCATATCGGATTGCCCCTGAATAGCTGTTCTCGCGCTCCGTTTTCCCGACCTGTGGCACTGAACATCCTACGGCGATTTCGCGCAGCGAAATCCGAGATCGGCGTAGGCCTCCTCCGGCGGGATCGACGAGCGGTAGGCGGTCCGATAAAAAAGCGGCAGAGAGAAATGCCCCTGTCCCCCCCATCCCCCTCCCCGGAACACTTTCTGCTTCTCTCCGAAGTTGGGGTGTTTGTAGTCGGAGCCGGGATAGGGTTGATACCAGTCGGCGGTCCACTCCCAGACGTTCCCCGACATGTCCATCGCCCCATAGGGGCTGGCGCCCGCCGTGAAAGAGCCGATCGGCACGATATCCCCGAAACCGGAGTCCCCCGCGTTCAGTTTTTTGTTATCGTACTCGTTCCCCCACGGAAACTCCCTTCCGTCGGTCCCCCGCGCCGCTTTTTCCCACTCCGCCTCGGTCGGCAGGCGTTTTCCGGCCCATTTGCAGTAGCGGTCGGCATCGTGCCAGTTGACGTCGGTCACCGGATGGTTCTCCCGCCCCGGCGGAACGCTCCGGATAAAGAAAGAGACCGGGGGGCGCGATCGGGTGGCGTCGATGAAGGTTTTGTATTGGGCGTTGGTGATTTCGTAGCGGTCGATATAAAATGCGGGAAGGTGCATCTTGTGCTGCGGGTGCTCGTCGAGATACCACGGTTTTGCAGAGCCGAACTCTTGCCCCTGGCGGTCGGCATCGACCTTGTCGCTTCCCCGAATGAACTCCCCGGCGGGGACGGCGACCATCTCGGGGGGAGGGGGCGGAACCCGGAGAAAACAACTCGATAAGATCATCCCAATAAAGACGATGGCGGGAAAAACAAGCTGAACCATGGCGGGGATTATAGAGATTTTGCCGGAGAGGGTCAAGGGGGACGGATAAGAAAAGGGGGTAGGGGGATAGGGGGTAGAAACTTATCGGCTACCCCGTGTTCATCTATTCCTTATCCCCCTCTCTCCCTTCAAGGTTCGGCAAGTACACCCTAAACACCGACCCCTTTCCATAAGTGCTCTGGACCGCGATTTTTCCCTCGATCAGCTCGATCGCTTTTTTTACGATCGTTAGGCCGAGGCCGGTGCCGCCGATGTGCCGGGTCAGCGATCCGTCGATTTGCCGGAACGGATCGAAGATGGTGGGAAGGTCTTCTTCTTTTATCCCCATGCCGGTATCCTCCACCGAAAGATAGAGGCCCTTCCGCCGGGGGGCGGCGGTCACCGAGATCGTGATCGATCCCGCTTCGGTGAATTTGATGGCATTGGAAAGGAGGTTCAAAAAAATCTGCCTGATTTTTTGAGGGTCGCTTTGAAGGGGCCGGAGCTGCTTTCCGATCTTCCAGAGGACCTCAATCGGTTTTGCTTCCATCAGCGGCTTGATCTCGTCGAAAAGAGCGGGGAGAAAATGCTTTAAATCGATCGTCTCCGGAAGAACCGACATCTTTCCCGCCTCGATCCTCGAGAGGTCGAGCAGATTGTTGATGAGGCCCAAATGAGCGCGGGCGTTTCGATGAATGCTCAGGAGGGCCTCTTCTTGCCGCGGGCCGATCTCTCCGAAAGTCCGATGGAGGAGGAGCGAGGTGTAGCCGATGATCGCGTTGAGCGGGGTCCGAAGCTCGTGGGAGACGTTCGAGACGAACTCCGACTTCAACCGATTGGCCTCTTCCGCCTCGATCTTCTTTTGCTGTAGCTCTTTTTCGGCCCGCTTGCGCTGGGTGATGTCGCGGATGACGGCCAGAACCTCTTCCTTCCCGCTCACGGCGATCCGCGCCTCGTAGTCGCGGGGCTCCCCGTTGATCCAGAGGGGGTATTCAAAAATCTGCACTTCTCCTGTTTTTAAAGCCTGCGCAATATGGCGCAGGGTCGGACCGGCGACTTCGGGCGGGAGAATGTCAGCGAGGTTCTTTCCGAGGAATTCGCCCGGCGGAACCAGCGGCTCGATATTCTTCGCTTTTTTAAAATCAAGGATGGTCCCGTCCCGCCGAAGCTGAAACATCATGTCCGGGATGGCGTTCAAGAGGGCGCGGTTCTTCTCCTCGCTTCGCCTCAACGCCCCCTCCGCCTGTTTTCTCTCGGTGAGGTCGAAAGAGACGCCGATGATTCCGATGATCCGCCCCTCCTGGTCGTACACCGGGGAGTCGGTGACCATCGCCGTGAAGGTCGTTCCGTCCCGGCGCCGAACGGCGAATTCACCGCTCCAGGTTTTGCCCTGCCGCAGCTCCGCCATGATCTCGGCCGCTTTCTCCCCAGAAGCGGGAGCGGCCATGATTTCCAGCACGTCCCGGCCGAACGCCTCCTCGGACGACCATCCGTAAAGCTTCTCGGCGAAATGGTTCCAGTAAATAATCCCTCCGCGCGAATCGGTGGCGATGACCGCCTGGCCGATCACGTCGAGGAGGTGGGCCTGAAAGCGGACCTTTTCCTCCGCCCGTTTCCGCTCCGCCAGCTCTTCCTGCGCTTTCTGATAGAGCCGGGCGTTGTCGACCGCCAGGGCGGCGCGGCGCGCCAGCTCCACCGCGAAGGGGAGTTCCGATTCCCGGTAGCGGCGGTTCGAATCGGCCATCCAGAGCGAGAGGACCCCCATCGCCCGCTCCCGGCCCAAAAGCGGGGCGCAGATGCCCGATTGGAGGGAGAGCCCGCGCAGGATCTCCATCAATTCGGCATGGGCGCCGGCGAACTGGGCCAAGACCTCCTCGGTGACCTCGGGGAAGAATTTCGGCTCGCCGGTCCGGAGGACCTTCGGGATGCCGTGCGGCGCGTTCATGTCGTGCGGATATCGCCGCCGGATTTCGCCGATCTGCGCCTCCCGCGTTTGATCGACGTGGGCCACGGCCAGCCGGCGGATCGACCCATCCTTTTCCAGAATATCGACGATGCAGCAGTCGGCGAACCGGGGGACGGCGAGGCGGGCGACCCGCTTCAGCGTGGTTTCGTAGTCGAGCGACGCCGAGAGGACCATGCTCGCTTCGGAGAGAAAGGTGAGGCGCTGCCGGGCGCCTTCCGCCTCGGCGCGCGCGGTCTGCTCGGCCTCGTAAAGAAGGGCGTTGTCGACCGCCAGCGAGGCGCGGTGGGTCAGCGCCTCGGCGAAGGCGAGATCGGCGGGCCCGAATCGGCGGCCCGATTCCGCGGAGAGGAAGGTAATGGTCCCCAAAATTCGATCGCGGGCGCAGAGCGGGATCACCATCGCCGATTTGAACGCCATTTCACGGAGGGCGCGAAGGTGAACGTCGTCCTGGGCGGCCGCCTGGAGCATGGCGTCGGTCACCTGGGGGTAGAGCTCCGATCGGCCGGTCATCAGCGCCCGTTCCGGTCCGCTCGACAGGTTGATCCCGATCGGGCATCGTTCGCTCAACGAACAGGCCATTTCGACCCGGGACGGATCGGTGTGGGCCGTGGCGAGTTGGGAGAGGACGCCGTCCGGGCCGAGCATGTGAATGACGCACCAGTCGGAGAGAAGGGGGACCGCCAGGCGCGCGACGCTGGCGAGGGTGGTCGGATAATCGAGCGAGGAAGAGAGGATCGCGCTCGCCTCGGAGAGAAAGGTCAGTCGCCGCTGCGCCGCCTCCAGGGCGGGATGGTTTTGATCTTCGCCGGGATCAGGCAAGCGCTGCGCGCCGGTGTGATAATGAACGGAAGGGCTGGAAGGCTGCTTTTTCTTCCTGGGATTCAACGGTCTTCCTTCGTTACTGTGTGGCGATTCGGCCGGGCCGAGGCCGGCTCTGAGGATTTTGATCCTTTTTTGTTGCGAGGTGGGGGAGGAAAACGGTGAAACGAGAGCCTTTCCCGAACGCGCTTTCGACTTCGATTGTTCCCTCGATCAGATTCAGCGCCTTCTTCACGATCGTCAGGCCGAGACCGGTTCCTTCAGCCGACCGGGTGAGGGAGCCGTCCACCTGCCGGAAGGGGTCGAAGATGGAGGGGAGATCCTCCTCCCGCATCCCGATGCCGGTATCTTCGACCGAAAGAACGATCCCCCTCGGCATCGATTGGTTCGCCGCGGAGATGGTGATCGATCCGCGGTCGGTAAACTTAATGGCATTGGAGAAGAGATTCAGAAAGATCTGACGGACCCGCTGCGGATCGCTCCAAAGGGGAGCAAGCGGCCCGGCCAGACGCCAGTGGACCTCGACCGCCTTCTCGTGCAGGAGCGGCTTGACGTTTTCGAAGACCTCCTGCAAGAGCTCCTCCAGATCGAATTCCTCCAGGTTCACTTCGATCTTTCCCGCCTCGATCTTCGAGAGATCGAGCAGATTGTTGATCAGCGATAAAAGCGATGCGGCGTTCCGCCGGATGCTGCTCAACGGTTCCTTCTGACGGTCCCGCAGGGGGCCGTAGATTTCGTCCTGGAGCAGGTGGGTATAACCGATGACGGCGTTCAACGGGGTCCGCAGCTCGTGCGACACGTTCGAGAGGAACTCGGTCTTCAGACGGCTCGCCTCTTCCGCTTCCCTTTTTTTGTGGGTGAGCTCCTGAAAAAGCCGGGCGTTCTCGATAAAGGGAGCGAGGTGGTTCGCAAAAGGGAGGAGCGACTCGATCAGGGTGTCGGAGTAGGCGCCGGGCCGGTCGCTCTTGAGATTGAGCGTGGCGATCACCACCCCCTTCAACACGACCGGAAGGATGGCGTAAGAGCGGATCCCTTCTTCAAAGAGAAAGCGATCCTCGACATAAATTTGGGAGGCGCCGAGATCGGGGCGGATCAACGGCCGTTGATGCGCAAGGACCCAATCGATGGCCGATTGCTCCTGCGGCCACCGGGCGGTCCCGATCCGATTCTGCTGCTCGATCCGGAGGAGTTGGATCTCTTTGAGCGATTCATCCCGAAAGCCGATGCTGAGGCGGCTGTAGGAAACATGGCGTTTGAGCCCCTCGGCGATGTGGAAAAAGACCTGATCGAGATTCCGGCTGAGGCTGATCTCTTTGGTCAGGAGGGCGAAGCGCTCGTGAAGCGCCGCCGTCTCGGCGTGAAGCCGCTCGTTTTCGATGGCGATGGACGCGTAGCGCGCGAGGATCTCGATGGTTTTTCCATCTTCGCGGCTCAGGCTTCTTCCCCGTTGGGCCGTGAGGAAAAAGAGGACGCCGACCGCTTCTCCTTTGACCAGGATCGGCGTTCCGATCGCCGACTGAACGGACCTTCCGCGGAAGAGGGGGAGGGCTTCGAAGAAGTCGGGGTGATCTTCGATCGTGATGTTTTTCTTCTCCCGGAGGATCGGGCCGATCATCTCATCCGGCGCGACCCGCTCGCCGGCCTCCGGAGAGGAGGGGCCGACGGAGACCTGCATGACGTACGAAGCGCCGTCCCGGTCCTGCAGGACGATCCCTCCTTTTTCCATCTCCATCAGGGAGCATCCCCGTTGGACCACCAGATCGAGCACCGCAAGCCAGTTCGATTGGGCGCCGATCTCCTGAGCGATCTCCCGGAGCGCCTCGGTCCGGGCCAGGTGGCGGTCGCGCTCTTCGAGCCACTTCAGATAATGGACGGCGGTGGCCGCTTCCGAGGCGATCGCGGAGAGGATCTCAATTTCGTGCGGCCGGAAAGCGCCGGCCTCGCCGGAATAGACCACCAGGGCGCCGCTGCTCTCCTCCTGGAAGAGGAGCGGGACGGCCACCAGCGAGAGAAAGCCGAAGCGGGTCGCCTCTTCCCGCAGCGGGAGGGGAATCGTCCGCTCGGATTGAAGCTCGGGGATCGTGACCACCCGCCGTTCGCGAATCGCAGTGATGCCGGGGCTTTCCTCCTGCACCGTGGCGATTTTAAACGCCTCGGTGAAGAAGGGGATCTGGACCGGCGGAACCTGATAGGCCCCCTTCGGAACGATCTCCTCCCCCTGTTTTAATAGTAGGACAGAGAAGGTCCCATGCACCGTCTCCGCCGCGATCTGGGCCAATCGATGGAGAATTTCCTGGGGGGGAAGGTTGGAGGAAACGGCGCTGACCACTTTGTAGAGGAGCGCCTGCCGCCGCGCCTGCTCGACCGATTGCTGGAACAGCCGGGTATTTTCGATCGCCACCGCGGCCTGCTGCGCCAGCATTTCGCCGAGCTTCCGGTCGGCGTCGGTGACCGTTTTGTTCGGCTGAGAGGTCGCCATGTTGAACGCGCCGATCACCTCCCCCTTCCAGAAGATCGGGATTCCGATATAGGTTTTCAACTGAAGGGCGGCGATCTCCGCAATCGGACTGTTCAACGAAGGATCATCGTATACGAGGACAATCTTCTTTTCTTCCGCCACGCGGCCGACAAGCCCTTCTCCTCTTCGGAATTTCTGTCCCACCAACGACGGAGGGAGATTTGCAACGCCGCGCAGGACAAAGGCCTCCTCTCCCTTCCGCCACAGCAAAAAACCGGCCACTTCGAAATCAAGGAGCCGCAACCCCTCGAAGAGAATCAGTTGGATGAGCCGATCCAGTTCCGATTCGGCCGTCAGACGGCTGCTGATCTGCTGGAGCGTTTCGAGATGGGAGGCGAACCGCGCCCGCTCCAAGGAGGTCGCTTTTTCTTTTTGATAGGCCTCCTCCTTTTGGCTGGAGAGGAAGTTGATGATCCAGCCGATCGGGAAATAGAAAAAGGAATAAATCCCCTCCAGGGTCATGGTATTCGAAGAGAAGGCGGCCGGATCATAAGAGAAGGGGAGCAGCGTGAAGAGGAAGGCGGCGATCATGACGGTGAGATTCTCTTTCCGGGAGAGAAAGAAAGAGGACCAGAAGATCACAAGAAAATATAAGAAAGCATAGGGGCTGGCGGCCCCGCCGCTGAAAAAAACGAATCCGGCGATATAAAAGAGGGTCAACACCGTGGTGAAATAAAAAACGCGAATGGAGAGGCGTCGCCAATCGAGCATGAGGAAGAAACAGCCGGTGACGGCGGAGATCAGGCAGATCAGATCGAGAACGCGGGGGACGCTTTGATCCGATTGGGGGAAGAGGTGGAGCGTCGTCCAGACGACGGCCGTCGAAAAGAAATAGAGGAGACCGGCCGTTTTCGCCATGGTGACCCGCTTTTCCTCGCCGGGTTGAGGCAAGATCCATCTGGCTGCAGGCTGCTTCATAGGGACTGAACCTTAAGATTCGGAATAAAAATGGGGTTTCGTCATTATAGGGAAATGACGATGGACGATGCAAGTGGGGATCGATTATCCCAGCGTAGACTGAAAGTGCCGGAGCGCCGTGGAGCGGATGTAGGGGAGGAAGAGCCCGGCGGTATAGTGGCCCGCCGGAATTTGGATGCGCGGCGGTTTTCCCATCTTTTTCCAGAGTTGTTCCGCATAGACGGGGAGAATCACCCGGTCGAACCGGGCGTCGACCAGAAGGGTGGTGGAAGATCGGATGCAGCCGGCGTAGGTCAGCGGATCGACCGGCGAGAAGGCCGCGCTCGCCTCTTGGTGGAAGGACTCTTTCGAAAACTCTCCGGAGCTTAAAATTCGTTTGCGGATCTGGGCGAGGCTTCTCTCCTCTGTCGAGGAGAGAATGCCGGCGAGCCCCCCCCCTCCCAGAATGAAGACGCCGGCCTGAATCCGCGGATCGAGCCCCGCCACCAAGCTGCCGACGATCGCCCCTTGGCTGATCCCGAAGAGGCCGATCTGCGATCGATTGACGATCGATTGGGACTCCAGCCAGTCGATCCCGCGGAGAACATCGATCACGTAGGCGTGAAAATAATCCCGAAAGCGTTTCAGGGCGGCGCGGCCGCTCTGATCGGGCGGGATGATTTCGGCGAAGTTGCCGCGGGTGGTGTACTGCAGCACGGCGAACCGCCGTTCGGCGAAGAAGCGGGCGAAGTGCTCCGTGATCGCGTCTCCGTTCGTGATCGGAAGGAGGATCACGGCGGGAAAGGGGGGCCGCCCCGAGGGGCGGTAAAAATAGGCGCCGACCTCCTTTCCGGCTTCGACGGAGGGATAGGCGAGGTTTCGAACGGTGTAGGCGATCCGATCCCTTTCCTTTCCGAAATGGGGTCGGATGATGGAAAGGCGGTTCGATCGCCCGGGCTCTTTACCGCCGCGCCCTTGCGAGATGAGGTGAAGATCGCTCTCGGGGGAGGCGGGGAGGGGGGAGAGCGGTTTTCGGAAAGGCTGCAGCCGATCTTCCCTGCAAGCGTTCTCTTTTCGGGAAGATCCCCCGTCCGCAACATTTTCGGAGGGAAGGATGGCGCAGCCGAAGAGGAGGAGAGAGAGACTGTAGCAGATCACGTTTTTAAACGAAGGGGGCATACGTCACCTCACTGGCGCGGGTTCAAAAAACGATGGTATCGTCCCATCCAATAGGGGAGGAGGTAGTCGACCCCGGCGAAGCGGGTCATCCCGTCTCCTCCCCCTTTCAGACGATACGGATTTTCCTTCCACTCGAACGAATCGGCCGGACGGTCCTGAATCGGGAGCGGCGCGCACGATTGACGGCGCCCGAGGCGGTCTCTCCAGATCGAACGGCAGAGGTCCCGGCGGCGGCTCTGATCGACCGGCGCGTTTCGCTTCACACCCGGAAAATGGAAGAGGGTCTCGACGGCGCGGGCCGATGCCCGCGCTTCCTCCGCGCCGGTCAGGGCCCGATAGATGAAGGTGAAGAGGGGATTCGCCTCGACCCGAACCACCTCCCACGCCCGCCGGAGCCCCCGTCGATAGATCCGCCGGAGCGCCCGATCTTTCTCCAATTGCATCAGCGGGTAAAAGGCGAGGAAGGCGAGATTGTTGTCTGAGTGATTGGTCCCGACGAAGTATTCCCACCATTTGTCCCGCGCCGCCGCGGCGCGGAGGTGGTACTCTTTCCGGGTGATCAGACGGCGATAGGCCGCCGCGAATCGGGGCTCGGCCGTGATGTGGTGGGCCACCTTCATGATCATCAACGCGATCAGGGCGTTGAGGTCTTCCGAGAAAAAACCGTCCCCCAGATCGCCGTGCTTCGTCCGCTTTCCGTCGCGGCCGATGATCTGCATTTGATGTTCGAGGAGATGGTCGGCGACGGCGGCGACGGTTTCGGCGGTCTCTCTATGGACGGTCGGCTCGTCGAGAAGATCGAAGGCGACCGCGTAGCCGAAGAAAACCCCATCGACCTGATCGACGCTGACGTCTCCCATCCAGCGATATTCTTCATGCCGTCTCTTCCCTTGGCGCCATCTTCCCTTTTCCCCCCGCGCCGGGGCGGTGGCTCTTCGGAAGGCCCGCGCCAAGAGCCCCTTTTTTCCGGTGACCTGGTGGAGGAGATGAAGCGCGTTGAGCGACGCCATGAGCCGCTGCCGGGCCTCCGGATCGCCGGTGACCTTCCATCGAAAAGCCTCGGCGGCGACATAACAGCCGGTCCAGATCGCCGCGTCGGCAAGACTCAACGTCGGGGGCTCTTTTTCTCTCACCCGGTAGAGGACCAGCCCCTCCAGGGAGAGGTGCCGTTCTCCCATCTGCCGTTCGTGCTCCAGCGCTTTCTCCAACAAAACCCCTTTGTCCGGGAGAACCGGCCGCGCGGGGGGAAGGAGGGAAGGATCGTCCCGGAAAAAGGGCAGACTGACCGCGGGGCGGCAGGCGTTCAGCGCCAGCAGGCCGCTCTCCAACAGCAGCGCGGAGAGAAAAAGCCGCCTATTCACTTCGACACCTCCCGGCCGGCCGCTTCCGAAGACACCTCTTCGGAAAACGGCGGCGCATCGATCCGATCGATGAGGCGCGCGACCACCTCCACCAGGTACTCTCCCATCTGCGGGCCGTGAAATGACATCCTCGCCTCGTAAGCGGGGGTGAGGTAGAGGTCGCGCGGAAGGAGATAGCCGATGTAATCGTTGGCGAAGCCGACGATCATCGCTTCCATCCCCCGCGCGCGGGCGGAAGCTTTCATCTCTTCTCCCAAAACCACGCTTATGTCGCCCGGAATCCCGATCAGGAGAACGGGGCCGATCCGGATCGTCTGGACGATCGTTTCGGCGTCGAAGAAGGGGGAGGAGAGAAAGGAGGCGAGCCGCTTCCCCGATTTCATTTTGACTCGCGCCGGCGGGAGGTGAATGGAGAGGGTCTGAACGGAGAGCCCCCGCGTTTCTTGGGGCGTCATCCGCGGCGATTCGCCGACCCGACGGGCCAGTTCCCGTCCCATCGCCCGGGCCTGTTCGTAGCGGTCCGATCCCTCGGGGGGGTGGGCGGTCTGGTCGGCGACCGAGCCTGCGGTGAAGAGGGCCACTCCCCCCTGTTCTTCGATCGCCGCTTCCAGGAAGCCGGGGTAGTCGCCGGAGAAGTGGAGATTGTCCGGCTTGAGGACCGTTGCGTGGGCGGAGAAGTTGACCAGTGTGGCGATCGTCTCCCCCTCTTCTCCGAGCATTTCGACAAAGCGGACCTCGGGATCGACCGGGCCCGACGACTTCATTCGATTGCGGATCAAGTCGGGGGCCGAGGCCGCCCCGTGGCGGATCCGGGCCGGTTTCATCGCGCCGGCGGCGAGGAGGGCGGCCTCGGCGAGGGTGTCGGTTATCTTTTCAAAATAAGAGCGGTCGAAGGGGCCGGCGGCGAACTGTTCCAGAAAGCCGCTCGACAAGGCCCCCGGACCGGAGTGGGTATGGGTGGCGGCGATCATCAGCCCACGCGCGGGGAAGGGAATTTTCGTCCGGATTTTCCGGAGGACCGCCCCTCTCATCTCGTCGGTGACGGCAAGAAGATCGACCGAGATCACGATCACCCGCTCCTCCCCCTGCCGGAGGGCGAGCGCCCGGGCGAAGAGAAGATCATGCATCCCCTTCGCCGTCCCGACCCGCTTGCCGTAGCCGGCCATCGGAAGGCCGGGGGAGAGGGGAAGGGGAATCTTGGCGGCGCCGGCAAGGAAGATCGGTTGGGAAGCGGTTTCCGGACGGGGCGGGGCGAGCCGATCGATCTCGGAGAGGGTCGCTTTATAGAAGTCGGCCCGGTCGAGCCGGACCTCCTCGATTGCGAGGCAGCCCCAGAGAAGGGTGAGGTTGAGAAGGATGAGAAAGAGGATGAGGGTGATTCGATGAGATCGTTTTTTCATGGGGCGATTCCTCTCGTTGCTTACTTCAGTAGCTCCACCAATGTTTCCACCACCCGCGGCGCCATCCGGGAACCGGCGGAGACGATCTCTTCATAATGATCGTCGTCGCCGCAGCGGTCGGCGCCGTAGCGGAGCTTCGGTTTGAGCCGCGGGGGGACGAAATCGTTGGCCGGAACGATGTAGCCGAGCTCGTCGTTCCCCAGGCCGACGACAAAGCGGTAGTCACCCGCCATCTTCTCACCGAGGACCGGCTCCGGCGCGATGTCGGGATGGGCCGGGCCGATCCGTTCTCTTCCGCTCCCGCCCAATTCTCTTTTTCGGCCGGTATACGTCCAGCAGCGTTTCTTTTCGGTGAGGTGCCCGCCGAGGATGGTCTCGGGAAAAGGCTCGCCGGGGAGGGTGATGAACTGGGCGGCGATTCCCTCTTCTCCGTAAAAGTTGATCACATTCACCTCTGTCAGCAGATCGGGCCCCTCTTTCCCGGCCGGTTTTCCGTCCCGATAGGTCTCCCTTTGAAAGAGCCCCTTTTCGTAGAGGCCGCGAAGAAAGGGGTTGTCGAAGGGGACAAAGAGGGTTTTGGAGCGAACTTCGATCCGGACGATCGGCCGGGGAGGTTGATCCCGGAGCGCTTCCAGGGCGGTCCAGGCGGCGATCTCGCCGATCCGCCGGGCCTTCGACCAGGAGCGCTCCGGGATCGGCTCCCCCTCCTCGTCGCGGATCGGAATCCGAAGCGGCGTGAGAAGCCCCCCGACGCTGCCGCTGAGGTAAATGGCGACGCCGCCGATCCCCTCCGCGCGCCGCCACCCGACGGAGAATCCCCCCTCCTCGATCCCTTTGCGGAGGTAATGGGGAAAGTCGGAGGTGATCAGGCTGCTCCCCGCGCCGACCGTTTCGGGATGGGGGGACCAGTTGATCAGTGTGGCGATCGTCTTCCCGTCGAGCGCTTCCGCCCGCATCACCCGAAGCTCGTCGTCGATGACGACCGGGTTGCGCAGGTCGTTGATCAATATCCCGAACCGGGAGAGGGGACGCCCCTTCCCCCAGCTCAATCGGGCGGGGCGGCGCGCGGCCCAGGCCCGGCGGATCGCCTCCTCGGTTCGGGAGCGGATCTGTTCCATCGTCCGGGGATCTTTGCCGTCGATCGAGAAGTTCGGACCCCAGAGACCGAGCGTATCGACCCCGCCGTGCGTGTGGGTGGCGGCGACGATCACCTGTGTCAGCCCCAGATCGGCGACGCGCTCCCGGATTTGCGCCACCTCCGGATAAAGCAGTCCGACGACGTCGAGCGCTACGATCGCGAGCGTTGTTTCCCCCTGCTCCAGAACCAGCGCCCGCGCCCAGAGGGGGTCGTGCACGCCGGTGGCGGTGTAGTAGGGGCCGTGGTGGAAAAACCCGGCGAGGAAGGGGCCGTCCCACTTGCCGTTGCCGTTCAGATCGGTGAACGGCTCGCCGCGCTGCCTGGGACGATCGGGATCGGGAGCATCATACCGGCCGTTCTTGTTTCGATCTTCATACGGCTCCTGCCGGAGGCGGCCTTGGTCGTCGACCGGCGTGATCTCCAGCGCCGCGGCGCCGGCCAGGAGCGGCGCGTCGGCCATTGCGGAAGAGGGGAGCAAGAAGATCAACAGGACGAAACTCAAAAGACCGAGATCGCTCTTCAGCCGAACGCCGATCATCGCGACCCTCTATCTTAAATAAATAGGGTTTGAGTAGATCCAAGGCCACCAGCGGTCGCCGCGATGGATCGTCCATTCGACCCGGTAGACCCCTTTCTCCGTCGGAGAAAACGAGAACGCGGTTCCCTCGCCACCATAAACGACCGCGCCGTCTTTGATCAACCGAAATCTCCCCGGCCGCGGCGCGCGGGCGTGGAGCGCGATTCCTTCCCGAAAAGGGATCTCGCCTCCCATCCGCCATGCTCGATCTTCATGTCGGGCGCCGAAGAAAAAGCCGCCGGCGTCGGCAAGGATGTCGAACGAGATATAGCCGTGCCCTTCTCTCAGGGCGTGAAGGATCGCCTCCTGATCGAGCGCGGGGACGAGGAGATGGGTGTTCACGAAGCGGAAGGAGCGGGCGTAGGGATCGAGCTGGCGGCCGAGGATCCGGACGTTTTGATGGGCGTCGTTTCCGGCGATGCCGGCGACCTTCCGCGACGGCGTCATCCGGTCCCAGAGGGCCAGCTCCCGCTCCGGCCGGTCCAGAATCGATAAGAAAACTTCGTCCGGGTAGCGGTTGAAGCGAAAGAGGATGTCGAAAAAATAACGGACATAGCGCGCGTTGCGGTCGGTGGCGTCGTCGAAGATATCGTAGATCTCGATTCCGTCGAGCCCTTTTAATTTTCGCCACCCCGGATAGTTCTTCGGGTGGGCGGCGAAGAGGATCGCTCCCTCTGCTTTGAGCCGATCGACCACCTCCTGGAGGGGAATCGGGCGGTGATCGATGAATTTTTTGATCCCGATGGCAAGGAGGGACGCCTCTTCCTTGATGATCTCCATCCCCCGAATCACCAAGAGATCGCCGTGCCGCCCTTCCAGTCCCTCGGTGAAGATGTTGGGATTGCTGTGATCGGTCATGACGATGAAGTCCAATTTCGCCTCGCCGGCGGCCTTCAGGATTTCTTCGGGCCTTCCTTCGCTGTCGTGCGAGAGGTAGGAGTGGACGTGGATTGCCCCGCGGATGTCGCGGTATCCTTCCGGTAAAGGGGCGCGGGAGGTTGGGGGCGGGGGCTCTTGCAAGGCGCGCCGCAGCTTTTGCAATGATTTTGTCGAAGCGCAAGAAAGGGTGGCCGACAGGAGCAGGAGCAGGCCGACGGCCAGGCCTCTTTTCAGTGTTTTCTTGTCGGGGGCGCTCATCTGCATGGAGATAGACCGGCCGGCGGAGGTTTGTGTGACGAACGAGCGATCGCTGCGTGATCGATGATTCTTATTCTATCGATCTATCGATCCGCATGCCGTAAGCTGGATTTCACCGGATCAATTTCTTGATTAATAGAAGGAGATATGTTAAATATTGGGAGCTTTCGGGGCGCGTGGCGGAAACGGTAGACGCAGCAGTCTCAAAAACTGCCGAGGGCAACCTCATGCCAGTTCGATTCTGGCCGCGCCCACCATTCAATTCGAAACATAGATCCTCGCCGGTTCTCTCGCCCATTCCATTTTCTTTGATCCTCCATTCAATTGATCCCGATCAATTATCGATGATGTGTTCTGCGCAGTGATGGAGAATCATCGATTGAGCTTCTAAATTCTTCAATTCCCCAGAGTCATGCGGTTATTACCCACTTATTTTTACTTGATTCACTATTCGCATTGGTTTAATATCCCGGCTGCCGATACATTGGCATTACTTACATTCCACGGTGAAGGTCTCGAGTTTATAATGGCATAAACCCCCAAAACATGGAGACTCGCATGAAGAAACTCGCATTGGCTGTATTGCTGGTTGTGTTCGGAATTTCGAATGTGTATGCGCAAGAGGCGGCTTTAAAAAAGGAGACGATTGAAATCGGTATCTTTTCCGACGCGATTGAGGGAGATCTTGTTCCGTTTATCGGTTACTTTGTTTCGGATAATTTAGAACTGGCTCTTCACTTTAACTTTGTACATGCAGAAATAGATTTGCCCGGAGTTGCTGATGACATTGAGCAGGACTCCTTCATCGTGTCGTTTGATGTGCTTAGCAATCTCCCAACCGGAACCCGATTTGTGCCCGTAGTCGGGGCCGGCGTGAACTTCTCCAGGGATGAAATAGAGGATGAAACGACTGAAACGGTTGGTTTCGATCTTACGGCCGGAGTCCGCTATTTTATTGCTGAGAGGGGAGCGGTGACCCTTTTCGGTCAATATGAATTTGCCGACATTGACTTTTCTGATGATATCGGAACGATAACGGCGGACGGCACGGCATACGCTGTCGGTCTGCTCTATTCAATCTTCTTCCAGTAGGTTCCCGCGTCAAAATAGGGATTAAGCGGCGAAGGATCCGCCTGGTTCACATCATGAAGGGGCCGGTCTTTACTTTGCCCGTTGAAATTCTCGATGGCGAAGTAAAGACCCCTTGACGACCCTTCATTGCTTTTTACCTCTGGACAATCAGGTTTCAAAAAAGGCAATCATTGGTAGTAGGTCAGAAATTCCTCCACCATCAGACCGGCCTTTTTGATTTGGTCTAAAAGCAGTCCCTTCTTGATCGGCTTTCCCTTGTGGACAGGGATGGAAAGGATGTTGGAGTTTCCTTCTTTGATGAGCTTGATGTGGCTTCCCCGCTGTCCCCTGATGGTCCATCCGGCCCTTTCAAATGCCTTCACGACACGATCCGGTCTGAGATTGTGAACTCCGGCCACTTATCTGGTCCCCTTCTTCCTCTTTCCGCCTCTGGTGGCCGCTCTATTTTCTAGGCCATTCATCTCTGCTTCCACCTCTAGGTGGCCGAGGATAGCATCCTTAATCATCATAAGGGCTTCCTCCACGGTCTCCCCCTGTGACGCACAGCCGGAAAGAGAGGGGCATTCAACCCAAAAGCCCCCTTCCTCCAAATCGGGATGTAGAATTACATCGTAGGACTTTCCCCTGACCACGACCTTATACTTCCGATCCTGAGCGATTTTCTCTACCTCTCCCTTCAATCCTTCGACGATCTCCCCGATGGCCAGGGCAAAAACCATCTGCCCCTTTGAAAGGGTGTCGAGGATAACGTTTTTGTCTCTCGTCAAGACGAAGATTGTTTCCCCATCGGTAAGAAATTTCATCTCTGCCAGGGGTTTTTTCACGTCGGGGAAGTTCTTTTTTAAGTAGGTCATCGCCTTCCGGATTTTCTGGAGCGAGATCCCCTTATCCATAAGGGTCTTGGCCACTTTCAACTGAACCAGATCGGTGAATGAATAGAGTCGGGTGCTCCCATATCCGGACGCCTCTTTAATGGAGGGTTTGATGAAATGGCTCCGGTCCCAGTAGTCCACTTGTCTTGTGGTCAGTCCTGTTAATTTGAGAACCTGTTTTGTGCCAAATGCCATCGCTATCCCCCCTCTTATGAGCATTTAAAAAAACATAGATGTATTTTATCAGACAAGAAAATGAAGTCAAGGAAGAAATGAGGGAGGAGGGAGAAGGAGAATCGACACACGGCCCAGCGGAAAGTGAGCCGGTTCGATCATGGTTCTTATCACGGTTGCAGGTATAACGAAATCATGCCCCATCGCAATCTAAAGGCGGGAAAATCCTTGATTGACAAGGGAATGACCACACTTCGTCACACGCGATCATCTCTGAGGCTATCGCCGTGAGGGATATCCTTTCCGTTTTAGATTGACTCTCTCGATGGCCGGTCCTAAAATGGCTCTGTTTTGAGGAGTGCCAGCTAAGGTACTTCGATGATTGAACGGTGAATAAAGAATCTATTATGAAATGGATCGTCCTCGGATTGGTCGTCCTCTTTACATTTGGGTGTGCGGCGGTGCCCCTTGCGCCGGAACAGAAGGAGAGGGTTTATCAGGCTGATTATGATAGAACGTGGTTCGCCGTTTTGGATGTACTGAACGAACGGGTCATCCCGCTTACGATCGTTCAGAAAGACAGCGGTTTAATTATTACCGATGTCGTGGAAGCTCGGACGGGGATGATCGACCGGTTCAAGTTAAATATCTCCGTTCGGCAGCAATCGAATGCAACAAAGGTTCGGATTGATGGTCGTTTTGAGTATTTTAATCGAAGCGGTTCATTTGACCTGGGGCGGTGGGAAGTTCAGGAATCGACTGGGAAGCTGGAATCGGAGTTGTTCCGAAGCATTGAAAAGAAGCTGGTAGCAACTCTCGTTAAAGAATAATGATACAGATCGATGATGAGACGTCGTTTTAGCAAGCGCGACATCCCTTAGAAAAGGCGAATGAGTGAAGAGCGGACTGGCTTGGTTGCTCGGAATCATGCTTCTGCTGTCTGGGTGCGGTAGTGGTGGGCACGGGGCTGGAAAAGACGAACCACAAGATCAGACAGATCCCGTTCCCACCTGCTGTGCTGATGTAGGAGAGCGAAGGGATCCTCCCTTCAGCACGACTTACCTCTTTCAATTCAAAACCGGATCCAGCGACATCGTTGCTCCCAATCCCGACCGGCTCCTGCGGATCATCACGGAAGCCGACATCATGACACTGATGCACTTCGCCGGGGCCAGCCAGCTGAATCGAAACGGAATTGTCGGCGGGGTTGTTCAGGGGCCGCAGGGACCGGTGCGCGAGGCGGCCCTTCAGGTGACCGACGCGGATGGGAACATCATCGGACATGTCACGGGGACGAGCCGAAATCTCTTTTACAATAGCCTGGGACGGATTCCTGATTTTACGATCGATCAAGGAACTGCCTCGGAGGGAACATTCACCCTATTTAATGCGCCGCCGGGAGAGACCTTCTTTCAGGTTGTTCGGGGGGGTCGGGGCAATGGCCGGATCACTTCTTTTGCCAGCGCCGTCTCCATCGGCCGAATCGACGCTCTTCCCGTCCTTCCCGAGCGGATCGGTTTGTTGGGGGTGGCAATCGATGCTTTCACCGGGGCCGGGGTTCCCGGTGCTTCTGCCTCCTTTTTTGGAAGGGATCAAGCCGAGACAGCCAATGGCGCAGGCCTGATCCTGATCCCTCTCGATCAGGGCTTGCCGACCAACGGCGAATATCTGGTCCGTCTCGCCGCTCCCGGTTTCCGAGAGACAACTCGTCGCTTCAGTACCTCCATGCGGGATGTTATAACAAGGCAGCAGGCGTTCGATCCTCTCATCGATGATAATATGCTCCTCTACTCAGAGAGGAACATCGAAGACTGGGCGCAGCGTCTCGGAGTGGCGCTGCGCGCGACGACCAGTGTGATTATTGGACGGATTACGCCCGGCCAGGCCAATGTCGTGATTACACCGACCGGGGCGGATCCGGCTTCCCTCGGGAGAGTCTTCTACTTCGATGAAAGCGGGAATCCCGCGAATCTGGGAAAAACAACCAACACCTCCAGTTTTGTGCTTTTTCCTGACTGCGCGCAGAACCCGGGCGGGGAGATCTTTCTGAATGCTTCGGTTATCTCCAAAGATCCACAAAATAACGATATCCTCTCCACGGGACGGGCAATCGCTTACTGTCAGCCCGGAGAAGTCTTCTTTCAGAATGTCGCGATCGCACCCCTTCCCGTAGGATCTCCTTCTTTTTCGGTGCCGGTCAATGGCGCGGTCAGGCCTGAATCGGGGGGAAGCCCGGTTGCAGGCGCGACACTTCAGATCATTGGAGGGGACGGGACAACTTACTTTTCCGACGGCCAGGGGCAGTTTACGATCAACGCCTCTGGTGCGCCCGATTCGATCTTTCCGCTCCTGGCGAACAGCGCTTACACGATCAAGGCCGAAGGACAAGGGTTCCTTCCGACCTACCAACCGCTCTCCACGGGGCGGGCGGGTGGAAAGCGAAATCTGATCTTGCTGGAGGCCGATCGGATGACTCGCCTCTGCCCTTTGTCCGTCGGGGGGAGTCTTGTCGGCACCGCCCGCGATCTCGGCTTGGTCGATCCGTCGAGGAAGGGCCGCGCCGCGGAGGGAGTCTCCCTGAAGGTCTTCAAAGAGAACGGGGAAGAGGTCGGTCGGAGCGTCTCTTTCGACGACCAGGGCCGGTTTGTCATCTGTGATCTTCCCGTCTCTCCCAATGCCCCGAGTCTCTTTCAGATCCGCGTGACTTCCCCCGAAGACTCCGGCGCCTTTCTGGTCACCGCCTATCCGGACGGCGTGGCCGTTGTCTCCATTGACGTCAACAAAGCATTGCCTCGGGAAGTCTCATTGCGGGGACAGGTTCAGAGCCTCGCCGGTCCGGAAGGTGGGAACATCCCTTCCGGGAGTAGTCAACTTGCTGTTCTGGGGAGTACGCAGCGGATCACGACCGATTCCTCCGGCCAATTCGATCTCTCAATGGGGAGCAACGGCCGTTATATCGTCCGCGTCGAAAAAGAGGGCCACCTCCCTTCCTATAACTATCAGGTAGAAACGCCGGCGAGGCGTCCGACCGATTTTTCTTCTCCTCTCTGGACAATTTCGGCGGGGGATGCTTACGCGCTGGCCCAACAAGCCGGTCTCTCCCTTCCACTCCAAGGGGGAATTTTAATGGGGAAGGTGCTGGTTCACGGATTTGACGATCCTGTATCTATTGCAGCTTTGGGTGCTCCTACGCAGAACCTCCGTTTCGGCTTCTTTGATCAAGACACCCATATCGATCTCTTTTCGGTCTCTGAGCAGGGAATGATGACACTTCTCTTCGGAGACGGCCGAGGCGGTTTCCCATCTACGTTGTCTTTTCAATTGAAATACAGAGACCGTCTCGAAAACCCTCAAGACCTAGCTTCCGTGCAATCCGTTGAGATTGGAGACTTCAACCGGGATGGACAAACCGATATGATTGTTTTTGGAGATAACACGCTAATCTTCTTCCCTGGAGTTGGGAACCGAACCATTGGATTTGAGGAGGGAAGTGAGAATCCGACCTCCCTCTTTGATTCAGGTAGTCCCAAAGCGATGACCGTGGCAGAACTAAACGGAGACAGCGCCCCCGATCTGGTCTTAGCTGTCAGTGGACCGTCTCCCCTTCTTCGTCTGGTTAACCAAACGGACGGCTCGTTCGTGCCGTTCGAAGCAGCCACCGGCGTGGACGATCCGTCCGGCATTTGTGGAGACAATCCGACCGCGATCGCCGTCCGACAAGTCGGATTGGCCGTGATCGACATTTTGATTTTCGACGCGGCCCGCGGACTCTGCGATCTCACGTTCGACAACGCGGGATCTCCGAACGCGCCGATCACGCTCACGCTTCCCACCGCTGTCTCCCCCTCCGATGTGATTGCCATCAAAACCGCTTTCCTTGATTCGGATAATATCCCCGATTATCTCCTCCTCCACAAAGCGGGAGGGGCCTTTTTCCTCGGTCTGCCGCCGGCGCAGGTGCAGGACACGCCGACCACGAATATCGCTTTTCTCCCGTCGTTTGAGCTTCCGGCGGATTTTATTCCGACCCGGATGCTCTTCACGGATATCAACCGCGACAGCAGGGCGGACCTGGTCATCGGGGGGGCCGGGTCGACAGGGGAGGCGCGATTCCTCATCGGCAGTGGGAATGGAGCGTTTGGATCGTCCAAAAGCATCCTTTCGTCCCCGGTTTCCGACCTCGCCTTGGCCGACGCAGACACCGATGGGAAGGAGGACCTGATTCTTTCTGGAGCAAGTAGCGGAACGCTCCAATTATTCCGCGGGTCGGATCGCCCTCAGGCAGGGGTCCGGATTGAGGCGAGGGATGCAGCGGGAGAGTTGGTCGGGGTGGCAGCATATCCCGATCAAAACGGTCGGATCGCGGGGGCCACGGCTACTACCGACAGCGGCCGATTTATCTTCTTCAATGTCCCGGCCGAATTAACGAATCTGATCGTGGCGGAAGGAGGATCGGGGAATGCATTGGTGACCGCCTACTCAGGAGGCCTCTCCTACGCCCACTTGAACATGAATCCGATCCAGCCGACGACCGTCATGGTGGACGGTCAGGTCATCAACCCGACGGCAGGAGACTTAGCCGGGATTTCGGTCGAGGGAATCGAAGTCAACTCACTCGGAACACCTGCGAAGACCATGTCAGGAACGGAAGGGAGATACCAACTCCACCTCGGAGCCAACAGCGAGCATATCTTGAAGATTGATCCCTAACCATTGTATCGCCAATATTGAAATGCGACCTTCGTCTTTCTAACAGCCGACAGTAATCATCACAACTCAGCCCGCCACAGCGCCAGGCTGCGCACCACGAAGGGCCGGTCTATAGGTGTCTCAACGGAGCTTTTGTTCTTGACGATTTTATGACTTACGGGTATCTTCTCTAAACACGGCTCACGGTAAGGCCGGTACTGGAGTTAAAGATAGAGAGAGCATGATCGAGCAGTTGTTGGACCCGGCCTATTACGCGTACAGTCTGTTTTCCGTTCCGACCTTTCTCTTGGCCGTGGCATTGCTCTTTCTCGGAACGTTCGTCTGGGTGCGTGAGGGGGGAACGCGGGTCAGTTTTTCTTTTTTTATCATGGCGCTGGCCGCCGGCATCTGGCTCTTCGCCTTTTCGGGAATGTACGCCGCGACCGATAAAAAGGTCGCCTTGCTCTGGGCGAAAGGGGCCTATCTGGGGGTCCCTTTTATCCCCTCCGCCGTTTATTTTTTCGCCGTGACCGTTTTGCGCATCACGGAGCGCAGGAAAATCATCGTCTGGATCGTTTCATTTCTTTCCCTCGTCTTTTCATTTTTCGCGCTCGCCACCGACCTGTTGATTTCCGACCTTCATTATTATCCGTGGGGATACTATCCGAAATATGGGGCGTTGGGTCTTCCCTTTTTGGCTTTTTTCTTCGGAACGATGGCCCTCAGCCTCTATGAGTTTTCGGCCGAGTTTAAAAAGACGGGGCCGGGAACACACAAGCTTCGCGTGAAGTCGTTCATGGTCGGGTTCGGCGTCGCCTCTCTCGGTTCCATCGATTACTTCGCGAAGTACGGCGTTCCGATTTATCCTTTCGGATACCTTCCGATCTTTGTCTTCTTTGTCATCGCGGTCCAAACGATCCGGCGTTATCGGTTGGTCGACATCACCCCCGCGTTTGTGGCCGATCAGATCATCGCAACCATGGCCGACTCCCTCATTGTTTGCGACGCCGAGGGGAAGATCCGGCTGGTCAATCCGACCGCTTGCTCGATCTTAGGCTACAGCAGAACAGAGCTTCTCGGAAAGCCGATGGCCTCTTTTTTGGCCGCCGCCAGGGCGCATCGGTTCGGGGAGGCGCTGCAGGGGACGGTCATTCGAGACGAGGAAGCGGAGCTTCACGCAAAAGGGGGGCGGCGGGTCGACGTCAGCATTTCGGTCTCCCATCTGCGCGACCGGGATCATCGCGCCCAGGGGGTCGTCATCATCGGCCGGGATATCCGCGAGCGGAAAAGAATCGAGGAGGAGCTTAATTTTTTGGCGAAGTTCCCGGCGGAGAATCCGAATCCGGTGCTCCGCATCTCAAAGGAGGGGATGATTCTTTATGCGAACCGCGTGGCGCACTCCTTGCTCAAACTGTGGGATTGGAAATCGGGCGAGCCTTCTCCTTACTTTTTTCGGACGGAAGTGTCGAAGGTTTATCGGGCGGGTGTGAATCGGGAATTGGAAGTCACGGTCGGAAGCGCCATCTGGTCTTTGATGTTTAACCCGGTGCCGGAGGCGGGATATGTCAACGTCTATGGAACGGAGATCACGGAACGAAAACGGGCCGAAGAGCGGCTGAAGCATATGGTGCATTACGACGCGTTGACGAACCTTCCGAACCGGCTTTTATTGACCGATCGTTTGAATCAAGCGCTGAGCCGATCGCGCCGGCATCATCAATTCGTCGTCGTGTTGTTTCTCGACCTGGACCGTTTCAAGATGATCAACGACACGCTGGGGCATCATTACGGCGATTTCCTGCTCAAGGGGGTCGCCGACCGACTCGTCGCTTGTGTGCGCAGTGTCGATACCGTTTCGCGTTTAGGAGGAGACGAATTCGTGGTGATTTTGGACGACATCTCCGATACGGAGATGATTCCGAGAATGACCCAAAAGATCTTGGACGCCTTCTCCAAACCGTTTAATGTCCATTCCGTCGAGCTGTTCATGACCCCGAGCATCGGCGTGAGCATTTATCCGAATGACGGCGAGAGCGCTGAAGAATTGCTCAAAAACGCAGACGCCGCCATGTACCGGGCCAAAGAGCAGGGAAAAAATAATTGCCGTTTTTATTCTTCCGAGATGCATCTGAATGTGATGGAGCGCTTGGAGCTGGAGACGAGCCTCCACCATGCGTTGGAGCGGAACGAATTTGTCTTGTATTATCAGCCGGTCATCGATCTTCGGGAGGGCCGGGTCGTCGGAATGGAGGCGTTGGTCCGCTGGGAGAAGCCTCATTCCGGAATGATCTCCCCGGGGAAGTTTATCCCTTTGACGGAAGAGACGGGGTTGATCATCCCGATCGCCGAATGGGTCCTGCGGACCGCCTGCGCCCAAAACAGGTCGTGGCAGGAGGCCGGATTGCCCCCGGTGAAGATCGCCGTGAATCTTTCGGGCCGCCAGTTTCAGCAAAAAGATTTGTTGGAAACGATCACCCGGACCCTTGAAGAAACCGGTTTAAGCCCCGACTTTCTGGAGCTGGAGTTGACGGAGAGCATCTTGATGCAAAAAGGGGATGCGACGATTGCGACCTTGCGGGGATTGAATGCGATGGGGGTGCGGATTTCGATTGATGATTTCGGGACCGGCTACTCCTCGCTCAGCTACCTGAAGCGCTTCCCGATCGACAAGTTGAAAATCGATCAGTCCTTTGTCTCGTCGGTGATGGCCGATTACAACGACGCCGTCATCGCCAAAACGGTGGTGACGATGGCGCACGGTCTCGGCCTGAAAGCGATTGCCGAGGGGGTGGAAACGGCGGAGCAGTTGGCGTTCCTGCATTCCGTCGGATGTGATGAAGCGCAGGGATATTTCTTCAGCCGGCCTTTGCCGGCCGAAGAAGCGATGAAATTATTGACCGAAAAATTTCACTGTTGATCGCCCGTCCGGTCTGAGTAGAAACGACTCATCGGCGGTTTCTACTCGTTTTCGAGGACCGTGAGGTTTTTGATCATTTTGTGAAGGGCCGATTCCATTTCACCCTGGTCGATGATTCCCGATTGAACATGGGTGACATCGTATAAAACAGAAGCCGCGGTGCTGGTCTTCACGGGTGAGATGTTTTTGTAGACGGCGCTGATCGCCGTATTGTCTTTTATCAGATAAGTTTTCATATCGTACGGCTTTTCTCCCTCCAAGAGCCGCTGCCACCGATTCAAATCGATCTCGTCGAGATCTTCATCGGCCCGCATATTCCGTGTGACGGCGAAGCCGTTATGCTTGAAGTTATTTTCGTTGAGAAATAATTTCGAGACATCCCAGACGATCGCATTCCCGCTTCGGTAATAACTGAATCCGAGGGTCAGCATGCTTTGGTCGGTCAGCTTGATGATGTCGGAGCTGCATGAGAGCTTCAGCCTTTTCGATTTGTATCGGAAATCGTCAGGATCGACGGTCAGCTCGATCGTGTTGAACAAGGGGGGAATGACCTCTTTCATTTCAAGATACTCGCGCCATTTTTTGAAGGTGCCGTCAAAGGAAACGTAGACGAAATCGGCAAGGACCTTCAAGTCGGGAATGTGGCCGTCGAACGTCTCTCCGGTTTGGCCCACCCTCAGCATCGTGACGGCGCCGCCGGGCACCGGCAAGGAGAAGGTCACGACCTGCTGATCGATGTATGGAATCGCCCATGTTTTGACCATCCACTTCCGGCTATAAGAGTCGATATGAATAGATTCATCCTCCGCCTTTCCGAACGAGAGGATTCTCACCCGCTCCGGGCCGACGAACCGGTGCCAGGACATTCCTTTCAAGATGAGGTCCATGAATAGTTTTGAATCGGCGTAGAAATCGGAGAGAGGAATATTCTCCGGTTTTTGAATCTTAAAGAAGATCGAGTTCCGTATCCGGCCCATGGCGATCGAGCCGTTGTTTCCCAGATCGGCGCGATCGACCTTTTCGGGCGGAGCCGCGTCCCAATGGCCGTCCGGGCGTTTCATGATGAGCTGAGGGAAGTCGGAGAGGGCGTTTTTGTGGAGCAACTTTTTCGAGCCGCGGCCGTTCGGGAAAAGATCGGCTTGATTTTCGGACAAGAGCTCTTTCAACAGCTTGGCGTTGAATTCACTTTGAATGCGGATATATGCATTTCTGAAATCGCCATACGGCATCGGCAATTTTATTTGGGTGTCGAGCGTTCCGGTTTTGATCGAATCGAAAACGTCCAATTGATAGGAGCTCTTTTGGTAAATCTCCGCCGAGCTGCCGTCGGCTTTCCGGACCTCGGCGATCGGCAAGGCCATATTCAGATTTTCGTTCGGCGATTTTCGGGTGATCACGCCGATCACTTTTCCATTTGAGTCGAGAAGCGGGCCGCCGCTGTTTCCCGGAGAGGCGGCGGCGGAGAATCGGATCCAACTCCAAGCCCCTTCAACCTCTTCCGGCGTATTGGAGGTGTAGAGACCGTCCCGGATCACGATCCCTTCCCCCAAGGCGTTTCCGACGGCATAAACCTTTTCGTTGATTCGGGCGTTCGGATTAAGATCAAAATATTCCGACGGCGATTTGTCCTTCACCGTAAAGACGGCAAAATCGCGCCGGCTGGAAAATTTGATCATCCGATCGACGGCAAAGACCTTTCCCTGATTGTCCCGCACGAAGGCCTCTTTAAATTGGCTTTTGACCCCCAGATTCAGCACATGGGCCGCGGTAATAAATTCGGTGCCGTTGATCGCAAACGCGGTTCCGATCGAATAATATTTGTCGTTCCGGATGACGAAGGGGAGAAAGTCGAGCGGCAGCTCTTTTTCATAGGTCAAGGTGTCGTCCGGCGGCTTCGGCACGATCACTTCGTAAACGGCGCTGTTGATGCGGCTTGGGACGATACCTTCCGTTTGGGAGACCCCGCTTTTGGGAAGTGCAAGGATGGAGACCATGACGGCCAGCCCGATCAGTTTATAAATCAAGACGGTTGATACCTCCTCTCCGGTTGGTTAATGAAGGCGCTCAGGGCATATTGCAATACGCCCCTACGGCAATCCACATCCTATCACAAAACCGCGCGATTGCATCCACCGGGAAAGTCACCGATTAACGTGATTCGGCTCACTGTTTTTCTCGGTAGGCGGCAAGGCGTACAGAAATTTTCCGACCGCAAGAATCCATAAAAAAGGGAGATTGTTCAGGTCGGAATCGACCGTGCTTCTTCTTCCTTGACAGATCGGATAGTTCTGATAATTTTACATTGTCGTTCACGAATTTCCTCTGGAGGTGAGAATGTTTTTTTCAAAAAATAATCCGGTCGATTATCGGCGATATCCCCGCATTCCGTTGTCCGCTCGAATTCATTACACCCACCAAGGATACCAGCAGTGGAATGAGGCGCTGGTCCGGTCGGTCTCCACGCATGGAATGGGGATCTATACCGAGAAGCGGATGCAAAAGGGAGATCAGATCCTCATTGCACTCTCTTTGCTGACCGACGAGAGGGAATCGCTTCACGAATCGATTCTGGGGGAAGTGACTTGGGCTGGAACCGGAGATGACAAGAAACGCTACACCGCGGGAGTTTTTTTCGGAGAGATCGAAGAGAAACACCCCAAATTATACGCCTACCTAAAACGCCTGGAAGCCGCCGTCGTCGCCATCCCCTGATTTTCTAAGGCGGCATCCGATCGAATACGCCGGTTTAATTTCAGCCGCGCAGACCGCACCATCTGTTTTGATGTTTCCTTCTTATGGTTTTTCTTCGCCTGTTTGAACTGTCCTTATTAATCTGTTATTCTACCTTCGTTTGAGAAGGGCGTATTGCAATACGCCTCTGCAAACAAACGACACGAGGCCTTGTGCATGTTCACGAAGGAGGATCATCGCTGTTCAATAAGATAGACCGACGTGTCCGGATGACAATGGTTGTGCTGGTCGTTGTGGCGGTCGGTTTTGCCTGGACCGCCTTTAGCCGCATGCAGGAAGAGGCCGGTTCGAAAACAAGGAGCGAGGGAGATTCGCCGGCGCCGGTGGAAGTCGCCCCGATCGAGCGGGGACCGATCGTGCTGCGGCGGACCTTCAGCGGCACGCTGGAGGCGCTGGCGGAGTTCGTCGTCGCGCCGAAAGTGAGCGGCCGCGTCGAGGGCCTGGCGGTCGACCTCGCCGACACCGTCCGGCGCGGGCAGGTGGTCGCGGAGCTCGACGACGACGAGCACCTGCAGGCGGTCGCCCAGGCGCGGGCCGATCTGGCGGTGGCGAAGGCCAACCTCGCCGAAGCCGAAAGCGGGCTCGACATCGCGCTCCGGGAACTCCAACGGATCGAGACGCTGCTTGAGCGGGGCGTGGCGTCCGAGTCCCAGCGCGATACGGCCAAGATCAACCAGCTGGCGAAGCAGGCCCAGCTCGATGTCGCCGAGGCGCAGTTGACCCGGGCCGAGTCGTCGTTGGAAACGGCGAATATCCGGCTGCGATACACGAAGATCACCGCCGATTGGAGCGGCGGCGACGACCGACGGGTCGTGGCGGAGCGCTACGTCGACGAAGGACAGACCGTTTCGGCCAACGCGCCGCTGCTCTTGATCGTGGAACTCGATCCCCTCACCGGGGTGATTTTCGTGACGGAGAAAGACTACGCCCGTCTTCGGGTCGGCCAGACCGCCTCGCTGATGACCGATGCCTATCCCGGCGAGCCGTTCGAGGGACGGATCGCCCGGATCTCCCCGGTCTTCCGGGAAGCGACCCGGCAGGCGCGGGTCGAAATGACGATCGAGAATGCGAAGCGCCGGCTCAAGCCGGGGATGTTCATCCGGGCGACGATCGTGCTCGACCGGGTTCCGGAGACGACGATCGTTCCGGAGCAGGCGCTGACCACCCGCGGCGACCGGACCGGGGTTTTCGTCGTCAATGAGGCCGACCGGACGGTCGCCTGGCGCGAGGTGACCGTCGGCATCCGGGAAGAAGGCCGCGTGCAGGTGGAGGGGGAAGGATTGTCGGGCCGTGTCGTCACGCTCGGCCAGCAATTGGTGGACGACGGCTCCCGGGTGACGATTCCCGCCGAGCAGGGCGAAGCGGCTTCCCTCCCGAAGACGGCGGAGCGCGGATGAGGCTCCCGCAATTCAGCGTAGAGCGGCCGATTTTCGTGACGATGGTGACCCTGATCGTCGTGATTCTCGGCGCGGTCTCTTTCAGCCGCCTGCGGATCGACCTCCTCCCCGAAATCGAGCTGCCGACGCTGACGATCAGCACCGAGTACGAAGGGGCCAGCCCGGAGGTGATGGAGCGGCTGGTCACCCAGATCATTGAAGAGATCGTCGGCACCGTTCCCGGCGTGGAGGAGCTCACCTCCCAATCGTCGGAAGGGAGCAGCCGCGTCCGGGTCCGCTTCGGATGGGGGACCGATATCGACGCGGCCGCGATCGATCTGCAGGCGACGCTGGAAGACGAGATCAGCGAGCTCCCCGAAGATATCGTCCGGCCCCGGATCAGCAAGTTCGACATCGCTTCATTCCCGGTGGTGCTCCTTGGCATCTCCAGCGCGCTCGATCCGGTGGAGCTGACGCAGCTGATCGAAGACCAGATCCGCTACCGCTTCGCCCATGTTCCGGGGGTCGCCCAGGTCGATTTGTGGGGAGGATATAACCGGGAGGTCCGGATCGCGCTCGATCCCGACCGGGTCAAAGCGCTCGGCCTGCCGCTCGACCGGGTGCTCCAATCGATCGAAGACGCCAATCTCGATTTGCCGGCGGGCCGGATCGAGCAGGGGCGGTACGAGGTCACCCTCCGCGCGCCGGCCGAGTTCGCCAATCTCGATCAGATCCGCAACACGGTCATTACACGGCGCGACGGCGCCGCGGTGACGCTCCGCCAGATCGCCGAGGTCACCGACACCTATGAGAAGCTGACGCGGATCATCCGGGTCAACGGGGAGCGCGGCCTGCGGGTGGCGATCCGCAAGCAGGCCGACGCAAATACCGTCGAGGTCTCCAGGGCGGTGCTCGCCAAGATCGAGGAGGTCAACAAAACCTTTCCGCAGATCGAAATCGTGCCGGTCAGCAACCAGGGGAATTTCATCGAGCGGTCGATCGCCAACGTCGCGCAGTCGGTCCTCTACGGCGGCGGCCTGGCGATCGCGGTCCTCCTCTTCTTCATGCGCAGCTTCCGCAGCACCCTCGTGATCTCCCTGGCGATCCCGATTTCGCTCATCGCCACCTTCGCGCTGATCTATTTTTGGGGCCTCACGCTGAACCTGATGACCCTGGGGGGGCTGGCGCTGGGGGTCGGGATGATGGTCGACAGCTCCATCGTGGTGCTGGAGAACATTTTCCGCCGGCGGGACGAGGCGGGCGAGCCGCCGGAGGTCGCCGCCGTGGAAGGGACCCGGGAGGTCGGACCCGCGATCATCGCCAGCACCATCACTACCCTGGTGATCTTCCTCCCGTTGGTTTTCGTCCGCGGCGTCTCCGGGATCCTCTTTCAGGAGCTGGGCTATGTGATTATGTTCTCGCTCTTCTGCTCTCTTCTGGTGTCGCTCAGCCTGGTGCCGATGCTCGCCTCCCGATTTCTGAAACCGCCGGGGGAAGCGCAGCCCGCGAAGCGGGCGTCCCGGTTCGAGCGCTGGGCCGACGCCGCGGGGGGCGCTTTCACCGCGTTCGAAAACGGCTACCGCGATCTTCTCCGGCGGGTATTGGACCGCCGATGGCTGACCGTCTTCAGCGCCGCGGCGATTTTCGCCGCGAGCCTCCTTCTGGCGCCGATGATCGGCACCGAGTTTCTCCCTCCCAGCGACGAGGGGGAGGTCCGCGTGACCGGCGAGATGGAGGTCGGGACCCGGCTGGAGCTGGTCGATCAGCAGACGCGGCGGATGGAGCGGATCGTCCATGCCGCCGTGCCGGAAGCGGTCTCGTCGGTGGTGAGCGTCGGGGCGCTGGGGTGGCGGCCGGACGCGGCCGCCCAGGGGGAAATCAACCTGTCGCTGCGGCCGGCGGCCGAGCGGACCCGCTCGAACGTGGAGATCGCCGAGGATTTGCGGCGCCGTCTCTCCGGCAATGTTCCCGCCATGGAAATTCGCACCCGCGCCCCGCAGGGCCAATTCCTGCTCGACCGGCTCCTGGGGGGGGATGAAGGGTTGACGATCGAGATCCGCGGGTTCGACCTTCAGACGCTCGACGCCCTGGCCGCCCGGGTCGCCGAGGGGATCTCGAATGTGCCGGGGATTGCCGACGTCGACACCAGCCGCGAAGCGGGCATTCCGCAGCAGGAGATCCGGGTCGACCGCGACAAGGTGGCCGACGTCGGCCTGAGCGTCCGCGACGTCACTGAAGTGCTGGAGACCGCCATCGCCGGCTCCCGTGTCGGGCTCTTCAGAAGCCAGGGCAATTCTTATCGTATCCTCGTGCAGCTCAAAGATGCCGAGAAGCGTTCTCTCGACGAGATCCTCAATCTGACTTTGACCACGGCGTCGGGGGAGCAGGTGGCGCTCCGCAGCCTGGTGACGGCGGAACCAAGCCGCGGACCGATCCTGATCGAACGAAAGGACCAGCAGCGGCTGGTGACGGTCACTGCGAACGTCGCGGGGCGCGACCTCGGCTCGGTCGCCGGGGAGGTGCAGGAGCGGCTCGACCTGATCCCGCGTCCCGTCGGGTACGACCTGATCATCGCCGGCAACTTCGAAGAGCAGCAGAAGTCGTTCCGAGAGCTGATCGTGTCGCTCGTGCTGGCGCTGGTGTTGGTCTATATGGTCCTCGCCTGCCAGTACGAGTCGCTGCGCGATCCTGTCGTTGTGATGGTCTCCGTCCCCCTCGCGGCGGTCGGCGTCCTGGTGACCCTCTTTTTGACGAAGACCACGCTCAACCTCCAATCGTACATCGGCTGCATCATGTTGGGGGGGATCGTCGTCAACAATGCGATTCTGCTGGTGGACCAGGCCGGCCAGCTGAGCCAAAAGGGGATGCGGGTCCGCGAGGCGATGGCGGAGGCGGGCCGAAGGCGCCTCCGGCCGATTCTGATGACGACGTTGACGACCATCCTCGCCCTGTTGCCGCTGGCGTTCGGCATCGGCGAGGGGGCCGATGCCCAGGCCCCCCTCGCGCGGGCGGTTGCCGGAGGCCTCACCGCGTCCACCCTGATCACGCTGGTCCTCATTCCGGCGGTCTACTCCCTCTTCCATCCCGAACCGAAAGCGGGCCGCGAATGACCTTTCTCGGTCCGATCGGGCGTCTGATATTGATTCCGGCCGCGGCGCTGCTCGCGCTCTCCGGCGGCTGCCTTCAAATTGACCGATGGCGCCTCTTTGACGCCGATTTAGAATCCCACCTTCGTAAAGAAACCGTCCGTCCCATCACGCTGCCGGAGGAGGTTCAACCGGAGTTGGCCGAGCCGCCGCCGTTCACGTTGCCCGACGCGGGGCCGGTCGATCTTTCCATCGAGCAGGCGATCCTGCTGACGCTGCACAACAACCGCGATTTAAAAGTGCGCCAGATCAGTCCGGTCATCACCGGAGCGTTCGAGCAGATCGAGCGGGGGGTGTTCGATCCGGAATTGTTCGCGGAGCTTTCTTACGGGAGTGAGCGGCTCAGCGAGACCGACCGCGCCACCGGCACGCAGTTCAACGTCGAGGGAAGCGAGCGGACCGCCGTGGCCGGGATTCGCCAGGATCTGCCGACCGGCACCACCTTCGAAGCGGCGGTCGGGCAGAGCCGAAGCAGCTCCGACCGGACCCCCGAGCAGCAGACCGCGCGGCTGGGACTGAGCATCACCCAGTCGCTGCTGCGCGGATTCGGCCCGGCGGTGAACCTGGTGAGCGTGCGCCAGGCGGAGCTCGACACCCTGGCGAGTCTCTACGAGTTGAGGGGATTTACAGAGGCGCTTTTGGCCGAGGCCGAGACCGCCTACTGGAACTACGTCCTGGCGCGTCAGGAGATCGAGATTTTCGAGCGGTCGCTGGAGGTGGCGCAGCGGCAGCGGCAGGAGGTCGAGCTTCGGATCGAGGTCGGTATTTTGCCGAAGATCGAGGCGGCGGCCGCCCGCGCCGAAGTCGCCCTGCGGGAGCAAGCGCTGATCGATGCGCGCAGCCTGGTGGAGGAGACCCGGCTGCGGCTGCTCCGGTTGATCAACCCCGGCGCAGAGCGTCCGCTCGATCTTCGGGTCGATGCGACGAGCGATCCCGCCATCGATCCGGAGCCGATCGCCGACCTCGACGACCGTCTCGATCTCGCCGAGCGGTCCCGCCCCGATTTGAGCGAAGCGCGCCTGCGGCTGACGCAGAACCGTTTGGAAACGATCGTCACCCGGAACGGTCTTCTTCCTCGGCTTGATTTTTTTATCGCTTTGGGGCAAACCGGTTTTGCAGGAAGCTTTTCCGATTCGTTCCGCGAGTTGAACGGAGAGACCTATGATGTCACCGCCGGCGTCCGATTGAGCCACTTCCTCGGCAATCGGACGGCGAAGGCGCTCGACCGGGCCGCGCGGGCGTCGCGGCGCCAGGCGGCCGAGGCGGTGGACAACCTCCGGCAGCTTGTCCGACTCGACGTGCGACTGGTGGCGAATGAGGTGGAGCGCGCCCGTCAGCAGATCTCGGCCACCCGGGCGACCCGCATTCTCCTGGAAGAAACGCTGGCCGCGGAAGAAGAACGGTTTAGCGTGGGGTCGGGGACGGCGCTGCTGGTCGCCCAAGCCCAACGCGATCTGCTCGCCGGCCGCATCGCCGAGGTTGAAGCGATCGTCCAGTACCGCATCGCGTTGGTGGATCTCTATCTCGCGGAGGGGAGCCTGCTGGAGCGCCGCGGCGTCCGGCTTCCGGCGGCGGGGCAAATTCCGTGATTTAAAAAAAAGGAGAGAGGGGCCTTCCCGAGATCAGACCGCTTTGCCGATCATTTTGGGGGAAACGGAGAGGAGTCGTTCTATGCAGCGGCTTCCATTTTAAGAAGCCTCTTTAGTTTGTCTTTGATATAGTCTTCGGCCGATTGATCTTTCGAGTCGAGATAGTCGTCGATGTACATTCTGCGTATCTCTTTGTAGCCGTATCCCTTCCGGGTCACTTTATAGGAAGCCCCGCTGAACCAGTCGGATCCAAAGTGGAGCTCTTCCCGGTTCCCGCCGATTTCCTGATAAAAATTTAAAATCATCTGTTTTGCTTCTTCTTGATCCACGCGTTCCTCATCATTTGAATTGAAGCTGAAATCACTTCGATTGTTTTACCTCAAAGAACCCCGGGTTTCCTTCCCGGCCCGCTTCGCCGCTTTTTTTTCCTGCATCGTCTTGGCCGGCTTTTTCTTGGTCTGTTTTTTCGTGTCCCTGCCCTTGCTCATTGTTTCCGCTCCTTGTGTGTTCGATTTACATTCGGAACTCTTCACAAATCCTCAACTCGGTTTGCTCGAGGATATCATCCAGACAGGTGAAGCAGGTAAAGGGGAAATCTTCAGCCGGGAATGTGCGGGTTTCAGATTCGAGGGAATTGGCTTCAAGGGCCGGTCCACTGCAGACTTTATGGGTGATCAAAATCATCTTTACATCCTCTCAAAGGGTTTGGACGATCTGGAGCAATCAAGAGGACGCCGACATCTCGATTTTGTATCTGGACCTGTGTAGAGTCTACTCGGAATGCGGGAGAAGCGCAATAGCTTAAACTAATGAGGGGGGAAAGGCCTTGACAAAAGATCATGGTACTTTTATAACAGATCCAACCCTATGGCGCGTAAACGAGCCCTTCCTTTCAATGCCAAAACGTTCCTTGCCATCGTCGGCGGCGGGAAAGCGATTCTAAAGTCCCCGAAGAAACAAAGCCTCTTTTTGCAAGGGGATGCGGCGGACGCCGTATTCTATATCCAGTCGGGCAAGGTCAAACTCACCGTTGTCTCCCCGAAAGGGAAGGAAGCGGTCGTGGCGATCCTGGGACGCGCCGATTTTTTCGGCGAAGGGTGTCTCGCCGGACAGTCGGTTCGTATGGCGACCGCGATCTCGATGGAAGATTCCACGATCGTCCGGATCGAAAAAGCCGCCATGATCTCCGTGCTCCATGAACAGCCCGCCTTCTCCGAACTGTTCATGGCCTATCTGCTCTCCCGCAACATCCGGATCGAAGAGGATTTGGTCGATCAACTCTTTAATTCAAGCGAGAAGCGGCTCGCCAGGGTCCTTCTTCTGCTCGCTCACTTTGGAAAAGAAGGCAAAGCCGAGCTCGTCATTCCGAAGATGAGCCAAGAGACGCTGGCGGAGATGGTCGGCACCACTCGATCCAGGGTCAGCTTCTTTCTGAACAAATTCAAGAAGCTCGGCTTCATTGAGTACAACGGTGAATTGCGCGTCCACAGCTCCCTTCTGAATATCGTTCTGCACGATTAGTTTTTCTTCTGTCTCTATTTGCCTTTCACGTGCTCTTCCTTATAAATAGGCTTTACTCGCGCTTTCCCGCCGGGGGTTGTCCTCTTCCGTCAATTGGATCAAAATGGAAATAAGTAATATGATCTATTCCAATCCGCCGATGGAAGAGAAACCATGAAAGAAGAGGAAGAAAAGCCGGCCGAGAAGCCGTTCAAAGAGATCACCGGATTTCACGCACATCCCTTGATGGAACAGATGGAAGAGTCGGTGATCATAACCGACCCCAATGGGGTGATTGAATATGTCAATTCCGCCTTTGAAACGATGACCGGCTATCGCAGAGAAGAGGCCCTGGGCCGGACGCCCCGGATCGTTAAATCAGGAAGGCAAGGAGAGGAATTCTACAAACAACTCTGGAAAACGATCTCTTCCGGCCGCGTTTTTCATGGTGTTTTAATGAACCGCAGAAAAGACGGGTCCCTTTATTATGAACAGAAGACCATCATCCCTCTCAAAGATGATCGAGGGCGGATCATCCAATATGGCTCGACCGGAAGGGACATCACCGAGCAGATACGGGCCGACGAAGAGCGCGCGCGGCTGGTCACCATCCTGGAGGCAACGACCGACCTGGTTGCGATCACCACCCTTCAGGGAAGGGTGCGCTACATGAATCGGGCCGGAGAGAGGATACTCGGTCTTGCGGAGAAGACCGATCCCTCAAAGATCAATCTGCCCGATTTTGCGCCCGAATGGGTTCGGGCCCGACTGCGCGATGAAGGCATTCCCACGGCGATCCGAAATGGGGTCTGGAGCGGGGAGACCGCTTTTATCGACCGCTCCGGCCGGGAACTCCCGGTGTCACAAGTGATCCTCGCCCATCGCGCGCCGACAGGGGAGGTGGAATACCTCTCCACCATCGCCCGGGATATCAGCGATCGGAGGGCGCAGATCGTCGCCCTGGAGTATCAATCGACACACGATCCGCTGACCGGTCTCCCCAATCGCACCCTTTTCTTCGATCGGCTGAGTTATGCCCTGGTTTCCGCCCGGCGTGAGAGGGAGCCGTTCGCGATGCTCTTTGTCGACTTGAATCGCTTCAAGGAGACCAATGACACCCTCGGCCATCATATCGGGGATCTCCTCCTGCAGCAGGTCGGCTGGCGTCTTCGGGGGACGCTCCGATTGTCGGATACGGTGGCCCGGATGGGGGGAGATGAGTTCGCGCTGATTTTGCCGGCGGTAGGAACCCAGGGGGGGATCTTGACCGCTCGGAAGATTTTAGAGGCGGTGGACCTTCCCTTTGTGTTGGAGGGCGTTTCTCTCTCGGCGGGGGCCAGCATCGGCATCGCGATCTACCCGGACCACGGGACCGACGCCGGGGTTCTGATGGACTGCGCCGATCGGGCGATGTATGCCGCCAAAGAGAACGGGGGCGGGTATGCCGTCTATCAATCCGGCATGGGACTGCCGCATGCCGTCTGACGCGTTCCTTTTGTATCGAATGTTCCCTCTTAAGTTGATTCCCCTCGTCTATCCCATCTGTTCGTTCATCGCCCGCGCGGAAATGTTCTTCTTCCCGAGTCATGAGAGGACGATTCGCCCGCCACAGGCTGACTGACGATATCCTTCTTCTAGATAAAACAAAGCTGAGCAATTTTGACCAGACCGCAGGCTGTTCTTACAGGCATAATACTGTTATAGTAAGACCGTTCAAAAATCAAAAAAATAAAACGAAGATGGGATCGGGATGAACATGGAAACACCGGCGCCGCGCAAACGAATAAAAAAGCAAGCTTCGCTTTTCGATGCCGAGGCCTTCCTGGGTGTCGTCGGAGCCGGCAAAAAAGTGTTGAAGATCAAAAAGGATCAGATCCTCTTTTCGCAAGGGGACCCCTCCGACGCCGTCTTCTATATCCTGGAAGGAAAGGTCAAGCTGATGGTGGTCTCTCCCCAGGGGAAGGAGGCCGCGGTCGCGGTTCTGGAGCGCGGCGCGTTCTTCGGCGAAGCCTGCCTCACCGCGCAATTATTCCGCATCGCGACGGCGATCTCCATGGGGGAGTCGAAGATCGTCCGCATCGAAAAGTCGGCCATGGTCCGGGTGCTTCATGACGAGCCGACCTTCTCGGAGCTCTTCCTTGCGTACCTGCTCTCTCGCAATATCCGGATCGAAGAAGACCTGGTGGATCAATTGTTTAATTCAAGCGAAAAACGCCTCGCCCGGCTGCTCCTTCTGCTGGCCCACGTCGGGAAAGAAGGTAAAACGGAACTCGTTATCCCGAAGATGAGCCAGGAAACCTTGGCCGAGATGGTCGGCACCACGCGGTCCCGCGTCAGCTTCTTTCTAAACAAGTTCAAAAAACTCGGCCTCATCGATTATGAAGGGGGCCTCCGCATCCACAGCTCATTGATCAATGTCGTTCTGCACGATTAGTCTCCTCCATTCTTCACTCATTTATTCTCCCGTCTATTTTCCAACTGGTCAATTTTGATCAGACGGCAATCTGCGTCACCGATATAATTATCTCTTGAAGTACTTTGGAAAGATGTGACCTTATGGCGCGTAAACAGATTCCTGCTTTCGACCCGCAGGCCTTTCTCACCATCGTCGGAAAGGGAAAAACAATTTTGAGCTCTCGTAAAAAAGAGATCCTCTTTTCGCAAGGGGATGCCGCCGACGCCGTCTTTTATATACAGACCGGCAAGGTGAAGCTCACCGTCGTCTCCCCGAGGGGGAAAGAGGCGGTCGTCGCGGTTCTGGGCCCGAACCACTTCTTCGGCGAAGGCTGCCTGACCGCGCAGTTGGTCCGGATGGCGACCGCGAAATCGATGGCCGATTCCACGATCGTCCGAATCGAAAAAACCGCCATGATCCGGGTGCTTCACAAAGAGCGGACCTTTTCGGAGCTTTTTATGACCTATCTTCTTTCCCGCAACGTCCGGATCGAAGAGGATCTGGTCGACCAGCTTTTCAATTCGAGCGAGAAGCGCCTTGCCCGGATTCTTCTTCTGCTGGCCAACTTCGGAAAAGAAGGGAAGAAGGAGATCGTGATCCCAAAGATGAGCCAGGAGACGCTGGCCGAAATGATCGGCACCACCCGATCGCGGGTCAGCTTCTTCATGAACAAGTTCAAGAAGCTCGGCTTCATCGAATGCGACGGCGAATTGCGCATTCACAGCTCTCTCCTGAACGTCGTCCTCCACGACTAATCCCTCTTCCTCTCGGTACGGATGATTCCCGCGTTTCCATGATTCTTCCAAACTGAGCCATTTTGATCAGACGCCGATCTTGCCTGCGCGTATAATACCGCCCAAGTGAACGGATTGCTTTTAATAATAGAGGAGAGACAAATGCGTGGATGCAGAACCGGTCAGATGAACAATTTAAAGATGGGATGGGTGGTATTGCTGTCGGTTATTTTTCTTGCGGGATGCGGCGACGGCGGCAGTCATTCTGGAGGGGGCGCAGGCGCCCCGGACGCGACGGTTCCCACCGTAAGCGCCACAACCCCTGACGATGCCACCACGGGGGTTGCGATCAACCGGAAAATCACGGCGACCTTCAGTGAAGCGATGGATGCATCGACGATGACCCCCACGACCTTCACCTTGCTGCAGGGAGCGACGCCGGTCTCGGGGGCCGTGACCTATGGAGGCACCACCGCGGTCTTTACCCCGGAAAGCAATCTCGCTTCCAATACCTCCTTTACCGCCACCGTGACCACCGAGGCCAAAGATACGACCGGGAACGCCTTGGCGGCGAATAAAACATGGAGCTTCACGACCGGCAGTACGGTCGCGGCGGGCCCCGATCCTGTCAATCTGGGAACGGCCGGAAGCTATGTCCTTCTGGCGAAAGCGGGGGTCTCGACCACGGGAGCAACTGCGGTCGTGGGCGATATCGGCCTGAGTCCGGCGGCGGGAACGCTCCTTACCGGGTTCTCGGAAACGCTCGACGCCACCGGGACTTTTTCGACATCGGCTCAAGTCACTGGAAAGCTCTATGCCGCCGACTATACCGATCCGACGCCGTCGAATCTGACCACGGCGATCCTTGACATGCAGACCGCGTACACCGACGCCGCCGGGCGGGTCTTGCCCGATTTCACCGAGCTCGGCGCCGGAAACATCGACGGGATGACGCTTGTTCCCGGTCTTTATAAATGGGGAACCGGGGTGACCCTTCCGATCGGTGTGACCCTTGCGGGGGGCGCCAGTGATGTCTGGATTTTCCAGATCGCGCAAGATCTCGATGTCGGCAATGGGGCGATCGTCACCCTGAGCGGCGGGGCGCAGGCCGAAAACGTCTTCTGGCAGGTCGCCGGCCAGGCGACCCTCGGAACGACGTCCGACTTCAAGGGAATCATCCTGTCTCAAACGTTGATCGCGCTGAATACCGGCGCAGCGATGAACGGCAGGGCCCTGGCGCAGACCGCCATTACATTAGACGCCACGGCCATCACTGCGCCCTGAGGCAGCAGGCTTTTAAATCAGGACGATACGGAGGATGTATGAACTGGGACCCAAACGAAGGGAATTGGAAACAGCTGAAAGGCCAGGTGAGGGAGACGTGGGGAAAATTCACGGACGATGATCTCGACGTCATCGGCGGCCGAAAAGATAAATTGATCGGCAAGCTGCAGGAGAGATATGGAATCGCCGAAGAAGCGGCGGAAGCGCAATTTAAAAAATTCTATGAGCAGCGCCGGACATAGGATCCAAGAGCAATGAGACGGAGAAGCGCTCTCCCGGCGGGTGAAGGGAACCCCCGCCGGGAGAGAAGTTTCGAGCATTTTGCGATTTACTTCGAAGCGATCATCCTTTTAAAATAGACCTATTACGATCGAACCGAGGACGAGAGTCGCGCTGAATCAGAAGGAGGAAGTCATGTCGCAAAGAAAAGCCCCGACAGAGTTGGCCGCCGAAATACTCACCGCGGATGTGGAAGTAAAAGGATATGGGGATACCCCGCTCATCAATCGGTATGAGCTTCTGTTCAATAAGATTTTAGAATGCAGAAAAAAAGAAGACCAAACGCTTAAAGAAGGCTGAACACGCGCCCCGTTGCATGGTCCACTTGGATCATACTATGAGCGGGTACGCTTTGCGCTTGCTTCGTGCGATGTAAATTCCCCGCCGTTTTGCGGCGGGGAACTTCAATCAAGATCGATCGGTCCGGTTTTCTATCGTCCCTCAACGGTGTCATCCTGACGATCGTCCACGAGTTTTCTTTAATTTTCTAATGACTCCGGATGCTCCCGTTCTGTCGTTTCGATTAAAAACGTTCCATCTTTGATTTTTTCTTCCCCTTCCTCAACGTTTTTTTCTCCCGTTGACGTCAGCTCTTTCGCTTCCCGCCGCTGTTCTTCTCCCTCCGTAATCTGCTCTTCTCCCTTCATAATCTGTTCTTTGCCGGACTCAACGAGGTCATTGCCCTTATCCCACTCGTCAGCGCCACTGCGCATATTGTCGGCAAACGTCGGCTGCTTGCCGGCGCATCCGGCGGCCAGTAAAAGAACAAATGCGACACTTGCGAATTTTATTTTATTCATCATCTTCTCCTAGGTTTTCAGTCTCGTTGCGTTGGTCGTTCGGGAGAATTCATTCTCCTTAGGCGGTTCACCACTCTTCTGAAGTTTCTTTGCCGATCTTTTGATAGAACTATTTTCTATATTATGCCGGTAAAACGGCTTGCAGTCTGGTCAAAATTGCTCAATTTTTCGGAGTGATTCACTGGATGATGGGAAAGCGGGACGATACTGAAGAGAAAGCAAGGTCTTCTCAGACCCGTTTTTTTAAACTGAGCAATTCTGACCAGACGGTCGCCTCCCTTCCCTGCATAATGTAAGAAAGCGAAGCTGTATTGATGTAAAACAAGATGAGGAGAAGGGAGCTGTTTTTCAAAGCAGCTTGGCTCCTTTTTGTACTTCAAACAAGACACCCGCTAATAGAAAGGAGGCGTATCATGAAACGCTATATGATCGCCGTACTTGTGATGATAGGCATTCTCGGTCTTTTGAACCTAAATGGGTATGGGGCCGAGCCGATGATGGCGCCGCCGAAAGAAGGGGCCGATCCGACCGCCGTCCTGCTGGTGGAGCAGGGGATCGAACAGGCGAAGGTGAAAGAGTGGGAAGCCGCCCGCGCCAGCTTTAAGCTTGCCTCTCAAATTGACCCGACTTTGTCCGCTGCGACCTTCAACGCCGGGGTGGCGGCGCTGGGGATGGGGCGGAGGATGGAGGCCTTGGATGATCTGGAACGATTTCTCTTGCTCCGACCGGGGAATCCGGAGGGCCAACGAATCGTGTCGAATATTCGAGAAGGCGTTTACAGCAGCCACACGGCCGCCGGCGCGGGGGGATTCGCTGAGTTCGGTTTCGCAAGTCTCCTGGGGTTTATTTTTGTCTTTGCCATGGGTGCTTACGAGATCGGTGCGACGTTTCCCCCCATGGAAACGAAAGAAAAATCATTCGAAAAGAAAAGACCATTGACCGAGGTGGAGTGGCTGGAGGAGCGATTGGCGGCAGCGGCCTAAGCGCAGAGATGGACGGGGTCGAAAAATGAAGCAGCAACTCATAAAGAATGTAATCGCCGTTTGGGTTGCAGCAGGATCGATTTTCCTCTCTGCAGTCCCGTCGTTTTCAACGGAAAATGAGAAGGGGGAGGGATCTTCCTCCACCCGTTCGATTCAAACGGAAGCACCTCCCGACCGGTCTCCGGTGATGAGCCGTCCCGAACGGAACTGGCGGAGGCGGATCTACTTCAATCCTTCCCTTCAATTTGAAGCGAAAGCCCGCCGGGAAACGATTCCAACAGAGCGGGAGGAGGAGGCGATTCGCCTCCATCAGAGCATGCTGCTTGACCGGTTTCAGGGGGCCGACGCTCAGGGGCAAGTTTTCCTCTCGTTCTCCGTCGACCGGATCGAACTCATGACGAGAAGCATTGCCGGGGTGGAGGCGCCGGCCGTCGGCCTGAGCCTGACGCCGGAAAAATGAGGAGGGTTTTACGATGAACAGATCTATCTCGATCGCCGTTCTGGCCGGGGGTATTTTGCTGATCGTTTTCGGCGTCGGCGTGTCACAGTCGGTCAGCTCCGACATTTCTCGGTTTTTCACCGGCTCACCCACCGAAAAGGCGATCTGGCTGCTGTCCGGCGGCGTTGCCGCGACCGTTGTCGGCCTGCTGGGAGTGTCGCGCGGATCAATGCGAAACTGAAGGGTTGGCCTATTCTTACGGGTACTCGGAGAGAGGGGAGTTCGCTCAGAGGAAAACCAATTGACAATAACGCCTTACATCCTTTGTTTACTTTATCCCTCCGCTGCATCATTCTTTGAAACCGCCTCAAGGGATCGGGCCGGGATGATTCGGCGGCGTTTTGCGATGAGCAAGAGCGCTCCGCCATAAGCCAGAGAGGTCTTCCGTCGATGATCTGTCCCAAATGTAAATCCCGGCAATACCTGGAATGCGTCTACACCGATCAGGGAACGCGAACGGTCTGGAGATGCTTCGGATGTGAGCATTCGATCAATCCGGTTTTCCTTCTTAGGAAAGGAGGGCGGGAGAGAAAGGGGATACGCGGGACCCGGCATCTATTATTTTTCTGTTTTATCCATAGGACAAAAGGGTCATCCCATGTCTAAAAGAATTTTAATCGTAGATGATGATCCGGACAGCCGCACGATTTTGACTTGTATCCTGGAACACGGCGGATATGAGGTCGGAATTGCAAATGATGGATTCGAGGCGATCAAGGAGATTGGGGATCACCCCCCGGATTTGGTTCTTCTGGATATCATGATGCCGGGTAAGAATGGTTTTGAGGTCTGCGAGTGGGTCAAGAGCAACCCCAAAATAAGTCATATCTTCATTATCATAATCAGCGCAAAATCGGACCCGATATCTCAAGAGCAAGCGTCGCATCTTGGGGCAAGTGATTATATAACCAAGCCGATCAACCCTTCCGAGGTTTTACGCCGCGTGAGAAAATTTTTATAGAGAGGCGACCCTGTCCCTCCGCCGATGCCGCATTCGTATCCTCATGGACGCTTTCGCAGGGCATAGGGGAGGAAGATCGTGAAGGTCGATCCCTTCCCGTAAACACTTTCGACCTCCACGGAACCGTGCAGCAGCCTCGCCATGTTTTTCACAATGGCCAGTCCCAGACCGGTTCCCGGGGTATTCGTCATGCCGGGATCTTCCACCCGGTGGAACTCTTCGAAGAGATGGGCGAGATCCGCCTCTTGAATCCCAATGCCGGTATCGACCACGTCTACCCGGACCCGCCTTTGCTCGGGAAGATTCTTGGCGAGAACCTGGATCGAACCTTCCCGGGTGTATTTTACCGCGTTTGAGAAGAGGTTTAAAAAGATCTCCTTGAGCTTGGCCGGATCGCTCTTGATCAGGGGGAGGTCCCGATCGATCTTCAGGAAAAATTCAATCGGTTTTTCCGCGCTCAGAGAGCGCGCGTCCTTCAGCACATCCCGCAAAAGCGCTCCGAGATCGACCTCTTCCACGGCGACGATCATCTTTGTCGCCTCCAATTTGGAGAGGGTCAGGAGATCATTGATCATCTGGGCCAGCTCTTTTGCATTCACACGCGTTCGAGACAGCGCCTCTTTGGCCTTCTCCGGAAGCCGCCCGTAGCGTTCTTCTAAAAGGAGTCCCGTATATCCGACGATGACATTAAGCGGCGTTTTCAGCTCGTGGGAGACGTGGCTGAGAAAGGTGGTCCTCACCCGTTCTCTCTCTTTTTGTTCGGCCAGATCCGTTTTGAGCCGCCGTTCCCGCTGCTTGAATTCGGTGATCTCGCGGGCCACCAGGATCCCCTCGGCAATTTTTCTCTTCTTGTCGTAGAGAAACCCTCCCGACAGGCTCAAATGAACGTCGCTCTTCTCCCCGGGACGCCGAATCATGTATTCGACGGAGGAGAAAGTTTCTCCCCGGAGCGCCCGTGCCAGGGGAAGCTGATGAGGGGTGGGGATCGCGCCGCCGGCAGTGCGGATATTCAATAAAACCGGGTCGTCATGAAGCCCGCGGATCGCCTCCTCTTTGTCATGAATGCCGAGAAGCGCCCTTCCTTTTGGATTTACCACGAGGGCCCGGCCGTGCCGATCGATCACGTAGATCCCGTCTTCAAGGTTCTCCGAAAACTCCTGAATGGCCTCCTCTCTCGTCTTCTTGAAGGAGATCTTCTTTGAAGCCAGCGCGAGATAATGGGTGAAGAGGGCAAGCTCTTCGAGGTCGGTTTCGCTGAAAAACGAAGGAACTCCCGACTTTCCGATGGCGAGCACCCCGAAGTTCTGATTTCCCCAACGGATGGGGGTGGAGATCAGGGAGGAGGTTTTCGGATCCCATCCCGTCTGCCGGGTGATCTTTTTCCCGGGGTGGGGCGGCCCCTGATGGACGAGGGGGAACTTCTTCGCGCGGGGAAAGAGTATCTTCCGCCACGCCGCCTCATCCCGGAGAGAACCGATGGTAAGGCGGATCTTCTCTGATGAAGAGGGGGGAGAGAATTCCAGATAAGCCCCATCCGCCTCAAAGATCTGGAGGACATACTCCAAGAAGGTTTCCGCAAACAGGCGAAAGGAAGAGGAAGGGGAGGCGTTTGAAAAAGAGACGGAGAAGGCCCGCAGCGCCGAGAGCTGGGCCGCTTGATGATAGTCTATTCCCTTGCGCTGCGGCGGTTTCACTTTTTGTGCGCGTTGCGTCATCGTAGGCTCCGACTGCCCAACTACCTAAACGTAAAGGGAGGCGCGGTCTTTCGGAAATCCATCGGGAGGAGGCGAATTCCCCCCTGCTCGATGACGTACTCCCTGAGCTCTTTGGAGTGGTTGCTCCCGCGCGACTTGAGGACAAGAAGGACCTTTCCGACTTTGTTATCGATCTGAATATATCGGAGGAGGAGAAGGGTGTCGACCAGCATCGAGGTCATCTGGCTGGTGATCCGCGGGGTCTCGATCAACTCGGGAATCTCGCTTGTAAAAAGGGAAGAGACCCCCCGGCGTTTGAAATAGGAAACCAATGCAAAAAGGGCATCTTTATATTGGAGCGGATTTTGGGCGACCGCTTCATAGGCCGAAACCGAATCGATCAAGACCCGCTGGGCCGAGATCGCGCGGGCCCGCTCGATCACCAATCCGACGTGCTGGTTTAAATCAAGTTCCGCCGGGTCGATGGTGACGATCTTCAGACGGCCTTGATCGATCAGAGGGGAGAGATCAAACCCCAATACCTTGGCGTTCCGGACAATCTGTTCGGCCGTCTCTTCCAGGTTGACGATCAGCCCATTCTCTCCTGCCCGAATTCCTTCTAGAAGAAACTGAAGCCCCAGGAGCGATTTCCCGGAACCGGTGCTTCCGGCGATCATCACGGCCGTTCCAGGGTAGATGCCCCCCGAGAGCATCTCGTCCAGCTCAGGAATTCCGAACTTCTCCCTCCGGGCCGGATCGGATTCTTTTATCCCGTTTTCCGACCGAACCTGTCCCGCGATCCGCGGATAGAGGACGATTCCTTTCCCATCGACGATCTGGAAAGTATGGTTTCCCGAGAGATAGTCCTGGCCGCGGGCCTTGGTGACCCGAAGCCTCCGTAACTCATGTTCCCGGCCATCGGAGAGGTTGGCCGAGAGGGTGAAGATCGCGTCGACGGAAGAGCGTTCCACGAGGTACTCGCCTCTTTTCGCCGGCTCTGTCTCCAAGGTCATCATCGAGGTCAGCCCTTCCCGCTCGAAGCTGTTGAGGAGAATGCGGATTATCTTTCGAAATTCTTTCATGTCGGTGACCATGTCCCGGAGCAGCGTGATGCTGTCGAGGACGATGCGGCCGGCGCCGATTCGGCGAATCTCTTTTTCCAAAGGGCTATTCTCCCCCTGGAGTTGATCGATGGTCGCCTGGACCGAGGCAAGAATCACCTTGAGTTTTCCCTCCTCTTCCAGTTTTTTCAGGTTCCAGCCGAAGGCGGCGGCGTCGCGATAGAGCTTCGCCGGGTGGACATCGAGTGAGAGGAGGATCCCCGGCTCGTTCAGGTTCATCGCCCCCTCGTAGAGGAACTGCAAAGCAAGAATCGTTTTCCCTGTCCCGGCCCCTCCTTCCACCAGAACGGAATGCCCCTTCAGGATTCCCCCTTTTAAAATTCGATCGAGGCCCGAATTTCCCGTGCGAGTCAGGTTCGATCCCTTTTCTCTTGCCATCTTTTTTATTTCCCTCCCCGAATAACCTGGTTCACGATCCACTGTCTCAAATCGGGCCCTTCATAAGCCTTGATGAATTGGGTAATTTTCTTGTCCATTGACGCTTCCGGCGCGTAACTCCAGATGGCGGCGCTCTTCTGCCCATTTTTTTTGATGACCCCTTGAAGCACCAAGTCGTCAATCCCCTTTGATACCTTTTTAGGGTCCCGGCCGATTGCCAGGGAAATGTCACCCGTTTTCCCCAGGAAATGGGGATTATGGTGGAAAAACTTGATCAGCTCAATTTTCACGAACGAGTCGGCGATCTTTGCGATAAATTCCTCAAGGTCTCTGTCCGCCTTGATTTGCCTCCGCGCCAAAATGAACCTCCTGGTGAATATAAAGCTTCTCTGAGAAACCGATTAGAAGGGCGGATTTGGAATGGAATGGAATGGAATGGAATGGAATGGAATGTCCATTCCTAACATACCTGCGGCCTAAAAGCAACCGAAGCGGCCGGGTACTGCCCAGATGACCATGCCGGGGGTGAGCAATGAACATGGCCGTTCTTACATTAGGGGTCGCTCATGAAACACCTACAATTTATCTAAGTTTATTTATATGCTCAATCTATTTTAAAAGCTGTGCAGTTTTGACCATAATACTTTTTTTGTCGCATGCGCGCTTACTCAAATATTCTATTCATTATTCAAACTGAGCAATTTTGATCAGTCTTCCCTCTATCTTACAGGCATAATGAACATCAAGAGAAGGGGGCAGTGTGAATCCGCCGAACGAAGCGTTTCAAGCGTTTTTCCAACCGCTCCAAGGGGGCGGGGTTACAAAGCAGTAAAAATTAAAAATAAAGGGGATCAAATGAAGATGAAAAAACTATGGCCGGCATTCGGGCTTATCTTATTCTCGCTGACAATCGCACACGCGGATATGCCAAACAGCGGCTCCGAACAGAGACCGGGCCAAACCCATAAAAGTGTGGTCGGCACCGTCAGTAAAGCCACGGAAGAGATGCTCACTTTGCAAATCGATGGGGGAACGACAACCCGAAACTTTACCGTTAAGTCCGCCGCCAGAGAGGGCATTGCCGGCCTTAAGAAGGGCGATCGTGTCGTGTTGGAGTTTGACGAAGGAAACCAGATCGTCGACATTATCCACATCGGCGCAAAACATCAATTGGTCCATGGCTCGGTGACGGGAGTCGATAAGGAGAGAAGTTTGATCACCATCCAATTTAAAGATGGAAAGTCACAATCCTTCAGAATGAAAGAAGCGATGGCCGCCAAAATGAACAACATCAAAAAAGGGGCTGAAGTCACAATGATGGTCGATCAACATAGCAATTCCGCAATGGACGTTCATGTCGATTAAAAGGCGAAGGAACCATCAGTGATGTTGCTCTCCCTCGTGGGTCCAATTGGAAAAGACAGGGTAAGGACCCACGGGGCGTCATCGCTTTTCTCTCGGAACGCGGGAGGGAGAATCAGAACCAAGGAGAATGAAATGTACGAAGCATTTTTGAATTACAGCTTTCCAATACTGATCATCGTGGCGCTTCTGAATTTTATCTGGGCGTGGATTCCGACTGCAGTGAGGCCTCCTGAAGAGAGCGCGGCCAATCCGGCGTGGAGATATCTGGAGGGACCCGAAGGGGTTAGACGATCTGTCGCCTCAGAGATCAAGCCGCAGACGCCGATACTTCACTGAAGCGCCTTGCTTTATAAACGATTCAGAGAAATTCCCTCTTCTCTCTATTTCTCAAAACTGAGCAATATTGACCAGACCTTCCGTTTTTTTATCGTCATAATCTCATTAAGGCAAGTTGTGTCCGGTGTGAATTCACTGAGCGAGCGAATACACATCGCCCTCGCGCGGGAGAACGCCGTTTTCAACGCAGAACAGACAACCTGAGGTTTATAAAACGATGATCACGACAAAAGAGCTCTTTCAATATCTCTTTATTTTTCTCGTTGTCCTCTGGCCGGTTTGGGTGCTTGGCCTGGTTTTTCTCCGATGGCTGCTCCGGACAGCAGGGTCCTTCCTGGGGATCTTCAAAACAGAGAAATTGGCTCCCCGGGAAAAAGGGCTATCAAAACCGGCCGAGCCGTTGATCGGGACCTCTTAGACGATTCCTGTCCGGGTCGAGAGGGGCGATTCCAATTTAAAGTGAACGAATCCATGTCCGAACGCAATAAGACATGGTGCATCGCTATCGGCCGGCGCACCCCCCGCGCAGGCCGGTAGCGGGCTTAATCGTTTTTCGAAAGGCAAGACTCATGTTATGGACGATCGCTCTGTTTTTAATGGTTCTGTGGCTGTTCGGATGGGTGAACGGCGCGATGATGGGAGGGTGGTTTATTCATGCCCTGCTCAGCAGCATTATTCAAGGCCGAAGACCGCATCACCCGCGGGACTCTATCAACGATCCGGTTTTGTAAGGGCGAAGCGAATGAAAATGGAGAGACTGCTCGCCATTGTCTTGATCACCGTGGGGGTATCGGCCTTTGCTTATCAAGGGATTACTCTCACGCGACAGAAGGGGGCCGATCTCAATCTTGAAAAGACATCTGAGAAGACGAGAGCCGTCCCGCCGCCGCCGATCGTGGGGGTCATCGCATTGGCCGGCGGCATCGTGCTGCTGCTCACGAGAAGCAACAAAGAAGAATAGACAACAAAGAAGAATAGAAAGGATGAAATGCTGCAGAGTGTGATCGGCACAGTCAGTCAGGCCTCTGAAGAGACGATCTCTTTGGAAATGGAGGGGGGGACCACCCGTCACTTTACGATTAAAGGCCCTGGAAAATCGGAAGTGATTCTTCATCCGGGCGATCGTATTCTGTTGGAGTTTGACGAAGGGAACCAGATCATCGACATGATTCACATCGGTGGAAAACATCAACTGGCGCTGATTCATGGCGAGGTCGTCTGCGTCGATTCAGACAAGAAGGTCGTCACGCTGAAGCTTAAAAATGGAACGTCGCAATTCTACAAGATGAAAGAAGAAGTCGCCGAAAAGATGACTCATATCGGAAAAGGGACGGCCATTACCGTTATGGTCGACCAACAGAACCATTCCATCGTTGATGCGCATGTTGCCTGAAAGTCGAAGAGAACATTGAAGGGAGGCCTTGGTGCCGAAGGCGACCAAAATTCAAGAAAAGGCCCTGAAACAGGCGGTGAACGCCGAGTGGAAGGACTTTGTGAGCAAGCCGCTCTGTTGGCGGTGCGGGGGCCTCATGGTCGTCGAGCAATGCCTCTATCTTCTGAAGAATAGCGGTTACACCGACCTCTTGCCGCGGCGCTGCGTGCAGTGCGGCGAGCTTGTCGATGCGATCATCCTCCGGAATCGCCGGAAAAGCTTGCCGCAACGGAGAAGATAAGGTCGGAGCATCGGCAAGGCATCTACCCGAAAAGGAGAGATCAGATGAGAAAACGTGGATACCTTTTGGTGATGGCTCTGCTTGGGTTGACCTCCTGCTCCGGCGGCGGAGGGGCCGCAAGCGCTCAAATCCCGGTGCTTCTCTCTCCATACGATATGAGCAACAAGGAGGCGGCGGCCAAGAACAATGAAGGGGTCGACCATCTGGTTCAGAAACATTATGAGGTCGCCTCCCGGCACCTGAATGAAGCCATCGCGGCCAAGGGCGATTTCGCCGAGGCCCATTTTAACCTGGCGATCGCCTACGACGGCATGGGAAAACATCCGGAAGCCACAGAGGCCTTTAAGAAGGCGAAGCGGTTCGGGGGCGACAATCGGGAAATCACCGAAAACGAAATTCTAAAAAAACACCTCAGTCCATAACAGTATCATCGAAGGGAAACACCCAACGCGATACGCCTCCCTGAAACGTCTCGAAGCGGCCCTTCCTTTCCAACAGAATCCAAGCTAAAAACAAGTTAGGTTCATTCCGTTTTTTCACGGCAGAAGATTTTTCTGCCCGAATCGATCCGGCGGGTCTGGAAAGAGGACCTCCGCCGCCTGGATCAGGAGCGACTCGTATTTTTCGGCGTCGAACCCCCATGACCCGTCGATGAATCCGAGCGCCCGGGCGCGGTCCGATTTCACGCGCGATTTGGCGTCGGTGATCACATACGAAATGCTCTGTCCGGGGGAGAGACGCACCCCGCGGCCGGCGAGCTCTTTGGCGACGATCGCCGTGAGGCTGTCTTTTTGGTATTCCGAGGGGGACTTCGAGAGGGTCTTGGCGATCGCCAACTCCCAGAAGGAGACCCGCCTCGCTTTGAGCCGCTCCCGATAGGCCTCCCGAATCGCTTCGATCTCGGGGAGGAGCGCCTCGTACGCTTCCCGATTTTTCGCCTGAGAGAGGATCTCGATCATCTCGGTCTGGGCGGCCCGGATGAACGGCGGGGTGTCGCCGCGGCGGGCTTCGATCCCCCGCAGCTTGACCTCGCCGTTTTGGAAGACGCCGAGATAGCGGTTGGGGACCCCGATCTCCGGATCGGACTTTGACGGCGGAAAGAGGACCCAGCGATAGACCCCCTCAAAGGCGATCGGGATCTCGCATGCCTTCGAGATCCGCTCGGCCAGCGCTTCATAGTCGGCCTCCGTCGTTCCCGATTTTTTGATCCAGAGGGAGTCGACGATCGCATGGATCATCTCGAACCCCTCCGCTTCGACGATTTCCTTCGCCTGAAGTAGCTTCTCCCGGGCATAGGCGGTGATCGCCTCGTGGGCTTCGATCTTCCCGAACCGGGCGTTCTTGTATCCTTGATAGCCGAAGGTGGTGACCATGCCCCACTTGAGCGCCGACTGCCGCGCGTCATACCGCCCCTTCCACTCCGGATCGGTCGCGGTTTTTTTGAGCCGCTTGTATTCGGCGCGCTTGGCCAAGAAGGGCTCCAGGAAGCGGGGAATCAATCCGCGGCGCTTTGTGCAGAGATGGTGGCCGATCTCCGGAACGAGATTGTGGGGGCAGCAAGGGCAGTTGATCGTCTCGGGGGAAATGTTGTAACGGGCCATCGTCGCGGGGTACATCGAGGCGAAGTCGAGCTCCGCGACCGCTTCGTGAAAGCCGAGCTTGGGGGCGTAGGTCAGCCCTCCTTTGTCGGTCAGCAATAGCTGGTCGGCGCTCTTGAACGCCTCGCTCTCCTGCTTTCGCCAGGGGATCAGAATCCCGTCCTCAAATGCCAGCGCCATCTGCATCGAGGTGATTCCGGTGCCGGTGGTGGTCCGCGCCATCTGCTGGACCGGGATCCGCGAGAGGCGGGCGAACTCAAAGAGCCCTTCGAGCTCGGTCTGATCGACCAAGAAAGAGTTATGCAGATCGATGTGCCAGCGGCCGAGGAGCAGGTGCGCTTGCGCCTGGTGGACGACTTGGCCGTAGGTGAAGTAGGAGCGCTCGCGCCGGGTGACCACCCCCGTATCGGGCTCTCGGTTGAGCAGAAGGGGGAAGCGCTTCTTTTTGGCCATCGCCATTAGCTGGGGGAGGAGATACGGATCGCCCCATTCGGAGAGAATCAGGTCGGGATCGTGCCGCAGCAGCAGCCGGTCGAACCGGTCGATCAGCCCCGCTTCGTCGTCCGCTTCCAAGCAGGAGGTCCGCCCGTCGATCGTGACCTCCAGCCGCCGGGGACCGGTGTGATCGGGGCGGAGGCTTCCCCCTTCCATCCGAAGGATCAGGGTCGTCAAGGGGGGGGTGGTGTAATCGGTCCGCCAGATCGAATCGAGTAAGCCGACCGTTTGAATGGTCCCGGAGGGATCGACCTCCACCTCGCAAAAGGCGAGCGGGAAGCGCTTGCGCTCGAAGAAATAGAGCTGCGGGAGGGAGAGATCGCAGTTGTAGAGCGAGATTCCGCTCCCTTCCGGTTTGACGGCGGCGGAGGCGCACCAGCGGACCACCTTCGTAAAGTGGATTGGATTGAAAAGTTTTACCCGTGTGACCGGGATCGTCTTCCCCGAGTAGAACTCAATCCCCACGGCGCGGGTGACCTCCATCGGCAGGTTCAAGCGCGAGAGAAAGGTCAGAAGCGGGCGGACAGAGGCGGGAGGGCCGCCGATGTAGAAAGCGGGGGAGAAGGGATCGAGCAGCCGGTGCTTTCTCCCTTGCGCGTCGATGATCCAGACCCGCATCCCGCCGTCGACCGCGTAGACATCAAAGATCCAGCCGGTGATCTTCATCGACCCTCCTTTGTCTTCGACGAAGGGAGAGGAGGCCTCTGGCTTTCGTCGAATGTGCCCTTTCTATTCAGAAATACTTCCAGGTGGGAGACCCGCGCTTCGAGCAGCGCATTTTTTTTGTACGACTCGATCAACATCGCCACGATCATCGCTTCAAACGGCGAGCTCTTCGAAGCGTAGCTGCCGGAAGCGACATGGTATTTCGCCGCGCGAAAAAGCGCGTCGAAATATTGCTGGTCCTCCTTGCGCAACGCCCGGTGAAACGACTGCCAAGCGCTCCGTTCCTGCTCGATCAACTGCGTGAAGGTGGAGAGGGTGCGGCCCATCAACACCCCCCGGTTCGTTGCGGCGGACGTTTTCCAATAGCGAGCGTTTCTTCGCGGATGAGGATCGATTGCGCATCGGTGCGGACGGAGAAGAGCCGGTCCGACGCGTTGCGCACCATTGAAAGGAGCGACGCCGACTTGTGCGAAGGCGGGGGAGGGGAGGTCAGCACCACGATCCAGGTTCCTTCCCGGGCCTGTCGCGCCAGGGTTGATACGGCGTGTGAGAGGAGCGTTTTTCTCTCGGTGAAAGAGACCGCTTCATCATAAAAGGTGGCGAGCGGCTCCGCCAGCAGCACCAGGCGGGGACGGTGCCGCGCGATTCCAATGCCGAGCTGCCGGGTGATGAGGGAGGTCATCTGATGGCAGGTGGCGGCGCGGGAGATAAAAATCGACGAGAGAAAAAGGCGCGGATCGTGTCCGATCCGCTTCGCCAGATGTGTGATCGGATAAGGGTTAAAGCAGTTGTCCCCATCGAGAAAGAGGACCCGCTCCGACTGGGCCAACCGCCAGCCGATCATTTCCGAAGCGAGCGGCCGGAGCGCGGCATCGCCGCAAAAAAAGATCACCCCGCCCGGCATGCCGGAGATCAGGGAGACCGGCGGTCCGGAGAAGAGGGGGGCGTCGATTTTGTAGGTCGTGTCCACAAGCGTGCTCCTCTTCTACGGTCAAACGACCGGCCGAATGAGACTGACGACCTTCCCGAGAATTTGAAAGGAGGCGTCTTTCTCGGTAATGACGATCGGATCAAAGTCAGTGTTCTCGGGCTGGAGGATCAGGTTTTTCTTTTTCTTGATCAGCCGCTTCACCGTCGCTTCCCCTTCGACCATCGCGACGACGATCTCGCCGGAATCGGCATCGGCCTGCCGCTTGACCAGGACCAGATCCCCATCCAAGATTCCCGCGTCGCGCATGCTCTCCCCTTTGACCTTCAGAAGAAACGCTTCCCTTCCTCGAACGAGCGAAGGATCGACCGTCAGATGTCCGAGTAAATTCTCCTCGGCCAGAATCGGCTGCCCGGCGGCGACCCGTCCCAAGATTGGGATCGCCCGGCCGGCGCTCTTTGATTGGACGGCCCTCGCTGTCTGCGATTGCGAGATCACTTCCAGCGCCCGGGCTCCTTGGCCTTTTCGCAGGTGTCCTTTGCGAATCAGCGCGGCGACATGCTTGAAAGCGCCCCGCGTCCCCACCATCCCGAAGTGGCCTGCGATTTCACGCAAGGAAGGGGGGTAGCCTTTCTGCTCCACCGTTTGCTGGATGAAGGTGAGGATTTCTTGTTGCCGTGCCGTGATGGTATCCATATGAATACCATTCTAGCCGAAGGGATTGGAAAGTGTCAAGCGGAAATTCCGGGGGGGGGTATTGAAACGCGTCTGGACGATATTGCAGCCGCGGCAAGAAACGTAAGGAGTGCAGGGCTGGGAAAGGAACGCAGCACCTTCTATGGGCAGATTGAGGCGGTGATGGGTCGTACGAGGAAATTGAGTCTCTCTGGAAACGGCGCGACCACGACCCTAAAAAGAATTAAATCTTATTGACAACATGATTGGAGTCGTGATAATCCTAAAAATGTTTTTTAGATCGCTCAAGCGCCGTCGAGCGGTTTAAGCCGCGTTGATCATGAAGGATTTGTGATTCCCTTTGTTCAGAGCAAACCTGTCGAAAGACGGGGACGCAGAGCAACGGGGCTAAAGCTGTAAAGCCATGCCCGCCGAGCCGCCAAAGGATTTCGTTTTGGCGGCTTTTTTTTGCGCATGGGAGATTTGCAGCGATGCGAAATCTGTCAAAAAGACAAAACATTCCCCGGGCGCTTTGTCTGGTTCTCTTATTCTTTTTTTGTAAGACCTCTCCCGCTTTTGCAGGCGATGCAATCTTATCCTGGACTCCCAACACAGATTCGGATCTGGCCGGATACAAGGTCTATTACGGAACCGTCTCCGGGCGTTACGGAACACCGATCACGGTCGGCAATCAGACCGCGTACACGGTCACCGGCCTTGGGCTGGGAACCTACTACTTCGTCCTCACCGCCTATGACGTTGCAGGAAACGAGAGTGCTTTTTCGAACGAGATCAGTAAAACGTTTTTTGATACGTCTGCTCCCGTCTCCGGTAACACCCCACCGGAGGATGCTCAACCCTCGGATACGACGCCTCCGGCGGATGTTCAACATTTCTCTGCGGTTCCCGGAGACCGGGAGATCACGCTGCAATGGATCAACCCGCCGGACGTTGATTTCGCGGGGGTTCTCATCCGCTATCGGACCGATCGCTATCCGAGCGACCTGAACGACGGCGAACTTCTCGGAGATTTCACGGGAGAACCCAATCAGAGCATGAGCGTAACTCACTCAAGCCTGGAGAACGGCGTCACCTACTACTATGCCGCCGCTTCCTACGATCTCCATGAGAATCGTCAATCTACCGCCCACGCTTCCGCTTCTCCCTTTTCTTTAATCAGTCAAATCGACGACGGACAAAATCAGGCGGCCGCCGGCGGGGGAGGTTGTGTAATGCGCTTTCCGCAGGAGGAAAATCTTCCCGGCCCCGCGCAAGCGGCCGAAATACCGCTCTTGCTGGGTATTTTCCTCTTCATGTTTCTGAAAAGGAGATTCAGATGATCGTCAACCGGATGTGTATCCGGGTTTTGCTAGATGGTAGAGATGACATAGCCCCTCATGTTGTTTAATTTTCCTCCCGATTCCCCCCTACCACCAGCGTAATCTCCCCCTTCACCGTTTTCTTCCCGATCTTCTCCAATACCTCCGTCACCGTCCCCCGAATGAACTCCTCGAACATCTTGGTGATTTCCCGTGCAACGACAACGGGCCGGTCGCCAAGGATCGTCTTGATTTCTTCGAGCAGCCCGACGATCCGAAACGGCGATTCGTAGAAGATCAACGTCCGCGGATCGGGCTTGAGTTGCTCCAGGCGCCGGGCGCGAGCCCCTTTCTTTTTCGGTAAGAAACCTTCGAAGACGAATCGGTCCGGGGGAAGGCCGGAGACGGCCAGCGCCGCAAGCGCGGCGGCGGGGCCCGGGATGGGGCTGACGGGGAGGCCGGCGCGGATCGCTTCGCGAATCAAATAAAAACCGGGATCGGAGAGGGTGGGGGTGCCGGCGTCGGAGACGATGGCGATCGAAGCCCCCTCCGCCATTTTGGAGAGGAGGACCGGCGTCTTCTCTTCCTTGTTGAAGTCGTGATAGCTGGTGAGCGTCGTATGAATGTCGAAATGGGAGAGGAGCTTTTGGGTGTGGCGGGTATCTTCCGCGGCGATGATCGCGACCTCTTTCAGGATGCGGAGCGCCCGGAGGGTGATGTCTTCGAGATTGCCGATCGGGGTGCTGACGACGTAGAGCGTTCCCGACATGGAGGGTCCGAGGGTTAGGAGATCTGCTGTTCCAGCAGCAAGCAGAGGAGGTGGCCGATCATGATGTGCGATTCTTGAATCCGGGCGGTGTTCGATGAGGAAACTTTAAGACAAAGATCGGTTTGGGAGGCGAGCTTCCCCCCCTTCTCGCCGGTCAACCCGATCGTCTTCGCCCCCTTTAATTTGGCGGCGGCGATCCCTTCCAGGACGTTGGGAGAATTCCCACTGGTGCTGATGCCGATGACGACATCGGCCGGCTGGACCCACGCCTCGACCTGCCGGGAGAAAATCTTGTCGTAGCCGTAATCGTTGCCGATGGCGGTGAGGGTCGAGCTGTTCGTCGTCAAAGCGATGGCGGGGAGGGCGCGCCGTTCCCGTTCAAATCGTCCGACCAACTCCGCGGCGATGTGCTGGGCATCCCCGGCGCTTCCGCCGTTTCCGAAAAGGACAAGTTTTCCGCCGTTTCCATAAGAGGCAACGATCCAGGCCGCCGCTTGAGCGATCTCCGGGATCATGTTCCGGACGATGGCCTCTTTGACCTGGATGCTCTCCTGGATCGTCCGCCGGATGATCTCAGCCGATTGTTCAGAAATTCCCATCGCAGCACCTATTAATCATGTCTAAATGGGCTAAGCCTACACTTTTATTCGTGTGGAGTCAACGAACAACTAGACTGAAATCGATCTTTCGTCTTGTTAATTTTCGCTCTTTTTCGTATACTCTTTAGATCAATCACGGAGGAAAGTCGATGAATATTGCGGTTATCGGCTCCGGCTATGTCGGCCTTGTCACCGGGGCCTGTTTTGCGGAGTTCGGCGTCAATGTGACCTGCGTCGATAAGGAAGAAGCGAAGATCGCCGCCCTCAAAAAAGGGATCATCCCGATTTATGAGCCTGGGTTAGAAGAGCTGGTCAAGAAGAACGTGCAGAACAAGCGGCTCTCCTTCAGCACCGATACCGTTGCGGCGATCCAGGGAGCGCTGGTGATTTTTATCGCCGTCGGGACCCCCGATCGGGGCGACGGCTTCGCCGATCTCTCCTATATTGAGAAGGTCGCCGAGATGATCGCCGAACATATGAACGGCTACAAGGTGATCGTGACAAAAAGCACCGTCCCCGTTGGAACCGGCGACCGGCTTCGCTCCATTATCGGCAGCAAGCAGAAAGAGCATTTTGATTTTGATGTCGTCTCAAATCCCGAGTTTTTGCGGGAGGGATCGGCAATTGAGGATTTCCTCCGGCCCAATCGGGTGGTGATCGGCGCCAAAAGCCAGCAGGCGATCGCCATCATGCGCGATCTCTACCGTCCGCTCTATTTGATTGAAACCCCGCTGCATATTACCGATATCCCGACGGCCGAAATGATCAAGTATGCCGCGAATGCCTTCCTGGCGACGAAGATTTCTTTCATCAATGAAATCGCCAATCTCTGCGAGGGGGTGGGGGCGAACGTTCAGGACGTCGCCAAAGGAATGGGACTCGACGGCCGGATCGGCTCCAAGTTTTTACACCCCGGTCCCGGTTTCGGCGGCTCCTGTTTTCCGAAAGATGTTTCGGCGCTCGATAAGATTGCGCAGAAAAGCGGCTACGAATTCAAGATCGTCAAGGCGGTCATCGAGGTGAATCGGCAGCAACGGGAAAGAATGATCGCGAAGATCGAGAAAGAGGTCGGCAGTTTTAAGGGAAAGCAGATCGGAATCCTCGGCCTCTCCTTTAAACCGAATACGGACGACATGCGGGAGGCGCCGTCCGTCGCCATCATCCGCGCCCTTCAAGAGCGGGGGGCCAAAATCGTTGCGCACGATCCGGCCGCCATGGAAGAGTCAAAGAAGGTGCTGAAAGAGGTGACCTATGCCGCCGATCCCTATGCGGTGGCCGACGGATCGGATGCGATCATCCTGATGACCGAATGGAATCCGTTCCGGAACCTCGATTTGGATCAGATCAAGAAGAAGTTAAAATCTCCGATCTTCATTGACCTTCGAAACGTCTACGAGCCGAAAAAAATGGCCGCCCTCGGTTTCCAATACACCAGCGTGGGACGGCCGTCCTGATTAAAAGAGGGGCGTCGTTCATGGCGCCCTTCTTTCATTGACTCTGTTGTATCAATCCCCCCGGTACTGTGCGACCCCTCCAAACGTTCCAAACCATTTGTGGCCCTGGCGATCGATGGCGATCGCATACACGGCGCCGATCCCTTCTTTCTCGGTAAAATTCTTAAATTTCTTGCCGTCGAACCGGCTGACCCCGCCGTCGGTCCCAATCCATAATGTCCCCTTCGCGTCGAACTTGAGAGCATGGATGATATTTCCGGCGAGGCCGTCTTGGATCGTATAGCTCTTCCATTTCTTTCCATCGAACCGGGAGAGCCCCCCGCCGAGGGTTCCGATCCAGAGGCGATTTTGTGAATCGATGACGGAGGAGACGACGTAGTTCGGATTATATTCGAGCGGTTTGTCCCCTCCCTGGTGGTGTTGTGGAACAAACTGTAAATCCGCGACCTCCGGGGGTTTTACCCGGGCGACCTCTGCACCGACCCCTTCCTTGTTGGTCCAGCTCTTCCAACTCTTGCCGTCGAACCGGCTGACCCCCCCTTCGGTGCCGAACCAAAACGTTCCCTTCTGGTCCTGCGCCAAGGTGTAGACCCATTTATCAATCAGCCCGTCGTCGGTTGTGTATGTTTTAAAAAACTTGCCGTCGAATCGGCTGACCCCTTTCCATGTGGCGACCCACATGGTTCCTTTCGGATCGAAATGAACCCCGTAAACCCAAAGATCGCCCAGTCCTTTGCCGCTGCCGAAGCGGGTCCAGGACGCCTCTCCATACGAAGCGGTGGAGCCGCTGCCGTAGGGGGTGTAGGTCGTCCACTGTTTTCCGTCGAACTTGCTCAGGCCTCCGCCGTAGGTTCCGATCCACTTGTTTCCCTTGGGATCGATCGCGACCGTGTGGATGATGTTGGAGAGGAGTCCGTTTTTGGTCGTGTAGGACTTTTGTTCTTCACGGACCAGGTCGTATCTGAGGAGACCGTTCGAGGTTCCCACCCAGAGGACATCCCCCTCTACCGCCAGCGCCCGAACGATCGAGAAGAGGGTAAAGTGCGTCCACAATTCTTCAGGGGGAGCATGAGGGTTGGCCTGCGCATAAGCGGGACGGGGAGAAATCGGTTGGAAAGCAAAGGGAATCGAGACGAAGAGAATAAAAAGGAATACTAAGGTGGTTTTCCGACGCATCAAATGAGTCTCATGGAGAATAATACTGGAAGGTCCGATACGTTACACCGGTCGGTTCGAGCACGGTTTTGCCCGAACGCGTGATCCATTCCTCGGCCGTCTGGGAGATCCAATTGCCGACCGAATCGAATTTGTAGCTGTATTGCTTTTTGAACTTCACCGCGCCGGCCGCGTCGAAGCGGGTCTCCTCGATCACGTTTCCCTTGGCGTCATAACGGTAAACCGTCTTGAAGTCGAGTGTGCTCACGCGGACCTGTTCGTGCGGAAGGCCCTGCATCTGGACGAGGTAAAAATTCTCTTCGGTCTTTCTCCCCTCCGCGTCGTAGAGGTAGACCCATTTGAAATCTTTGGTGCTATGGACCTGATGGCGGAACTCTTCGGCGAGATTTCCGTCTTTGTCGTAGGTATAAGTCGCCTTGGAAAAGAGGACGCCGTTCACCTGGGTGCGGGTCTCTTCGACCCGGTTCTGCGCGTGGGTGTAGGTCCATTTAAAAACAGGAAACTCTTTGTAGTCGTATTCGACCCCGTCCGTCAGGTTTCCGTTATCATCATAATTGAAGACCGATTTGAAGTTAAGGGAGACGTCGTCATAGAGTTGATCCTCCTGGATCTTGTTTCCCTTCAGATCGTAGGTGTTGGAGAGCCAGGGGATGCGGGGGCTTTCGACCCATTTCCCTTCCTGATTGGCGATATTCGTCAGTTCGATGAGGACCGTCTTCACCGGCCCGATCAGGCGCTCTTGCTCTCTGTCCGTTTTCTTGCCGGCCAACGCAGGATCAATCAGGAGGGCGACCAGGGCCAAAGCGGCCAGGGAGGTTTTCATCGGTGTTTTATTGAGTGTGTCTAAATACATGGCAAGATGGACTTCTTGGGATGAGACGGAAAGGGGACCTGAAGCGAAACAGCCGTCAGGTCCCCTTCATCTCTTCTAGCTTTTTGGCTTCACGTGGCAGCGGGTGCAGTTGGCCAGAGGGAAAGCGACCCGGCCGTGGCAGCGTCCGCAGAACTCTCCGTTAACGATCTTCACCATCGAAATCGGATTGCCCCCCTTCTTCATCATGAAAATGCCGGGGTGGCAATTGGCGCAATCCAACCAGAAAGTATGTGGGAAGTGGGGAAAGATCACGTTCGGCATGGAGCCGATCGCCGGAATTTCGATATCGAACATAAAAGGAGGGGTGGGGGGTTTATTAAGATCGAGCGACTCGTGCGGCTTGATCAGATTTTCCTGAAAGGCCTTGACCCAGTCGACTTGGCCGGAGGCATCGACCGGAAAGTCCTTCAGGACCACATCTCCATTCGTATTCTCTTGATTATAAGGGGGGCCCGGTGTGGGAAGTTTGGTCGGGTCTTCAAATTTCGGAAGAGCGGTTGCAGGATGCGGGGCCACCAGCGAAGGTTGTGATGCAAGATCTTTCTCTTGGGCCTGGGCCGGCGCCTGAACCGGAACCGCTTGGGCCGGCGCACCGGCGGCGGCAGGTACGGCGGGCGGATTCGCCGGTTCACTCTTGGCTTGGCGTATGCAGGCGTAGAAGGTGGTGAGGGAAAGGAGTATGAGCAAGCACCCGACAAAGAGATATCTTCTTCGTTCTTTCACCCAAGCCATGAAATCCTCCCCTAAGATTCAAAAATTCTTAATGTAAGGGCGTATTGCAATACGCCCCTGCATTGAAAAACAATATCTACTTTGGAAAGCCTTCCAGAACCCCTGTTGTCATCCCCGGTGTTCCGGAGTGGCAGCGGGCGCATTCAATCGGCTTCCACGAAATCGTTCCGTTGTGGCATTTCCCGCAGAACTGTCCATCAACGATGATCTTCTTCATATCGATATCATTCGATCCCGCCCGCATTTCAAAAATGGCGGGGTGACAGACCTTACACTTAAATTCCGCGCGATGGTACCAGTGAGGGAAAACAACCGGCGGCATCCCTCGTTTTTCCGCCTTGCTGTTCAGGACCATATCGCCGTAGTAGCCTGACACCTTGTCGCCGCCCCAGAAATATGCCAGCAAAAGGCCTAATCCGAGTATGATGCCGATCCGAACACTTTTCATCTTTCCTCCCTCTCCCATGCCGAAGTGGAATCCAACCGCTTGATTATCACACCGGTTTTCTTTTGTCAACAAATTTTATTCAAACGGTTCAACTAAGTGAAAAAGGGAAGCTTTTCATCTCGCGTTTCCGATTTTTTTCTTGACAAAAGTGTAAAAAAAACTATAGTTAGGCATTGGAAATTTATGTTCGTATCCGCGATCCGCTTTCTCTTAAAGATTTCCTTGTTGACCTCATTAAAGATTCGACCTGCCGCATGAGATGGAAACGCTTCGGGAGTCCGTCCGGGATGACGTTTAAGAGAATTCAAATTTTCATCTTGTTGGGAATCGTCGGCTTCATCCTATTTCTTTCCGCTTCCGCCAAAGGCGGCTCCATCATCCGATCCCGGCATGATCTCTCCGCGCTGAACTGGCGCGGATATCAGAACGAGACCGGCCCGATGCAGGGAGGGACCTTCGACGACCTCCGCGAGGCATGCGTCTACTGCCATACGCCTCACAACAGCAGCAGCTACGCCCCTCTTTGGAATCGAGAGCTTCCCCAGGAGCGGGGCTATCAAATGTATTCCAGTCCCAACTTCGATTCGGCCCCGCGGAGGGCGCCCGACGGGATCTCCCTCGCCTGTCTTTCTTGCCACGACGGATCGGTGGCGGTCGATTCGGTTCTCAAGCCGCCGCAATTTCATGACATCGTCGAAACCGGCGGCGATTATCGGATGACCCTGGAGGGAGAGGAGGGGAGTGACGCCTGCTCGAAATGCCACAATCGGTCGGAAGGGGCCTACGGCGGTCTCTCCGGCGCTCATGATGCGACCGTCCGCTACTTCACGAAGGATCTGCGGGACGACCACGCCATCTCGATGGTCTTGCCGAGCGCCGATGTCGATCCGCAGTTCAATCAGCCGACGATCTTGAAGCCGGACGGGGGGCGAATGTTTGCAAACGGGGTTCAGACGTTCGCGGGGGACAAGGTCCAGTGCGCCTCCTGCCATGACATCCACAGTCCCGATGAGAAGAACCTGCAGGGGCGGGATCCCTTTTTGAGGGCCTCCAATCGAGGGAGCGCCCTCTGCTTGACCTGTCACCAGAAGTAAAACCGGGGGCCAGGGATCGGGTGTCGGGGGGGCGGAGCAAAAATAAAGCGAAGGGAACGATAAAGTGAAGAGAGTTTTACTGGTTGTTTTAGCGATGTTGATTTTGACCGGATGCGGCGGAAAGACGAAAGCGCCCGATCGGGATCTGATCTGGCCCGCTCCCCCTGAAACGCCCCGGATCAAGTTCCTCACGAGCATCGATTCTTCCGAAGATGTGGAGAAGAAAGGATGGGGGGAGCGGATCAAAGCGGCCCTCTTCGGCGACTCGGGAGGGGCCAAGCTGGTTAAGCCGTATGGCGTTTCCGCCACGCCGGACGGGCGTATTTACGTCGCCGATTCGGGCTGGAGAAAGATCCTGGTCTTCGACACGCTGCAGGGCCGCTTCTCGATGATCGGCGTCGATGGTCCGGGAGCGCTCGCCGGACCGATGGGGGTGACGGTCGACAAGGGGGGACGGGTCTACGTCACCGATACGATCCTCCGCAAATGTCTCGTCTACGATCAAGAGGGGCGATTTCTCATGTCGATCGGCGATTTAAATCGCCTGGAGCGGCCGGTCGGGGTGGCGGTCAATGATGACTTGAAGCAGGTCTACATCGCCGATACCCGGAAGCATCAGATTTTTGTTTATGATTTCGAGGGGAATTTCCTTTTTGAATTCGGAAAGCGGGGGGCGGAGGATGGCGAATTCAACTTCCCGGCGAACCTCTTTGTCGATGCCGCCGGAAAGGTCTATGTCACCGATCTGAATTTCCGGGTTCAGATCTTCGATGCCGCCGGAAAATTTCTTTCCAAGTTCGGCAATGTCGGGACCGGTTTCGGGCAATTCTCCCTTCCGAAGGGGGTCGGGGTCGACTCGCAGGGACATATTTACGTGGTCGACTCCCGCTTCAACAACGTCCAAATCTTCAGCCCGGAGGGGCAACTCCTCCTCTTCTTCGGCGAGTTCGGAAGCAGGGACGGCCAACTCTGGCTGCCGGCCGGCCTCTCGATCGACGATCAGGACCGGATCTACATCGCCGATCAGTACAATCATCGAATCAACATCTTCCAATATATCGGACCCGCTGAAAAAAATGAGAAACCGGAGGAATCTCCTTCATGACGACGCGTCGCAGCGCCTCTGATCGGCAGAGGATGGTCCTGAAACGGATCGGACGCTTCCTTCACGCGGCCAATGGCTTGCTCCCGGCAGGCTTCTCCTCACGAAGGCGGAATTTTATTTTGATCGTCCTGGCGCTGACGGGGACCGCTTTCTCTCTCCTGAATGTCTTCGCATCTGAAGATGTTCGACATACCAAGCACAATTTGGCCGTGAATCCCGATACCTTTGCCAGGGAGGGAAGCGACTTCAAAGCAGGGGAGTTGACCTCGCTTCGCGGGGCGCGAAATCCGGAGGTCCGCGGCGTGGAAGGGGACATCCGCCTGAATGAAGAGGTCTGCATCTTCTGCCACACCCCGCATGGCGCGCAGAGCAATGTCGGCGGGCTGGTCGGACATGCGCCGCTTTGGAACCGCCGCCTCTCCAATCCGATGGCTTTTACCCCTTATACCAGCCCCAATTATGACGCCCAAGATATGCTGGGGACGCCGGGCCGGCCGAAGGGGGTCTCGCTCGCCTGCCTCTCTTGCCATGACGGCGCGGTGGCGTTCGATGCCTTGATCAACAGTTCCGGATCGGGCGGCTTCTTCCCGAGCAACCGGGTCTTGACCGGGGCGGGGGGAAGCATCGGGATGACCTTTTCGGGGCCGGCGGTCGATGCAACGAACAGCTTCCGCGAGGGGCGCCGGGACGACACGTCGGGAGGATTTGTTTTCTTCGATGCGTTCGGCGGGGGCCCGAATGCCTCGTTGGGAGCCGAACCGTTCCCGAACCTGGGGCTCGATCTGCGGGATGATCATCCGGTGAGCATCGAGATTCCCCGGACCGATCCTCAGTTCCGGGAGATTCTAACGAACATCACTTCCAAAGGAGGGCGCATTCCGGGAAGCGGGAGCGTGATGTGGATCGATCGGAATCCGAACGGCGCCTTCCTGCCGTTGGACAAACGCGATCGGATTCGGGCCTATCCCTCCGATCCGGCGCGTCCCGATGCGCCGTACATCGAGTGCGCCTCCTGTCACAATCCGCATGAGGCGAGCCGTCCCGGCGGGCAGCCGGCCCTTTCGGAGCCGGTCAATCCTCAAACGGTCAACAACAATCTTTTTTTAAGGATGGCTTCGATGCCGGGGGCCAACTCACAAGACCGGAACGCCGGGAGCCTGGTCTGTTTGAGCTGTCATAAGAAGTAAGGAAAGTCGGAAGTGAGAAGAGCGGAGAGAGGAGTCGGAAGAGAGAGATCGGAAGTCAGAACAGGGAAGCTTCTAAAGCCGTTCTTCTGGATTCTGTCTTCCGGATTCTGTCTTCTTTTTCTCCCGCAGGTTTTGCTTGCGGATGACGCCGCGCCGGTCGCGGAGGTCAACCAGGTTCCGATTACGGCGGATTCGGTCGAGGAAGGGGTCCGGAATTATCTTCGCCAGATCGGCCACAAGGAACTTTCCCCTCCGAGGATGATGAGTCTACGGAGAGAGGTGCTGGGAAGGTTGATCGACGAAGAATTGATATACCAGGAAGCGCTGAAGCAGGGGGAGAAGATCGCTCCCGAGGAGATCGAAGCGGAGGTGGACCGAATCCGAAAACGGTTCTCCGCCGAGGAAGATTTCGACGCGGCGCTGGTCCGGGAGGGACTCACCCTCGAAGAGGTCAGAGAGGGGGTGCGTCGGTTCATTCTGGTTCGGAAAATGTGGAATGAAATTTCTCCGTCCGACGAGGCGGGGAAAAAGAATTGGTTGGAAGGGGTTCGGAAGAAATCAGAAATTAAAATTTATTAAATAACGGCGGTTTATTTGCCGCCGATTTGTCGAAGGCGATCGAAGAATCGCCTGTGCGGAACACCTGGGGGGAGGAACGCTCCGTTTGGAGAAGAAACGCTGTCTTTGTATCGGAATGCTCTTTATCTTTTTCCTCCCGACGGTTTTCTTTTTCCCCTCCCGGGCGGACGGACGCCTCCTCAATTTAGGAGGGAGCGTCGATTTATCTTATGGGCATATTCGAACGACACAGCAAGAGGCCGTCACGGAGACCGATTTTCTGCAGCAGCGTTACAACCTTCATAATTTCGGAGAGATTATCGATCCCCGCATCGGGACGTTCTCCCTCAGCGGGACGTTTCTCAGCCAGGACACCAAGACGAGCGGCAATTTCACCGATCAGAATTTCAACTTCACCGATTATTCCCTTGGGTTGAATCTCTTTCCATATATCTCTCCCTTCAGTTTTTACGCCCAACGGGTCACCCGCTCCAACCAGCTCGATACCGTTGTGAAAGATACGATCACCACCTACGGGGCGAATTGGTCTCTTTCGATTCCCCGGTTGCCGCGCCTTGCCCTCTCCTACAACCAATCGGAGCTGAAGGCGAACGATCGCGACCGCCTTCCGGATACCGTCAGCCGGTACTTCAACGCGGAATCGAGCGGCCGGATCGGGGAGACGACGGTGATCGGCCGGTATCAATACAATCAAACCGATGTGGCGCGGATCGACGGGGAGGTCGATTCGATCGACGGCCATGCGGTGAACCTGAATACCGAGAGCCGTCTTGCTTCCGACCTTTCGTTGAGCACCTTTGCCCGGTATGCCGACGTCGGGGGAACGAATGCGCCGGGGCTGACTTTCGCCCAGGAGCGGGCCGTCGGCGCCTCCGTCTTTTACACGCCGAGTGTTTTTTGGGATACCCACGCGCGGGTCGAATATGCCGAGACGCCCGATACGATCGACTTCAACCGGCTGAATGCTTTCTGGAGCGCCTCGATCCGGCCGACCGAGCTTCTTGACATGGTGACGAGCCTCCGGTATTTTCAATTTGAAGTGAACGGGACGACGACCTCTTCTCCCTTTGCCGACTATGTCCTCAACTACCGTCCCTTCTTCGGGCTGAGCACCGGCTTCGGGGCCTCGATGGGAATGACCGAGACCGAGGGGAACGGGGCCGAGCTCTCTTCTTTCTACCAACGGTACCGGGGTTATGCGAATTACACCCGGTCGGTCGAGATTCTCCGCTACAGCGCCAGCTATGCTTTGAGCTACGGGACCGCCGATACCTCCCGGGCGAATTTGGCCGGTCCTCAGGAAGACGATCTTCGGGATTTGATGAACACCATCACGCTGGGGGTTGAAAACACCCAGATCCGAATTATCCATATCGCCCTGGCGTATACCTTCAACGATATCAATCGGGACGGCCCGACCCTTCAGGAAGAGGACGACCAGCGCTCTCATACTTTCCAGGTCAACGCCGACAGCAGCTATTTCCGCGGGCTGATTTTCAGGGACGACAGCCTCTTTCTCCAGGGCTCGACGAGCCTTACCCGGATCGAGGGCTTCGGGCCGACGGGGAGCTCCTTTCTGATCGACGCGCGGGGAAGCTACTATTTCCTGGGGGGCGGGCTTTTGGCGGCCGGCTGGACCCGGCAGAATTACCCGGAAGGTTTTTATTTGGACTCGGATATTTTCTTCGAAGAGATCCAATGGAGCTTCTATCTTGGAAATACCAACCTCACCGTGGGGGCTCGCGACAGCCATCAACGGGGAGACGGAAACAGCTCGCTCGATCGGGATACGCTCGAGTTCACCACCGTGCTGGCTTATCAGATCGGGAAGTTCATCTTCAATCTCGACCATCGCTGGGCCAATGACCGCTCGGCCGGGATGACTTACCGAAGCGAGACGATTTTTGCAAGAGCGACGAGAGTCTTTTAAAAAACGGGAGGCGTGAGGCGGTAGGGTGAGGGGGAAAAGATTAAAATCAAGAGGAGTCCTTCGAAACCCTCTCATCGGGATCATCCTTTTGGGACTGGTTGCTTGCGCGGGTGCGCCGGTCGAGAAGCAACCGACGATTTTTTGGCCGGAGCCGCCCGATCCGCCGAAGATTACATTTGTTCAAAACCTCACGCAGCCGAAAGATGCGGGGGTGAAGCCTTCGTGGTTCAAGAGGGTCATTCATTTTATCTTCGGGGAGAAGGAGCCGCCTTATCTGATCCGCCCCTCCGGGGTAACGGTGGATGAAGAGGGGGGGGTCTATATCGGCGATACCGGATTGCAGGTGGTCCATTATTTCAACCAGAAGAACCACGAATACCGGCAGTACTTCCGGCTTCCGGAGCCGTATGGGAGGCTGAAGAATCCGATCGGGGTCGCGGTCGACGGAGCGAAGCGGCTTTACGTCACCGATGCCGATCTCAACCGGGTCTTCGTCTACGATCCGGAAGGGGAGTCGGTCCGGATCATCGGCCGAGAGGGGGAGATGGAGCGGATCTCCGGAATCGCCATCGATCGGTCGCGCGAGCGGCTCTATGTTGTCGATACGATGGGTCATCGGGTTCTGGTGTACAGCCTGGAGGGGGAGAAGCAGGGGGAGATCGGAAAACGGGGGGTCGGAAACGGCGAATTGAATTTCCCGACCTACGCCACCGTCGATCACGACGGCCGGCTCTACATCTCCGACTCGCTGAATTTCAGGGTCCAGGTGTTCGATGCGGAGGGGCAATTCCAATCGCAGATCGGGAGCCTGGGGGCGACGCTCGGCCAATTCTCCCGGCCGAAGGGGATCGCGGTGGACGGGGCAAACCATCTCTACGTCGTCGATACCCTTTATGATAATGTCCAGATCTTCAATTCGTCGGGAGAGCTTCTCCTTCATTTTGGAAGGTCGGGGGTCGAGCCGGGCTTCTTCTGGCTCCCCTCCGGAATCGCCATCGATCGGGAAGGGAAAATTTACGTCGCCGATTCGTACAACCAACGGGTCCAGGTCTTTCAGCTGTTGGAGGGGGAAAGCGTTCCGTCCTCGTAGGGGCGACGCGTGCGTCGCCCGACATCAATTCCGTTGACAAAGAAACAAACGATCATTAATATTATCGCCGGAACGGAGAAAGAGGTTTAATGAGGGGAAAGTTTAGATCAAGTATCGGCGTTTGGGGATTATCGATCGTCCTCCTCATCACGTTGGGGACGGTCGCCCTGTCGCTTCTAGGTATTCCTTTCCGCTCTCCTTCCTCCGCCCAGCCGACCTCCGAGCCGTTCAACGAAGATGTTAGCAATACAAAGCACAACCTCTCTGCGAATCCGGTCCCGAATCCGACCCTTTTCCAGGAGCTCTTTGATCCCGATATGGAGCGGAACGTCAAGTCGGTCGACGGTCCCCAGGGAACAACCGAAGTCTGCGTCTTCTGCCACACCCCGCACGGCGCCAGCCAGGAGGGGGTGAAAATCCGGGCGCCGATCTGGAACCGGAACCTCTCCCCGGCCCATTATCAGATGTACGATCAGGTCTGGAGCAAGTCGTTCGAGGCGAAGCCGAACGATCCCGGCCGCCCGACCGGCTACTCGCGGCTCTGCCTCTCCTGCCATGACGGGACGATCGCCCTCGGCAGCTTGATCAATAAGCCGGGAAGCGGCGGATTCGATCCGGACGGCCGCAATCCGATCGAGATGGAATACCCGACCGGCCAGACGCCGGCCGGACCTCCCGGGAGTATTCCCGTCGGCGACGGTGCGACGCAGCAAGCGACCCGCGTCTTAGGACGGGATCTGCGGAACGATCATCCGATCTCGATGCGGTTCGACACCGAGCTGTTGTCGAAAGACCACGAGTTCGTCGATCCCGGCCCGCCGATCCGGCGTCCCTTCACCCAGAGCACGCCGACGCCGCTCTCTCCCCTTCGGAGGGCGACCGGGAACAGCGTCGATGTTTTTGATTCGGTCCAGTGCACCTCTTGCCACAATCCGCACCAGGTCGATTTCCCCAAATTCCTTCGGGCCAACCGCCTTCAGTCGTTGACCTTCGCCACGACCCAAGCGGCGAAACACCCAGGTCTGCCCGGCACGTCGGCGCCGCCGCAGGGAGGAGGGGCGATCATCTGCCTCTTCTGCCACGACAAGCCGGGATGGCCTTATAATGAGGCCGATCTCAATTCTCACTTCGGCGATCGCCAGACCGGGCAGTTCGATGACTCGCGGCTGAAGCCGGGGGCGACCAATCTTCATAACAGCGAAACACCGGTCGTCGCCGAGCGGGCCTGCCTCATCTGCCACGATCCGCATACCCGCCAGGGGGCGGTCCGGATCATGCGGGAAGGGGTCGATCATTTCGGCAATGTGGCGATCGAGCAGACCTGCTTCCAATGCCATCAGCCGCAGGAGACCTCGATCCTCCAGGCGCCGACCCGCGCCCCCGACATCATGACCCAGTTCTTTAAAGACAGGGAAGGGAACGGCAGTCACGGGGTTTCGCCGACCGGGAGCGCGATGGACCTGAACCTGGCCCTCGGACATCAGCCGGTTTTCGTCGATCTGCCGACCGAAGGGGTCCAGCTGGGGAGCGACAACCGGCTCCCCTCCTTCTTCGGCGGCCCTTTTTCCGAGCCGCCCAACAACAAGATTCTCACCGAGAACGCCCCGCCGACCCCCGACACCTCCCATGTCGAGTGCGTCGACTGCCACAACATGCACCGGGTCACCCGGCGGAACCGGTTTGAGGGAATGCCGGGGATCACGATCCGAAGCGGCATCGTCGCATCGACCTTGAAGTCGGTTGATGAGCGCCGCGAGCCGTACATCTATGAGGTCTGCCTCCGCTGCCACGGGAACACCTTCAACAACCATGTCCGGGAGGCCCTCTTCACCGCGGTCGGCACCGGCAAGGTCGTCCAGGCGCGCGGCAACAGCCCGGTCAATCCGGCGCTCGGCGTCAACGCGCATGGGAGCAACAAGCGGAAGGAGTTCGATCCGACCTCCGTCCCCTTCTATCCGGAAAACTTCCGCATTCAGAACCCGGCCGATCCGAACGGACCGCTCGTTCCCGACCCAAACCCGCCCCGGTTTAATCATTCGTTCCACCCCGTCTTCCAGCCGGGGAGAAATCAGTCGGGAGTCTTGAACAATTACACACTCAACATGTCGACTCCGACGCAGCAGGGACAGTTCCTCGGAAGAATGGGACTCAGCCGGGAGAAGACAATCCATTGCACCGACTGCCACAACACTGATCTTTTCGGGACCTACCTGGGAGGCGCGCTTCCTTTGAATCGGGTCTTCGGCGCCTTTGGATTCCCGACGTTGACCAGCTGCTGGGACGGCAGTCAGAACGTGAGCTGTCCCGACTACCCCGGGCCGATTACCTTCGATGATACACGGGGGACCGCTTACCGGCGGCCGACCGATGTTCCCCCCGATATTCCGGTGAATCCGGAAGCGACCCGAACGGCGAGCCTCAATGATCCGAACACGGCCCAGGGGCCGCATGGGTCGATCTACAAGAGAATCTTGCGGGCGAATTACGATACGAAGGTGGGAACTGCAGAGCAAAAATTATGTGGAGATGTTCTTGTAGTGGGTACCTGTCCAGGTGGCAATGGGAAAGCTACCTATAATCCCCAGAACTTCGCGCTCTGCTTTAATTGCCATGCTGAGGCCGCATTCATTACCCCCGCCTGGACTGATTCAGGGCCCGGGGTAGAGAACTGTTCTAAAGACGCCAGCGGCGCTTTTATTCCTCCCAAAGCGAGACTGACCAATTTCTATCGATGTGAAACCGGCAATGTCGATGGACAAACTTCAGGGGGTAATCTTCACATGCTTCACTTAGTGGGTCGTACGAACGCCCGATGTCATGAATGCCATAATAATGTCCATAGCAACGTTGAAGCCGGAAATACGATCTATGTCGGCTTGAATAACTCGAACTTTGTTGCCAACAATCCTGGGCATAACCTGGATACCCACCTGATCAACTTCCAGCCGAACATTAGGGGGAATCGGTCCGGCGAAGGAGCATTTGATATTCGTGGCGAGGACCATGTGATGTGGGGAGATGGTGAGGTTGTTAATCCTACTGATTTTTCATTCGGTCACAAAGGTCCCGGTTGCAATCTTCGATGTCACGGATTTAGTATGGACCATAATACTGATGCCCACTCCGTCATCAACGGCCAGAAGTAAATAATGTCTTTTGTCAGAAAGTTGATTTTCCTCTTTCTCTTCCTCTCTATTCCAATTGCGCTCTTTATCTCCTTTTTCTCCGGTCAGCAGGAAGTTCCTCCCGAAATGGTCCTCATCCCCGCCGGCGAGTTCATCATGGGGAGCAATGAGGTCGACACCTCCGGCAACAACCAGGCGGAATTCGGAAATAAGAAGCCGTGGTATCTCGATGAGCATCCCGAGCGAAGGATCTTCGTCGCCGACTTTCTGCTAGACCGATACGAGGTGACGAACCAGGAGTATGCAACATTTGTCGAACAGCGCCAGCGAAGGCCGCCTCCCTCCTGGAAAGAAGGACGCTACCCCGACGGGCAGGCGAACTTTCCGGTGACCGACGTCAACTGGTTCGAGGCCGAGGATTATTGCGAATGGCGGGGAAAGCGTCTTCCGACGGAGGCGGAGTGGGAGAAGGCGGCGCGGGGACCGCACGGCTACCTCTACGTCTGGGGAAACCAATTCGATGCAACGAAGGCCAACGTCAGCGCCGGCGGCCACGGTGGGATTACCCCCGTCGGCCGATGGAAAGAAGACCGGAGTTTCTACGGCGTGTTCGATCTGAACGGCAATGTCATGGAGTGGGTCGCCGACTGGTACAAGCAGTATCCGGGGGGCGATCATCAGAGCCCCGATTTCGGGGAGCTATTCAAGATCGCCAAGGGGGACGCCTTCGGGGAGTCGGGCCATTACTCCCTTCCTATTTTTTCCCGTCTTCCCTTCCGGCAGAACGTCGCGCCGACCGACCGCTTTCCTTTTCTGGGGTTTCGCTGCGCAAAAAACGGATAGTCGGCGGGGCATTCTCTCTAGCGGGCCGTATCGACCGCCAAGCCGACCGGCTGATTGAGGCCTGTGTTGATTCCGGTGATGGTTTTGTGAGCAGCCTCTCCGTCGGCTCGGCTGGCGTTGGTGAAGATGTGGACCGCGTCCGCTTCCCGATCGGCCACATAGAGGAGATCCCCCTCCGCGTCGAGGAAGAGGAAGGAGGGGGTCTGCATGAAGTTCCCGGAGAGGGTACGGGCGGGGGCGTTGTCTCCGTCCAGACTCGAAGCGTTCTCGAAGACCAAAATTTCCGATGTCCCCTCGTTTAAGATATAGAGGATGTCCCGCTCCGGATCAATCGCAACGCCGATCGGCTCATTGATCCCGGTGGCGGCCCCGCCGATCTCCGCGTCCGGACCGACCTCTCCATTCAGATCCTCCACATTCTTGAAGACCAATACCGAATTGTTTCCATGATTGGCGACGAAAAGGGTTTGTCGTCCTAAATCGACGGCCAGGCCCCGCGGGCTATTGAGGCGATCGCTGGTGATGACCTGGTTGGGGACCGCGTTGAAATTGAAGTCGCTGGCGGCGTGGAAGACGAGGAGACTGTTGCACGGCGCGGCGGGATCGGCGCAATCGGTTCCGGCGTTCGAGACATAAAGGCGGTCTTGATCCGAATCGACGAAAAGCCCGGCCGGGTTGTTCAGCTTGGTATCGGGACAGGAAGAGGCCTCGGGGTTATAGATCGGGCTGCAAGGGGTCCGGGGAAGGCGAAGGGCCAACAGGCCGGACGCGGTCTCTCCGGGGTAAGGCGAAGTCAATGTCAGCGTGGTATCCGAGTAGATCGTCGAAACGATCAATGAGTCCTCCTCGATTTTGATGTGGTCGCCGGGCGCTAAATCGGTGGTAAAGGAAGTTCCGGTTCCGGTCACGATCACGCTTCCTTCCGTGACGGAAAAAGTGCCGTCGAACGGCATGTTTCCATCAGACCTGCTTGCGTGGGTAAAAAGGAAGAGCGAGTCGTCCGAAGTGATCGTCGGATCTCCCTGGTTGGCGACGTAGACGAGGTCCCGTCTTGGATCGACGGCCACGGCCGATGGTCCCACCAATTGATTTTCCCCGCCGCTCCAAACCTGGCCCGGAGCAAAATTCCCCTCCGCGCTGAAGAGGAGGAAGGCGCCCCGCGCGCATTGGTTCTGGGGGAGGGTGCAGGTCGGGTCGATCGGCTCGCCGAGGAAGAGCCGCTCTCCCCCCCCGCTGGTGTCGACCCAGAGCGCGCCGGTAATTTGGGGATCAAGCGAGGGGGGAAAAGAGATTTCCGTGTCGTCTCCGACCAGTTTCCGGTTGGGTTCAATCTCTCCGTCGAGGGTGCTGGCAGTGTCGAAGATATAGACGGAATTGTTTCCCCGATTGATGATAAAGAGCCGGTCTTTGGCGACGTTCATGAAGGGGGCGGTCGGCGCATTCAACCGGTCCTCTGAATCCAAGGTAGAAGAGGAGGTCATCACTCGGTCGGGCGCGGTGTTCCCCTGTTTTCCGCTGGCGTCATCGAAGGCGAGAATGTTATTGCTCTGGGTGTTGACCGCGTAGAGGATATCCCGATCCGGATCGACGAAAAGTCCGAAAGGGCGGACAAGCTGGGTCTGCAATCCGACCAACGTCCGAGGAGTGGGGTCGAGGGTGTCCAGGTCGTAGACGACGACGCCGTTGTTATTGTCGTTCGCCACATAGGCAAGGCCCCTCCCTTCGTCGACCGACATCGACAGGGGGCTGTTGAGACCGGTGGTGAAGGTGGCGACCGGAGCGGGGAGCGCAACGTTTCCGGTCGGGGGGCTGGGAATGACGGCGTCGAGGTCATAGACACGAAGCTCGTTGATGGACGGCAGAAGAAGGAGAAGACGATTTCTCGTTTTGTCGACATAGATCGCGCGGGGGAACAAAATGCCGCTTGCGAGGATCCCCCAGCTCGGGGGGGTGTTGTTCAGGGAGGTTTCACCGACATTGTCCCAAACGGCGATCATCGGGGAGCTGGCGCCGCCGAGAAAGGAGCGGAAATTGAGGACGTAGAGCCGGTCCTCCTCGTTGTCGTAGGAGAAGGAGATCGGCCATTCCAGCCGGGTGGCGGAGCCGGTGTTTATTTTTGTCGGCGCGATATTCCCCCCCATCCCGAACAGCAGGATTGCGTTCTCCAATGTGTTCGAGACGTAGATCCGGTCGAGCTGGAAATCGACCGCGATGTCGGTTGCGTCGCTGAGCCCCGTTTCGTCGCCGGTGATGATCCGGGCGGGGGCGACGTCGCAGACGGCGCAGTTGGCGAACGGATCGGAGAAGATGAGCAGGGCGCTGTCGCCGTCTGGGGGGTGGTCGTTGTTGACGACGTAAATCAAATTCTGGTCGATGTCGACATCGATTCCGGTCGGAAACACGAGAAGGGTATTCGAACCGGTCAGTGTCCGATCGGGGGATGTCTGACCCGCCCGGGTGGAGGCATTCTCATAGACCAGAACCGCTGCCTGGCCCTCGCTTTGAACGACGTAAAGCCGGTCGTTCGTGCTGTCGATGAAGATCCCTAAAGGAGATTGAATCGATGAGATCGTCCGGGTCGGCGGAAGGTTTCCTTGAGTCGATGATTGAGAGGCATTTTCGTAGACCAGGATCGAGTTGGTTCCCTCGTTCGAGATGTAAAGAATGTCTCGCGCCGGGTCTACGGCGAGCTCCCCCGGAGCATGGAGCAAAGTCGAAGCGCCTGAGATGACTTGGCAGGGGGCGATATCGCCGCTGAGCAGACCGGTTTCCGAGCAGCCGGCGTGAAAGACCAGGATGGATGCGTTCCCTTCACTCGCGACATAAAGCCGCTGCCGTGTCGCGTCGTAGGCGACGCCGCCGGGACGGCGGAGTCCGGTTTTCGGCCCTGAAATCACCCGGTCCGCCGAGGCCAAGCCGTCAGGCAGTTCGAGCGTGCTTGCATTCTCATAAATGAGGATGGCGTTCTGGCCGGTGTTGGCGACGTAAAGGGTGTCTGTCGTTTGATCCAAAAAAAGGCCGGTCGGTTCGGCGATGGTTTCCGGAAAGTGGCGGTCCGGAGCGAGATCCCCTTCCGCAGTCGAGGCGTTGTCAAAGGCGAGAAGACTTCCCGTTCCTTCGTTGGCGACGTAGAGATTCCCGTCGCCGCGCGGCAGGTCCGGCGCTTCCTGAGTCTGACCGGAGCCGTTACTGTTGTCACTGCACCCTTGAAATCCTCCTGCGCCAAGAAGGACAAGGAGGAGCGTTATCCAGCGCACGTATCTCAATTCGGATTACCTCGTGGTGTCGACGGAAAGCGCGACCGGCCGGTTCAGACCGGTGGTGTTTCCGGCGAGCGTTGTGTGATGGGCTTCCCCTTCAGCCGAGCTCGCCTCAGTAAAGATGTAGACGGTGTTCGCCCCTTGATCGGCCACATAGAGCAGGTCGTTTTGCGGATCGAGGAAAAGAGCGGAAGGCTGAACCATGAACCCCCCTGAGATGACCCGGACCGGAGAGGGGAGGACGCTTCCGCTGAGTGTGGAGAGCTGATCGAACACCTTGATTTCCAACGTCTCCTGATCGAGGACATATAACAGCTCGTTCGCCGCGTCCACGGCGACCGCCACCGGTTGGCCCAGCCCGCCGATCTCGGCGTCGAATGCGACCGAACCGTTCAGCGCCTCCAGGTTTCTGAAAATCAAGACGGAATCGCCCCCGGCATTTGCGATATAGAGAACCCTTCGGTCCAGGTCGACGGCCAGGCCCCGCGGCGTATTGAGCGCGTCGTTGGACAGGATCTGATCGGGGGTGACCGGACCGGCTGCAGCTGCCAGGTCGCCGGCGTTGTCAAAAATTAAAACGGCGTTGCAAGGGGGGTCTGTGTTGATACAGATCCGCCTGGAAGCGACGATCCCGGTGGCGGTTGTTCCCGTATAGGGGGCGGACAGGGTCAGAGAGGTATTGGAGCCGACGGCGGAGACGGTAAAAAGTGTTGTCCCGATTCTTATCGTATCGCCGGGCGCCAGCTCCGTCGAAAAGAGGGTTCCGGCGCCGGTCACAAAAGGAGACCCTTCGATCACGACGATCGTGCCTGTCAGGGGAACATCGTTGCTGGTGTTGGAGATGTAAAGCCGGTCTTGAACGGGATCGACGAAGAGTCCGGCCGGATTATTGAGCGCCGGGATCGTTACAGACAGCGGAGGATCGCCATCCGTATTGACACGGCTCGCCTCCGTCAGGATCGACAAGGTCTCGTCTCCGGTGACCGCCGGATCTCCCTGGCTCGCCATATAGAGGACGTCTCCGTCGAGGGCGATGGCCGATGGCCCGAAAAAGGGCGCCCCTCCTCCCGACCAGATGCGGCTTGGGGGAACGTTCCCGTTCGGGCTGAAGATGAGAAAAGCGCCGCGTAAGGCGACACAGGCGAGCGAGCTGTCCGGACAGGTGGGGTCTCTCGGCTGACCGACGAAGAGTCTTTCTCTCCCCCGGCTCGTATCGACGAGCAGGGCGCCGGTGATGTCGGTTCCGTCCCCGCTGGGCCCTCCGAGGAAGAAAAGAGAGGTGGCGCTGCCGGCGATTTTCCGATCGGGGTTCAGCGCGCCGTCCCGGCCGCTGGCGCTGTCGTAGATATAGATGGAATTGTTCCCCCGATTGATTAGATAGAGGCGATCGTCGTCCATGTTTACGGCGGGAGCGGTCGGGGTGCTCAGGATCTCGTCCGCCGCGGCGCCGCCGGGAGACGAAATGACGCGGTTTGGGGCGATGTTTCCGTTTGTGGTGCTGGCATCGTGGAAGGCCAAAATTGAATTAATAGTGCTTCCGATCGAGCCGGTGTTCGTTACATAGAGGATGTCTCGCTCGGTATCGATGAAGACGCCGAAGGGGCGGTTCAATCGGGTGTCCGTGCCGCCGATCGTCCGGACAGGAGCTGTGAGGTTCAAATCGTTCAGGTTGTAGACGACGATCTTGTTGCCGTCCGGTTGGAGTGATGAACAGTTGGCTTGGTCATTGGCATCGCAGTCATTGACAATATATACCAGACCCCGTCCTTCATCGACCGCCATCGCCTTGGGTCGGTGAAGCCCCTCGGTGGTGGTGAATGTTTTTATCGGCGCGGGGAGGTCGATCGTCGCCGCGGAGGCGGGAGGAGAGTCGAGCGGAAAGTTAGGAATCGTATCGATGTTGTAGATCTGAAGTTTGGGGTCTGTGGTGTTCCCGCTCAGAATGATCAGCAGGCCCCGAGTCCGGTCGAGGTAAACCGCGCGGGGGCGTTGAATGTCGGAGGAGGACGGGGCGGTGATCGTCCAGCTCGGCGCACTGTTCAAAAAGAACCGGCTGCTGACGTTATCGTAGACGGTGATATTCGGAGTGTTCGGAATGACCGACGTCGAATTGAAATTGGCGACATAGAGGCGGTCCATCGTACTGTCGTAGAAGAAAGAGATCGGCTGCTGCAACTGGGTGTTCCCTCCCGAATTGATCTTGGAGGGGACCATGTTTCCTTCCAGGGAGAAGACAAGGATGTTGTTGGCGGTTGGGTTCGATAGGTAGAACAGATCTCTTTCCATATCGACTGCAATGCCGACAGGGTTCGTCAGGGTGGTTTCGTTGTCTCCGGTGACATCCCCGCCGATCCGCAAGTCGGGCGGGATACTACAGCTGTTGATGGTGACCGTGACGGCGCAGCGGTCGTTGTTGTCGGCGTCTTTTAGGTTAAAAACAAGAAGCGCCGTGCTGCTGGTGCTCTTGCCGCCGGTCACATTGACGTTATTCGTATTGTTGTTGTTGGCGACGTAAATCCGCGACCGGGCGACGTCTACCTCGATTCCCGCGGGATTCGTCAGCTGGGTCGTGGCGCATTCCGGGGGGGCGGAGGCCTCGTTGCATTCCGGGGGGAGGGCGCTGAAATCGGTGGTCAGGAGCCGCTCCGGCGCGACGCCGCATAGCGAGGGATTCGAGGCACAGGCGGCGGGAGTGTTCCCTTTGAGGCTTGCCGTCTCGTAGATGAAGATCGCCGGCAGGTTCCCCCCGGATTTGACCACGTAGAGCCGGTCGTCGGCGCTGTCGATGAAGAGACCGAAAGGGAGCTGCAACATGCTCTCTGTTTGGCCGGCGTCGGCATGAGAGGTAATCACCCGGCTCGGAGAAACATCCCCTTGAGTTGTCGGTTCGGAAATATTATTGAAAGCAAGTACCGCATTTCTTCCCATATCGGAGACGTATAAGATATCTCGACCTGTATCCAGAGCGAGTCCCCTCGGGTAGTCCAGCAACGTCGAAGCCCCCGAGATGATCCGGCAGGGGGCGATGTCTCCATCTAGAGCGGACGGGGCACCGGGACAGTTCTCATCGAAAATGAGAATTCTGTAATCGTCCGTGTTGGCGACATAAAGCTGTCCGTTCTGAGGGCGATAGATGACCGCGAAGGGACGGTTCAACCCGGTGTTCGGTCCTGAGATCGTGCGGGTCGCGGCGGCCAAGCCAAGCGACGGGTTCAGCGTGCTGGCATTCTCGTAAATCAGGATGGCGTTCTGGCCCGCGTTGGCGACATAAAGGGTATCGGTGGTCGGGTCGAGAAAGATCCCGGCGGGCCCGGTCATCCCTTCGGGGAAGCGGCGGCTGGGGGAGACATTTCCCTGCGGGAGAACAGATTGGAGATTATTTGCGGCGTTTTGGGGAGGATCAAAAGCCAGCAGGTTTCCGTCGCCTGCATTAACGACGTAGAGGGTGCTCCCTTTGCTCTCTCTGGAGGAGGAGACCTTCTTTTTTTCGGTGACGTTGCCGCAGCCGCCAAGGCCGTTCACCGATAGAAAAAAAAGAAGGAATATCCCCAGGAACGAATACAATTTGATCGGCTTGTCCCTTCGACGGCTTTTTTTCATACGTCGCCATTATTTGAAAAAAAAGGGATTCTGTCAAGCTAAAAAACGCGATAAAACAGTCAAATGCGGATGAGAAGGTTATCGATCAGGCGGACCGATCCGATTTTGACCGCCAGGAGGAACACCGCCTCCTTTTGGATCTTCTCGATCGGCTCCAGGGACGCCGGATCGCAGAGGGCGATGTAATCGATTCGGGCGAGCGGCTCGGACTGAATCAGCGCCGCCACCTCTTTGAGAAGGGGCCGGCTTTCATGAATTCCCTGCCGGACACGCGTCTCCGCCTGCGTGAGGGCTCTAAATAAAATGGGCGCCGCCGCCCGCTCGGCGGGGGAGAGACGCTGGTTGCGGGAGCTCATCGCCACGCCGTCTTTTTCCCGAACCGTCGGAAGGATTCGAATCGAAACGGGAAAATGAAGGTCCTTCACCATCTGACGAAGGACACGGGTCTGCTGGTAGTCCTTCTGGCCGAAATAGGCCCGGTCGGGCTGGACGACCTGAAGGAGTTTGGCGACGACGGTCGCGACGCCGCGGAAATGACCCGGCCGAACGGCCCCCTCCCAGCGCCGGGTGATTTCTTCCACATCGACAAAAGTCCGGTAGGGGGAGGGGTAGATCTCCTCCGCGGTCGGTGTCCAGAGAAGATCGACCCCCGCCTCTTGAGCCATCTTCCGGTCCGAAGGAACCGAGCGAGGGTAGGCGGCGAAGTCCTCTTTGGGTCCGAATTGAAGCGGATTCACAAAAAGGGAGACGACGACGAAATCGCATTCGCGTTCGGCCCGGCGCATGAGGGCCAAATGCCCTTCGTGAAAGGCCCCCATCGTCGGGACAAACCCGATCCGCTTCTTGCCGCGTAAGGGCGCCAGGATTTTCTGAACGGCTTTGATGTTGGAGAGGGTTTTCATCTTTCGAATGGGTAGGGACGACGCATGCGTCGCCGCTACAGGCGATCTCCCTATCGTGTCGGATGGTAATATTCCTTGCCGCGCCGCATCTGTTTGACTTGGGTGACCAGATCGGTCAGATCGGTTCGATTCCGGACAAAGTCGATGTCGCTGGTTTCGACCACCAGGAGGGGGCTCTCATCATAATGGAAGAAAAAACGGTTGTACGCGTCGTTCAGGGCGCGGAGATACTCCGGCCGGATCTCCTTCTCATAAGGCCTCCCCCGCTGTTGAATCCGATCGATGAGCGCATCGGTATGCGCCTGCAGAAAGATGACCAGGTCGGGCTTTGGAATATGGGGGTTCAAGATCTTGTAGATCTGCTCATAGAGGACCAACTCCTCTTCGCGCAAGTTCATATAGGCGAAGATCCGGTCTTTGGGGAAGAAGTAGTCGGTAATGGTCGTTTCGGCATAGAGGCTCTGTTGGACGAGCTCCTCCAGCTGGCGGGCCCGGGAGAGGAGGAAAAAAAGCTGGGTCTGAAAGGCCCACTTCTCCGGGTCGTCATAGAACTGGGGAAGAAACGGATTTTCTTCCGCTTTTTCCAAAAGAAGGTCGGCCTTCAGCTCCTGCGCCAGGAGCTGCGCAAGGGTCGTTTTCCCGACCCCGATGGCCCCTTCAATCACGATTAGTCTGTTTGAACCCATCTTGCTTGCCTCAGCCTGTTTTAAATAAATGGGCGAATCTCAGGACGGTCCGTTCGACACCAGGGGGATTTTCTCCCATCCCGGCGCGGCGATTCTTTCAATCTTTGTAGAGACGTCCCGCCGGGACGTCTCTACATTCAAACGGCGGAGGGTCTCCGCGACGGAGGTATGAAGTGCCGGGTGGATGAAATCGGGTGCGATTTCAGTCAAGGGGACCAGGACAAAAGCGCGATTCGAAATGGCCGGGTGAGGGATCTGAAGTCCGGGCGCATTCAAGATCTGATCGTGATAGAAAAGAAGGTCGAGATCGATCGTACGGGGTCCCTTGGGAATGAGAATTGTTTTCCCTAATTGCCGTTCGATCTCCTGGCACTCTTTCAAGAGAGCGTCCGGGGAAAGGGAGGTCTCGACCGCAACGACGGCATTGTAAAATCGATCTTGTTCGAGGTAGTCGACCGGGTCTGTCTCGTAAAGGGAGGAGATCTTCTTAATCCGGATGCCCGGCGTTGATCCAAGCCGGCGGACCGCCTCGCGGCAGGAAGCGAGCCGATCGCCGAGGTTCGAACCGATGCCGATAAAAGCGGGGGTCAGAGGTCGGAGGTCAGGGAGCGGTTTTAAAATGGGTTTCTTTTTCCCTGACCCCTGGCCCCTGGCCCCCGGTTCCCTTTTACCCACGGATTCCCGATTTCTCCATTCGGTCGAGCGCCTCTTCAAGCCGCTCCGTCCCGACGGTGAGGGTCATCCGGATATAACCTTCTCCGGCATCGCCGAATCCCTTGCCGGGGGTCGTGACGATCGCCGTCTTCGACAAAAGAAGGGCGGTGAAATCGGCGGAGGCGATCCCCGCGGGGGTCGGAATCCAGACGTAAAAGCTGGCGGGGGGCGGGGTCACTTTGAATCCGAGTTTCTGCAGGCCCGGGATCAGGGTGTCCCGCCGTTCCTGGTAGATTTTTCGAATCGTTTCCACGACGCTGTCTTCCATCTCCAACGCGGCGATTCCCGCTTCTTGAACCGCCTGGAAGACGCCGGAATCGAGATTGCTCTTGATCTTTCCCAGCCCGGCCAGAACCTCCCGGTTTCCGACGACGAACCCGATCCGCCAGCCGGTCATATTGTAGGTCTTGGAGAGGGAGTGGAACTCCACCCCGACCTCCTTGGCCCCCTCGACCTCCAGGAAGCTGGGGGGGCGTTTTCCGTCGTAGAACATTTCGGAGTAGGCGGCGTCGTGGGCGACGATGATGTTGTAGCGCTTGGCAAATTCGACGACGGCGCTGAAGAACCCCCGATCGGCGGTCGCGGCGGTGGGGTTATTCGGCGAGTTGATAAAGAGAATCTTGGCCGCCTTGGCCACCTCGGTCGGAATGGAGGCCAGGTCGGGGAGAAATCCCCGTTCTGCTTTCAACGGGATAAAATAAGACTTTCCGCCGGCAAATAAGGTTCCGGCATGATAGACCGGATAGCCGGGGCTCGTCATCAGGGCGACATCGCCCGGGTTGATGAAGGCGAGCGGGAAATGGCCGATCCCTTCCTTCGATCCGATCAGGGTCAACACTTCGCTCTCGGGATCGAGGGTGACATTAAAACGCCGCTTGTACCAGTTGGAAACGGCCTTGCGGAAGGGGAGCATTCCTTCATAAGAGGGGTATTGGTGGTTCCGCGGGTCCTCCGCCGCCTTTTGAAGGCGATGGATGATCGGGGCGGGGGTCGGTAAATCCGGGTCGCCGACCCCGAGGTTGATGATATCTTTTCCCTGGCGGATCGCCTCTTGTTTCATCTTGTCGATTGCCGCGAAGAGGTAAGGGGGGAGATGTTTAATCCGGTCTGCCATCTGTACGTCGATTTTGCTCACAATGATCCTAGCTCCTGTTCTTCAGATTCAAAACGTCCATCATGTCGTAAAGTCCGGGGGGTTGTTGAACCACCCAGCGGGCGGCCAGCAGCGCGCCCCTCGCGAAATTATTTCGGCTATGGGCCCGATGGGTCATCTCGATCCGCTCGCCGGGGCCGGCGAAAATGACGGTATGGTCTCCGACCACATCTCCCCCGCGCAGCGTTTGAATGCCGATCTCGCCGCTGGGACGCGGGCCGATGTTTCCCTGCCGGGAGAAGCGGCCGACCTGAGAGAGGGGGCTCTTCCTGGCGCGGGCCAATACGTCTCCCATCCGAAGGGCGGTCCCGCTCGGGGCGTCTCTTTTCTGCCGGTGATGCATTTCGACGATCTCGATGTCGTACGCTTCTCCCAGCGCTTCCGCCGCTTCCGCGAGCAGTTTAAAGAGAAGATTGACGCCGACGCTCATATTCGGAGAGAGGACGATTGCGATCTTTTCGGCGGCCTTCGCGATTTTTTTCTCTTCGTCGCTCAAGAAACCGGTTGTCCCGATCACCATCGGTTTTCCCTTGGACATCGCTTCTTGTAGGATGGCCAGGGTGTTTTGGGGCGAGGTGAAGTCGATGACTGTCTCTCCCGCCTGTATCGCCTTCTTGATCTGGTCGGTGAGGGAGACCTTCCATTTCCCGACGCCGATCAGCTCCCCTGCATCTCTCCCGACGGCGGGGTGGCCTTTCTTCTCCAGCGCCGCGCCGAGTTCCAGATCTTCTTCGTGATAAAGACTATCAAGAATGGCCCGACCCATTCGACCCGCCGCACCCGAAATGATGAGTTTCATCTCCCTCCTTATTGTAGGGAACAAGGTTCACATCTTCTTAAGAAGTCCGTACCGCTTCAGCGCCGCTTTCAGTTTCTTGAAGTTTTCGTCCGACATTCGCCAGAGGGGAAGACGGACCTCGTCGGCGCATTTTCCCATCAAGGCCAAGGCGGCTTTGACAGGGATCGGGTTCGTTTCGACAAACATCACCTGATGAAGCGGGTAGAGCTGGTCGTGCAGCTTTTTCGCCCGGCCGTAATCGCCCCGCTCGGCGGCTTCGATCATCTGGGCCATGTCGGCGGGAGCGATGTTGGCCGTGACCGAGATGACCCCTTTGCCGCCGACCGCCATCGTCGGCAACGCGGTGAAATCATCCCCGGAAAGGATCACGAGCCGTTCGCCGCAGAGCTGGACGAGATCGCTGATCTGTTGAAGCGAGCCGGTCCCCTCCTTGATTCCGATGATGTTGTCGAATTCCATCAGCCGGGCCACGGTCGCCGGGAGCATGTTGACCCCGGTTCGTCCCGGAATGTTGTAGAGGACCAAGGGGAGATCGACCCCCTTTGCAACGGCTTTATAATGTTGATAAAGCCCTTCCTGGGTCGGCTTATTGTAGTAGGGGGTGATCAGAAGAGCGCCGGCGGCGCCGGCCGCTTTGGCGTGCCGGGTGAAAGCGATCGCCTCTTCGGTGCTGTTCGATCCGGTCCCGGCGATCACCGGAATCCGCCCGCCGGCCATCTTCACCGCCAGTTCCACGACCCGTTTGTGTTCCTCGTGGGAGAGGGTGGCCGATTCCCCCGTCGTCCCGCACGGGACGATCCCGTGGGTCCCCGAACGGAGATGAAAATCGATCAACTCGCCGAATGCTTTTTCATCGACCTTCCCCTTTTTAAAAGGGGTCACAATGGCGACGATGGAGCCGTGAAACATGGGATACCTCGTTTTAATCTTTATAAAAGTGCTTCTTCCAAAATTTCTCCCTTGTAGACGATACGCGCGTCTCCTTCAAGGGTGATGTTTTTAAACGTCCGGCCTTCCTGGGTGAAATCGACCCCCAAGCGGATTCCGCCTCGCGTCAGGAGGGAAACGGGGGGGGCTGTTTTTTGGAGGGCGGTCGTGATAAGCCCGGCCGCAATCGCCCCGGTCCCGCAGGCCAGGGTTTCGTCTTCCACCCCCCTTTCGTAGGTCCGGATTTTCAGATTCTGCCGGTCGGTCACGCTGATGAAATTGGCGTTGGTGCCGCGCGGCGCGAAGAGAGAATGATGGCGGGTCGCGCGGCCTAAGCCGATCACATCGACCGCATCGACATCATCCACAAAGTAGACGACATGCGGCACGCCGGTGTTCGCGAAGTGGCCGGTATAGCTTTTCCCGTCGATCTCAATCTTCAGATCCAGCCGCAGGTCGGTCGGATCGGGGAGCCGGACGCGGACACGGTCGCCGATCACTTCGGCTTGGACGATGCCGGCGAGGGTTTCGATCGTGTGCTTTGCCGAGGCGATTTTGTTTAGATAAGCAAACCGCGCAACACAGCGGCTGCCGTTGCCGCACATCTCCACCTCCCCGCCGTCGGCGTTGAGGTAGTGCCATTTGTAATCGGCCTTTGTCGACGGCTCGATCAGGATGACCCCGTCGGCGCCGACCGAGAGGCCCCGGCGGCAGACCCGGGAAACGAAATGTTTCATCTCCTGCGGCTCGATCAAGGGTGTCCGGTGATCGATCACGATAAAGTCGTTCCCGCTGCCGCTGATTTTCCAGAAAGGAATCGGTTTCATTTTATTCGTGCCTTTATGTTTTCCGTAGGGGCGACGCATGCGTCGCCCCTACACACATTCGACCTGTCGGCATTTTATTGATGAATGTCCCTGGCCTTCTTCTCCCCGATCAGCGCCAACAACCCCTTCGCTTCTTCGTCCGTGATTTTGTCGTCGGCCATGATCCCCTGGATCCGGTTGCTGACTTCCAGCAGATCGGCGTCGCTGATCTGCTCGGCCTTGGCATTGTCATAAAACCGGTAGACCGTTTCGCGAACCTGCTCCGCCTCTTCCAGCGTATACTCCGAGGGGAGCAGCGCCACCAACGCCTTATTGATAACGAACTTCTTGAACGTGAAATTATGAATTTCCCGTCCCTTCAGCGCCAACACGGTCATAAAAAGGATCACCACCCCGCTTACAATGAGGAGGGTCAGGAAAAAACCTCTCCCCTGCTTTCGGGGCTTCCGTGTGGTTGCGGTCTTGCTTTCCAGGGAAAGAGTCCCTTCCGAGGGGTGGGAGGGATTGTTATGACTGCCCAAAATCTAAAAACTCCGGGATCCGCTCGCCGCGGATCAAATCGTCCATGCTTTCGCGTTCGCGTATTGTAGCATATTTGTCGCCGTGTACAAGGACCTCGGCCGATCGGGGCCGGGCATTGTAGTTCGACGCCATCGAGAAGCTGTACGCCCCCGCGCTCAAGACCGCCAGGAGTTCCTCCGGCGCGACCTGCGGGAGGGTCCTCTCCTGCGCCAGGAAGTCGCCCGACTCGCAGATCGGGCCGACCACGTCGACCGTGGCATTTCGGCGTTTTTTCTTCACCACCGGCACGATCTCGTGATAGGCCTCGTAGAGGCTGGGGCGAATCAGGTCGTTCATTCCGGCATCGACGATGACAAAGTTTTTGGTCTCTCCTTCTTTCGTATAAATCACCCGGGTAATCAGCGCCCCGGCATTCCCGACCAGTGAGCGGCCCGGCTCAAGGATAATGGTGCAGCCGCTCTCTTTCAGCAGGGGAAGGATCGCCGCGGCGAGCTCCTTCGGCAGGGGGGGCTTTTCGGCATCGTAGGTGATTCCGAGCCCGCCGCCGATGTCCCAGTATTTGATCTCCATGCCGCGGCCCCGCAGCTCTTCGATCAATTTCCCGATCCGCTTGAGCGCATCGACGAACGGTTTGATCTGCGTCAACTGGGAGCCGATGTGGGAATGGATTCCGACCACCTCGATATTCGAAAGACGCGAAGCGAGCTGATATTGCTCGACCGCCCGGGTGATCTCGATCCCGAACTTGCTCTTCTTCAACCCTGTGGAGATGTAGGGGTGGGTCTTCGGGTTAATGTCGGGATTCACCCGCAGCGCCACCGGCGCTTTGGTTCCCAGCGATTTGGCGACTTCGTCCAGAGCGGTCAATTCCTGCGCCGATTCGACATTAAACATCAAGATTCCGGCGCGCAGCGCGGCCTGCATCTCCTTGCGGGTTTTGCCGACACCGGCGAAGACCATCTTTTTCGGATCAACCCCGGCGGCCAGCGCCCGATGAAGCTCCCCTTCCGAGACGATATCGATCCCGCCCCCTTCTTTGGCGAAGAGGCGAAGGATGGCGAGGTTGGCGTTGGCTTTCATTGCAAAGGCGATTAAGTGGGGAACCTTGGCAAAAGCCTTCTGATACGCGAGGAAGTGTCGGCGCAACGTGTTGTGGCTGTAGACGTAGAGCGGGGTGCCGACCTTCTCAGCCAGCGCCTCGATCGAGACATCTTCGCAGTAGAGTTTTCCCTTCTTGAAACGAAAATCGTGCATGATTCAATCCTAAAAAATAATCTACCTGTAGGGGCGAACCTGCGTGTTCGCCCTTTCCTAATGCGGGCGCACACATCGGTGCGCCCCTACTACATTTTATTCTATTCCCAATTTATTCTATTTCCAACGCAAGCAGCGCCGGGTCGACCGCCTGCTGGAAAGACTTCTTCAGGTTCATGAACTTCACATTGGCGGCGGCGGCGATCTTCGTAAGAAACTGGGGATCGGCCAGGGTCGAAAAGGCGGCCGGCGTCGCATGTTGCAGGTGTTCGAAATTGAGAACGATGTCGACCTTCGCCCGCTCCGTCGCCTGAAGGATTCGCTTCTTCAGCTCCTTTGCATTTAACCGATCGAGCGTCCCTTCCAGGTTGACCCGAAGCTCGCGGAGCGTCTCCGTTTTTTGAGCCCGGATCTGGAGGAAGCGGTCGATCCGGCCGGAGACCTGCCCGGAAACCTCCTGGACCTTTTCCCGCAGCGAGTTTAAGGCGTTCGGGATCAGGTTCTCGGTCTCAACGCTCGGCAGTCTGGTTTGTAGGTTCTGGATCACCTGAGAGAGGGGGGAGATGCTTCCCTTCGGGGCGGTCCGCTTGATGATGCTCCGGAAGGCCATGTTCATCATCCACCGCGCGAGCAGCCGCTGATTGGTGTAGAAGAGGCGCCGCATGATCGAGTCATGCGAGTAAAACCGATGATTGGCCCAATAAAATCCTTCTTGAAGGGTCTCCACCGACATCCGCTTCGGTTTGAAGACGACATGTTTTCCGTCGTATTTTTCCCACTCGTTGTGAAGGATTCTTCCCTCGGCCTTCATCCGGTCGAAGAGGGGGGTTCCCGGGAGCGGCGTCAGAATATTGAAGTAAGCAAGCTCCATGTTGTTTTGGATCAGGAAGTCGACCGTCTTCTCGAAGACCGTATCGTCGTCATGATCGAACCCGAAGATCACCCCCGGATTGAGCATGATCCCATTGTCGTGAAAACATTTGATCTGCCGCTCATACTGCTCGACCCGGTTGAACGGCTTGTTCGTTTCATCGATGCTTTCTTCAAAAATCGATTCCATTCCGACGAACATCGCCACACAACCCGAGTCGGCGGCGAGCTTCACCATGTCGGGCTCGTCTCCGAGAAAGAGGGTACATTGCGCCCCCCACTTGATGTCGAGCGCCTTCAGCGCCGTCCAGAGCTCCTTGCAGTAAGTCCGGTTCGAATTATGGAGATCGTCGACGAAGGCGAAGAAGGTTCCGTCCTCAATCCCGGAGTAGAATCGGATCGAGGTTTTAAAACGCTCGAAGATCGGTCCCTTCAGCATTTTATCGACGATCTTGCTCTGCCGCCATTCTTTGACACGCTGCATCTCGGCAATCACTTCGGGAACCGGACGCCGGCGGGTGGTTTTCCCGTTGAAGGGAGAAACCGAGCAGAATTCGCATTCAAAGTGGCAGCCGCGGGTCGTCATCAAGCACTGGCCGGTCATGTAGGCGTCTTGTTTTAGCAACTCCAGCCGGGTTTGGCGATACCCTTCCATCGCCGGAAAACTTTCCATTCGATAAAACTTTTGAAGCTTTCCCTCCTCGAAGTCTTGAAGGAGTTTCGGCCAAAGATCCTCGGCCTCGCCGATGACGACGCTGTCGGCATATCGAGCCGCTTCCTCCGGCATATAACTTGGGTGAACCCCTCCGAGGACGACGGTGATTCCCTTGGCGCGGAAGCGTTTGGCAATTTCATACGCGCGCGGGGCATAACAGGTCATCGCCGAGATGCCGACCAGGTCGACCTGGACATTGTAATCGATGACATCGACGCTCTCGTCGACGATTTGAATGTCCCAATGGGAGGGGGTGTAGGCGGCCAGGCTCGGGAGGCTCAACTTCGGAAACCAGAGGACCTGGCGCTCTCTGGGGGCCATCCGATAGATGTTGTTTTCCGGATAGGGTTCGATAAATAAAATCTTCTTCCGCTGCTTCGCAACCGGCCTTTTATTCGCGGCTTTTCCGAGCTGTATCAGCTGCATGGGTACCTCCTTGCGTCTCGCTTCAGTCAAACACAGGTGGATTATGAGGGGTTGGATTCCGAGTTGTTCTTAGGGGTCGATCGATCTTGGCCGGGTTCTTCATCCGGCGCAACGGGATTCCCCTTTCTACCACAAGCCGATAGAAATAGAAAGCATAAAAAAAAGACTAAAATGTAGTATAACGGCTTTCGAATCACGGTTCAATTCCTCTTTTTCGGGAGTTTTACGGGTTTTTGTTACCCTTTCAGCTTTCGTTTTATCTTTCGGATTTCGGCTTCGATCGACTGAGGAGCGGTCCCGCCGACCCCTCCCTTTCGTTGTAAGGAGCCGGTCAATGAAAAAGAGTCGAAAACATCTCCCTTAAAAAGGGGAGAAAAAGTCTGAAGCTCGGCCAGGGTCCATTCCTCCATCGGCCGTCTCTCTTCCAGGCTCTGGCGGACGATTTTCCCGACCACCTTGTGGGCCTGGCGGAAGGGGAGCCCTTTGAGAACGAGGTAATCGGCGAGATCGGTGGCGAGGAGAAACCCCTCGCGGGTCGCCTCCAGCATCCGCTCTTTTCTGAAAGAGACCTGCCGGACCAGGTCGGCCAGCAGCCGGAGGGCGCTTTTGACCGTGTCGGCCGCGTTAAAGAGCGGCTCTTTGTCTTCCTGAAGATCCCGATTGTAAGAAAGCGGAAGCCCCTTGAGGAGGGTCAGCAGGGTGAGGAGCGACCCATACACCCGCCCGGTCTTCCCCCGAATCAATTCGAGGACGTCGGGATTTTTCTTCTGCGGCATCATGCTGCTTCCGGTGCAGAACCGGTCGGGGAGATCGATAAAGCTAAATTCGGAAGAGGCCCAGAGGATCCAATCTTCCGCCCATCGGGAGAGGTGCATCATTAAGATCGACGCCGCCGAGAGAAATTCGACGATGAAATCGCGATCACTGACCGTATCGAGGCTGTTGGCGGTGACATCGGAGAAGCCGAGCGCACGCGCAACGACCTCTCGATTGATCCCGAAGCTATTCCCGGCGAGGGCCCCGGCGCCGAGCGGCATCTGGTCGATCCGCTTCAGACAGTCGATGAACCGGCCCCGGTCCCGCTCCAACATCTCATAATAGGCAAGCAGCTGGTGCCCCAGCGAGACCGGCTGGGCCCGCTGCAGATGGGTGTAGCCGGGAAGGACGACGTCGAGATTCGACTCGGCCTGCGCCACCAATGCGCGTTGAACGGACCGGATCAATTCTAAAAGCGTTCGGGTCTCTTCCCGAAGATAAAGCCGAAGGTCGAGCGCGATTTGGTCGTTTCGGCTCCGGCCGGTGTGAAGCTTTCCCCCGACCTCGCCGACCTTTTCCACCAGCCGCCGCTCGATGTGCATATGGATATCTTCATCGGCCGCGGCCGCCTGGAGTCGATCCCCCTCCGCCGCGATCTCCGCTTCGATTTCTTTAAGGCCGCGAATCAGGGTGTCCCGCTCCCCCTCGGTGAGCAGTCCGGCCCGGCCGAGCGCTTCCGTATGGGCGATGCTCCCCTGAATGTCATACCGGTAGAGACGCCGGTCGAACGAAAACGACGAGGTAAATCGTTCCACCTCCGGATCGGTCGCCTCGGCAAACCGCCCTTCCCAGGCCTTCGTGAAGACAGGGGCTGGGGGGCGGGGGACGGGTGTCACCCCCCCTTGCCCCCCCTTGTCAGAGAGGGATTTTCTAGCCTTGTCTCTTCCTGGCCCCCGGCCCCTGGCCCCCGGCCCCTGTTTTTTACTTTTTCTTGCCATGGGGGCCTTTCGAACTTTTTCGACCCGTTGCCATCAGCTTCAGCCGGAGGGCGTTGAGGCGGATGAAGCCTTCGGCGTCTTTAGGAATGTAGACGGTGTCTTTCTCGAACGTCGAGATCTCCTGGCGGTAGAGGGAGCGGGGCGATTTCCGTCCGGCGACCGTCACGCTTCCTTTATAAAGCTTCAGCCTTGCCGTCCCGGTGACCCCTTCCTGCGCCCCGTCGATCAGACGCTGGAGGAGTTCCCGTTCCGGGGAGAACCAGTAGCCGTAGTAGACCAGCCGGGCATACTGCGGGATGAGGCTGTCGCGCAGATGAAGCACTTCCCGGTCGAGGGTGAGCGATTCGATCGCCCGATGCGCCGCGTGAAGGAGCGTCCCGCCGGGGGTTTCATAAACCCCGCGCGATTTGATTCCGACGTATCTATTCTCAACCAGATCGACCCGCCCCACGCCATGTTCGCCGCCGATCCGGTTCAACTCGCCGATCAACTTCGCGGGGGAGTACTTCTTCCCGTCGATGCTGACCGGATTGCCGTCGACGAACCCGATTTGAAGATAGTGCGGTTCATCCGGCGCCTTCTGAGGGGAGGTCGTGAAGGTAAACATCGACTCCGGCGGCTCCGCCCAAGGATCTTCCAAAATCCCCCCTTCGTAGCTGACATGGAAGAGGTTTCGATCGATGCTGTACGGCTTCTCCAGCGTCGCCGTTACCGGAATCCCATGTTGGTGGGAGTAGGCGATCAGCTCCGAGCGCGATTTGAATTCCCAGTCGCGCCAGGGGGCGATGATTTGGATCGAAGGGTCGATCGAAAGATAGGTCAGCTCAAAGCGAACCTGATCGTTCCCTTTTCCGGTCGCGCCGTGGGAGACCGCGTCGGCTTTTTCTTTCTTGGCGACCTCCATCTGTCCCTTGGCGATCAGCGGGCGGGCAATCGAAGTTCCGAGGAGATACGATCCTTCATAGACGGCGTTGGCCCGGAGCATCGGGAAGAGATATTCTTTTGCGAAGATCTCCTTCAGATCGGTGATGACGACCTTGCTCGCCCCGGTTTTCTTCGCCTTCTCGGCGACGGCGGCGAGCTCTTCCCCCTGGCCGACATCGGCGCAGAAGGCGATCACCTCGCACTGATACCGCTCGATCAACCATCGGATAATGACGGAGGTATCCAACCCCCCTGAATAGGCCAATACGACTTTTTTTATTTTCTTTTCCATCGTCCTTTCCTAAAACGGATTCTTAAACTTTCTCTACCCGACCCATCGCTCCAAAATCGCCTCCTGCATCGGGAGGCGGTTGTCGGCCTGATCGAAGATGACCGAGTGCGGCCCCTCCATCACCTCGGCGGTGATCTCTTCTCCGCGATGGGCGGGGAGACAATGCATCACCAGGACGTCGGGCTTTGCCCGGGCCACCAGTTTCTGGTTGATCTGGTACGGCTTGAACGTTCTGACCCGCGCCTGTTTTTCCTTTTCCTGGCCCATCGATACCCACACATCGGTGTAGAGGATGTCGGCTCCCTCGGCGGCTTTTACCGGATCATGAATGACCTCAACGCTCCCGCCGTTCTTTCGAGCGACCTCCTCTGTTTCCTTCACGATGTTGTGATGCGGCAGGAACTTTTTCGGGCAAGCAATCACGACCTTCATTCCCACCTTCGCCCCGCCTTCCATCAAGGAGTGGGCGATGTTGTTGCCGTCTCCGATGTAGGCGAGCTTGAGCCCTTTCAACTTCCCCCGCTTTTCAAGGATGGTGAGGAGATCGGAGAGGATCTGGCAGGGATGGTGAAGGTCGGTCAACCCATTGATGACCGGGATCGACGCATTCCTCGCCCAATCTTCGAGCTTCTCCTGCTCATAGGTCCGGATGACCAGGCCGTCGAGATAGCCGGAGAGAACCCGCGCCGTATCGCCGATCGTCTCGCCCCGCTTGATCTGAATATCGTCGAACGAGAGGAAAATCGGGTGCCCCCCGAGCCGCGTGACCGCGACTTCGAAAGAGACGCGTGTCCGCGTCGATGATTTCTCAAAGAGAAGTCCGACCGACCGCCCCACCAAAGGGAGCGATTCCTTGGCCGCGCGCGAGCGATTTTTATAATACTGCGCCCGTCGGAGGAGCCACTCGATCTGCTCGACCGAGAGGGAGGCAAGGCTTAAGAGATCACGCTTCGGCATGGGGAAGCTCCGTGAAAATGTCGGTCAGCAAAGCAATCATCCGATCGATCTCGGTCCGGCGAATGGTCAAGGGGGGAACGAACCGGAGGGTCTGATCGGAGGTTCTGTTGAGGAGAAGCCCTTGCGCCATCGCTTTGTTGATGACATCGACGGCCGGAATCGTCAGATCGACGGCGGCGATCAGCCCCACGCCCCGGACTTCTTTGATGACCGGCGTCTTCCGCTGAAGCTGGGCGAGCTTCTTCATCAGATAAGCCCCTTTGTCGCGGACCCCTTTGAGAAAGGCCCCCTGCGTCACCTGTTTCATCACGGCGACCCCCGCGGCGCAGACCAGCGGGTTTCCACCGAAGGTCGAGGCGTGGCTTCCGGGGGTGAATGACGCGGCGACCTCCGCGCCGGCGAGCATCGCCCCGATCGGAACCCCCCCGCCGAGACCTTTCGCCAGGGTCATGATGTCGGGGGCGATCCCTTCGTGCTCATACGCAAAGAGCCGTCCGGTCCGTCCGATGCCGGTCTGGACTTCATCGAGGATCAGTAGAAGGCGGTGCCGGTCGCAGATCTCTCGGACTTTCGTCAAATAGCCTTTCGGGGGGACCCGAACCCCCCCCTCTCCCTGGATCGGTTCGAGGAGGATGGCGGCGGTTTGCGGCGTGATCGCCTTCTCCATCGCCTCCGGATCTCCGTAGGGGACATGCCGAAAGCCGGGGAGGAGCGGATCGAATCCTTTTTGATATTTTTCCTGCCCGGTGGCGGTCACCGTGGCAAGCGTCCGTCCATGGAAGGCGCCTTGCGCCGCGATGATCTCGAATCGGGAAGGGTCGCGCTTTTCTTTGGCGAACTTTCGGGCGAGCTTGATCGCCGCTTCATTCGCCTCCGCGCCGCTGTTGCAGAAGAAAACCTTGTCGGCAAACGAATGGGTGACGAGGAGCTTGGCCAGCTCGATCTGCGGGAGGTTGTAGTAGAGGTTTGAGACGTGGAGAAGCTGCGCCGCCTGCTTCTGGAGCGCCTTCACCAGGCGCGGGTCGCAATGGCCGAGACTGTCGACCGCAATTCCGCTGACAAAATCGAGATAGCGATTTCCATCCACATCGACGACCGTTGCCCCTTTTCCCTGCTTTAAAACGAGTGGAAAGCGGGCATAGGTCGACATCAAATACCGGTCGCCCTCTTTCATCCACGATGAAGTTGTTGATCGCTTTTTCAAGGAGCTTGCTCCCCTCGGCAAAATAGGAAAATTCTTATATAACACAGAGTTCCCGCTGGAAGCAATAAATATTGATAGATTGCGGCGAAGGATGCCGGCCTTTCACTCCGGCATCCCTTTCCGGAAGCGGTACGGAAATTGCTCAAAGCCTCCTTCGGGATGATCGTCGGATTCGAATGACGGGCTCTTCACAGCGCGATTCGGTAAGAGAGGGGGTGGACCGCCGATTTCAACGATCAGATGCGCGGGTAAGCGCTTGCAACCTTTTGACAAGATTTTGCGAATTCAAACCTTACTGTAGGGAGACTCGGAATGAAACGGCGCTGGTGCGGTTTTTTTCTCTTTTTTTTGATGCTGGGGTGGGTCATAGCGGCGGGTGCGCAGACGCCGCTCTTCTCGGATGACTTCAACCGGACCGGAAGCAACCTGGGACCGAATTGGTCTGCCGTCGTCGGAAGCTTCTCGACCGATGGGACGCAGGCGGTCTCCCAGTCGGGTCAGAACTGGGCAAAGGTGACCGCCGCCATCGGAACCGACGATTACCAGGTCGAAGCGCGCATCACCCCGCCGGCCGGGAGCAATTATACCGGTCTGGTGGCGAGGGGGGATGCCGGGTTTTTCTATATGGATCTATACGCTGCTCAGATCGACGTGGTGAGGCAGACGATCAATCTCTATCGCCGCAACGGCGGGGGCTGGACCTTTCTGAGGGGGATGCCGGCCCCGGGGGGGATCGTTGCGGGAACCGCTTACCTGTTGGCGATGAAAGTCTCCGGAAGCAATCCCGTTCAACTGGAAATTCTTTTCCAGGGAGCCCTTCTTTTTTCCTACAGCGACAGTGCCGCAAACCGCATCCTGAGCGGCGCTCCCGGAATTCAGAACTATAACAGCGGGGTGAGATATGACAACTTCGTCGTCTCTTCCTTGACCCCTCCCACCGGCAATCAGCCGCCGGTCGCCTCTTTTTCGGCCAGCCCCACGTCGGGGACCGCGCCGTTGTCGGTCTCCTTTAATGCCTCGGCTTCTTCCGATCCGGATGGCTCGATCGCGACCTTCTCCTGGAATTTCGGGGATGGGACAACCGGGAGCGGCGTGACGACCGGGCATACTTATCAGACCGCCGGAACTTTCACAGCCACACTGACAGTGACCGACAACAGCGGCGCCCAGAACAGCACGACGAGGACGATCTCGGTCCAATCTACGGGAGGAGGGGGAGGGGAGACGATCCTCTTCGAAGACAACTTCAACCGGACCGGAAGCACCCTGGGGACGAACTGGCGGCTCGACGGGGGAAGTTTTTCGACCGACGGGACGATGGCCGTTTCGGGCGGCTCGGCCAACTGGGCGGGGGTAACGACGTCGATCGGCACCTCGGACTATGCAGTCGAGGCAATTCTGATCGTTCCGGCGGGGAGTTTCTACTCCGGGATTGCCGCGCGGGGAAAGAGCGCCGCGGTCAACAGCGACAACTACAACCTCCAGATCAGCACCCAAGGCACCGTCAATCTCTACCGCCGAAACGCCGGCGTCTGGACGCTCCTTAGGTCGATGGCCGCGCCCGGCGGGATCGTGGCGGGGACCCCTTATAAACTCAAACTCAAAGTGAGCGGCGCGAACCCAACGAGCCTGGAGGTCTCATTTCAGGATGTCCTTCTCTTCACCTACGCCGACAATTCCACCGGCCAGCTCTTTTCGGGCCAACCCGGGATCTCGAATTATAATGCCGGGGTGAAGTACGACCACTTCCGCGTGACGGGGCTCGGAGGCGGCGGCAATCAGAATCCGGTCGCCCGGTTCACCTGCACTCCCAGCAGCGGAGACGGGCCGCTGACGACGACTTGTGATGCGTCGGCGTCGTCCGATCCGGACGGCTCGATCGCGGGCTTCTCATGGAGCTTCGGCGATGGAACGACCGGAAGCGGTGTGACGACCGGCCATACCTATCAGAACAGCGGCAGTTATACGGTTACATTGGTCGTGACCGACACAATGGGAGGGCGGGGGACGGCGAGCGGAACGATCACCGTTAATCCGGCCACGGGAACGGGATGGACCGCTTCCAGGGTGCCCGGTGATTTAAAGGGGGTCCACTTCGTCGATCGAAACATCGGCTGGGCCACCGGAATGGATCTGGGAATCTTCAAAACGACGGATGGCGGGAAGAGCTGGACGAAGCAGACGAACATCGTCTGGAAGAGCACCCCTCCGGAGATCCTCCCCGACGTATATGATGTGTTCTTCATCAACAGCCAGGTCGGTTGGGTTGCCGGATGGCCGGAGCTGATTCTGGGGACCACCGACGGCGGGGCGACCTGGCGGGAGCAGCACCTCAACCGCGCTTACACCACCCCGACGAATTACTGTGAGGCGTTTGACGCGGCCGGGACCTGTCTGAGGAAAAAAGGGCCGTACATGCGCCGCGTCCGCTTTGCCGATGTGTCGAACGGCTGGGTGGTCGGGCGGTACGGCTACATCTTTAGGACGACGAACGGCGGAACGACCTGGACGTTCATCCGGCAGAACTGGCCCCTTCCGGTTCCCTGTCCGCCACGGACCGCGTACACCCCTCATTGGTTCGGTCTCGATATGGTGAGCACGAATGAAATCTGGATCTCCGGCGGGATGGACGACGGGACCGGCTGTCCCGGTTGGAACCGAGTGATCGTTCACACCACCGACGGCGGGGCGACCTGGATATATCAAAACGAGCTGCCGGAATTCGGCGGCCTTGGCGGGAGCGGCCGGTACCACGATCTTCATCTGATCGGCAATCTTGGCTGGGCGGTCGGCGAGATCGGGGCGGTCCTTCGGACGACCGACCATGGCGCCACCTGGAGGCAGGTGACGAACACCGGGGCCGGAAACATCTCGCTCTGGGGATTGGCTTTCCCCGATCCGCAGCATATCTGGATCGTCGGCACCGGCGGTCTAATTCTCCATAGCGCGGACGGCGGAACCACCTGGGTGAAGCAGGACGGCAACACCACAAACCGGCTTCACCGGGTTTCGTTTGTGGATGCTTTCTTCGGCTGGGCGGCGGGACATCTGGGGGTGATCACCCGAACGACGAGCGGAGGGCGCTAATCCGACGACAGGGCCGGGGCGACGTATTCACCCCAAAAAGCAGGTTTTTGGGGGACCCCGACGCATGCGTCGCCCCTACAATTAACCCACTGTTGTGAGGATCGCCGGAACATCTCCTCCCAAATCGAGGCGGTCTCCTCCTGGAACACGAGATCGGCATCCCCCGGCAGGATCCGCCAGTCGCCGCGATCGATTTCGCCTTGAAGCTGACCCGGCGCCCAGCCGGCATAGCCGGAATAGACCCGAAAAGGATCTTTAGAATCGTCGTGCAAGAGGAGGTCGGTGAGTGTTTCAACCGGGGGGGCGACGTAGACTTTTTCAAAAACCGGAACGGCCGCTTCGGGCGGCTTCTCCGTCCGCAAAAGGAGGATCGTCACCTCCCGCTGAACGGGCCCTCCGATAAAAAGGGTGTCAGGCCGTTTTTCAAATTTCTCGATCTCGGGAAAGGCGCGTGAGAGCGGCGTCCGTGTCGGCCGGTTGATGACCACCCCGACGCTCCCTCCCGGTCCGTGCTGTGTGATCAGCACGACCGTCTTCGAAAAATTCGGGTCGAGCAACCGGAGATCGGCGACGAGGAAGACCCCTTTCTTGATTTTCGTTTGTTGCCGCGCAGCGAGAAGGGAGGGGGGCGTCGCCGTGACGAAGAGCGTCGAGAGCAGAAGGGATAAAGAGATCATCCGATACCAGCTAGACATGTCCTTTTTCTCTTGGGTCAGCCGACTATCTGCGCGGCTGAAAAGCTCTCGCTCGCCCACTCCAATGCCTTTCGATAGAGCGGGGGGATTTTTTCTTCATCGATTTTTTTCCAGGCGGCCAGCTCCGAGAATCGATTCCACTCCCCCTGTTCATAGGAGCGCATCAATTCATAAATGTCGCCCAGCGGCCCTTTTTCTCCCATCAGGGCGGCCTTGATATCTTCGGCGATCGGCATCTCGACGAGGATGTCGAGAAGCGGCCGGTCGACGATGGCATCGATCAAGGAGAACATCCCCATCAGAAAGAGATCCTGTGCGCGTTCGGAGAGGCGGACCATCGGCGCCAGCTCCTCCATGTATCTTCCCCTCAAGATCGCTTGAAAGACCAACTCGTTCGGTTTGTCTTTCGCCATATTCGAGAGGGAGATGAACGAAGCCCAACGCTTGAAATCGCTCTCGCCCAACATGACGAGGGCATGTTTGATCGAGCGAATTTCGACCCGCCAGCCGAAAAAGGCGGAGTTGATATAACGTAGAAGTTTGTATGAGAGCGACATCTCCATCTTCATGATCTCTTCGACCTTTTCGTAGTCGAGGTCGGGCCGATGGATTTCCTGGAGGATTCGAAGGTAATTGACTTTGAAGCCGGGAATCTCCTTCCCTGAAATAATGGTCGGCTTGCTGAAGAAAAAGCCTTGGAAATAGCTGTATCCCATCTCCATCGCTTCTTGAAGCGTCTCGCGTGTTTCCACCTTTTCCGCCGCAAGGCGGATCCCCCGGGGAGCATATCGTTCGATCAGCCGCTTCTGCTCATCTTTCTTCGTCGTCAAGAAGTCGATCTTGAGAATATCGGCCATCTCCACCAGCGGCTTGTATCGCTCCTCGTCGATGAAGTCGTCGAGGGCGATCAGGTATCCCGCTTGCTTCAATTTTCGGCAGGCGGCGATGACCTCCCGATCGGGCTCGACCGTTTCCAAGATCTCAACCACCGTCATTTCCCGGGGGAGCAGGGCGATGTAGCCGTTGACGAGCATCCCACGGCTGGTGTTGATGAAGGCCTTTTTCCCTCCCGTGATGGTATCAATTCCAAGGATAAAGAAGCTGTCGAGGGCGACTTTGCTCGAGGCGTGTTCAACGTCGGTGTGGTTGAAAATATTTTCAAGGCCGGACCGGAAGAGGAGTTCGTATGCGTAGACCTGCTGTTGCCGATCGAAAATCGGCTGGCGGGCGATAAAGATTTCCACCGCTTACCTCCAGGACCGTTTCAAGGGATACCATGGAACCGGAGAGGGGTCAAGCCTTAAGTCGGATCGACCTTCCCGCTTTCTAGCCCCCCCTCGATTCGAAAGGCGGGTGGGGAAATCCCTTCATGCCGGCATTGGGGGCATCGGCTGGGACTCGAAAATTTTCGACGATCGGAAAAGGTGAACTGACATTGATTACAAAAAGAAGGGGCGATGATCAGCCGCTTCGGCGGCCGCACGCTCTTCGCCACGTGCTCCAGATGGCCGATGATCTCTTTCTCGGTGGCGCGCAGGCGCTTCGAGAGATCGCGCGCGGTCATCATCCGGCTTTCCAATTCGACCATGATTTTTTTTCGGAGGGTCTCCGAGGCGGGACGGTTGGACGAGGGGAGGTTTCGATCGGTCATCGAACGGCCTCCGGCGGAGGAGGGGAGAGGATCGCTTGCGGCTTTCCGAACAGAAAACCTTGCGCAAAATGAATCTCCATCTCCCGCACGATGCTCAATTCCTCTTCGGTTTCAATCCCCTCGGCAATGATTCCGGAGGGCTCATGATTCCGCAGCGCCCCGACCAACTCTTTGAGAAACTGGCGGAACACCTTCGATTCGACCGCCTGGAGGATGGCCGATCGGTCGATTTTGATGTAGTCGGGAACGAGCTGGGAGATAAAGGGAAGGGAGACAAAACTGGCTCCGAAATCATCCATGGCAAATTTAAATCCTTGTTCTTTCCAGCTTCGAGCGATTTGCAGGCGTTGGTCGATATTATGGAGGGCCTCCGATTCGGAGATCTCCAAAATGACTTCGACGTCTGGGGGTTTGGAAATCAGGCCGACCTGATCGAGGAGGTTGAAATCGACATTGATGAAGACGCGCTGAAGCCGGAGCCGTTGCGCCGCCTTGAGCTGCAATTGAAAACAGATCCGTTTTAACTCGCTCAACTGGCCGATCGCCTGATACTTTTTGAAAAGTTCAGCGATGCTTAACTTTCCCTGAGGATCGCGGCTGAGCGCTTCATACCCGATGATCCGATGGGAGGAGATCTCGATCACCGGTTGAAAGACGGTCGTCACCGCGTTTTCATCCAGATCATACTCTTTGTCCCCGATGTGGATCTTATCTCCCCCCTTTTTGGCGATGTAGAGGGAGCGGTCGGCCATGCTGATCAATTCGTCGACCGTCCGGCCGTGTTCGGGATAAAGGGAGATGCCGATGCTGACGTCGAGGGGAATATCCGCTTCATTCCCAATTTTGAGAATTCCTTCCCTGATCCGGTTCGCCGCCGTGAGAACCCCGTCACGGGTTGCTTTCGAAAGGACCACCACGATCTCATCTCCTCCCCAACGGAAGATTAAATCGATGCCGCGGGTGGAGTCAAGGATGCTTAACGCCACCGCCTTCAACATGCGATCGCCGACCTGATGGCCCAAGGTGTCGTTCAGTACTTTAAAGAAATCGAGGTCGCACATTAAAATTGCGACGGGATATTTCTCCCGGTTCGCCCGTGCGATTTCATCTTCGGCCCGCTGGTCGAAGTAGCGCCGGTTGTAGAGGCCGGTGAGGGAGTCCCGGATGGCTTGCTCCTGCAGCGCCTTCTCGTTCCGCCGGCGCTCGGTGATATCGCGGAAGCTCCAGACGCGGCCGCTCGTCTTCTCGATCTGTTGCGGCTTGGAATAACGCTCGAAGATTTTTCCATCTTTGAATTCAAGGATATCGTAACTCTCCGCCTCCGGTTGAGCATAAAGCTCCCGGATTTTGGCGATGAACTGTTCCGGCTCCTTCAATTGCCCGAGGACATAGTTGATGGATTGGTTATCGTCTTGGGAAGCGATAATCTCGCGGGGGATCTGCCACATATCGACGAATTTTCGGTTAAATGTTCTGATTTTTCCCGTCTGGTCGACCACGAGGAGTCCGTCGGTCGTCGACTCCAAGGCGGCGTTCACCAATGAAAGAGCGGTCTTCAGCTCCTCTTCTTTTTGTATTCGATCGCGCATTTTATTTTCAAGATCTTTGCCGGTCGTTTCAACTGTTCCAGCATGCTCCGAGATCGATTGCTCCATCTTTCTGAGAAGCTGTCGATTTTCTTCTTTCGTTGCCTCTGCCCGGTGTCGCGCCGATCCCCATGCGACTGAAAGAGAGGTGATTAAAAAGGCTTTGAAGAAGAACCACTCGGATGTTGGAAGAGGGTCGCTTGGGGGGGTGAGACCTCCGTGAAGAAGCATGGATGAAAAGGAGGCGAGGAGACCCGGTCCGACCCCTCCGTACCAGGTGCTGACGATGGTGGCTGCAGAGAAAAGAAGGAAGGAAACCTCTCGACCGATCAGGGGGATCAAAGTCGTTTTGAGAGGAAAGGAAACGGCAACGACGGCAAGAGCAAAGCCGTAGCGATAGACCGAATTTTTACAAATCGTCATTTTTGTTGAGCGGACATAAGTCGCCAATTGTTTTTTTAAGTATATCGGCTAAAGCTGTTTCGTCAAGGAACGAGGGGAGAGGCGCTGCTGATGGAAAATTCATTGCGAGCAATTGGCCGCTTAAAAAACAAGTTTTTGATCGATCAAGGGGTAAAATGGAAGTGAACCGGCCGTATGGAGCGGTTCTGATTCCACGAGTAAGATCTCCTCAATGTGAATTAGATCGACTCTTTCTTCCAATCTTTATGACAAATTGCGCTTTTTCGTTGAATCCTGTGAAACATTATTCTATAGTGATGCGCAACTAAGGAAGACGATGGTCGTCTTGACGGGATCTGGTGTAGAAACGAAGCGGGGATGAAGAATGCGACACGCGATGGTCCGCTTTGTTCTTTACTTCGGCCTTAGGAAACAAAAAAGGCTAGCTTTTCAGCTAACCTCTATATCAAATAATTTAAAATTTGCCGGTTTAGTTGGTTGCGGGGGCCGGATTTGAACCGACGACCTTCGGGTTATGAGCCCGACGAGCTACCAGACTGCTCCACCCCGCAACTGCATCCTAACAGACGGGGATAGTGAAGTCAAGGTTGAATCTCTGAGGAGGAGACATGAAGCGCGTTCCATCCCTGACATTCGATTTCAAAAACATGATGACCGACCAGATCGGACCGGTGCACGGCATGGGAGAAGAGGAATGCGCGCGCGCCTTTCCTCTGTTGGATGATGTTTACCGCACATTTCGGGAGAGCCGAAACAAAGGGAACCTGGCGTTCCTGGATCTCCCCTATCAACCGACAGAGAAAATCAAGGCACTCGCCAAAAAGGTCCAAGGCCGGTTCGAGAACTTTGTTCTTCTTGGAATCGGCGGATCGGCGCTGGGGCCGATCGCCATCCAACAGGCGCTCCATTCCCCCTATTATAATCTCCTCTCGAAAAAAGAGCGGGGCGGGCCGAGGATGTTCTTCCTCGACAATGTCGATCCGACCGAAGTGGCCTCTCTTCTTGAGGTGCTCGATCCCTCCAAGACCGCGGTCAACGTGGTAACGAAGTCGGGGGGGACGATCGAGACGCTGGCGCAGTTCCTGATCTTTCAAAAGTGGATTTACAAGAAGGTTGGGAAAGAGAAGGGAGCGGCCCATTTCATTGTCACCACCGATCCCAAAAAAGGAACGCTGCGTGAAATCGCCCAAAAAGAAGGATATGCGACCCTCGAAATCCCGGAGCCGGTCGGCGGGCGGTTTTCCGTCTTAACGCCGGTAGGGCTCTTCCCGGCGGCGGTTTCCGGGATCGACATCGATCTGATGTTGCAAGGGGCGGCCGACCTGGATCAGGAGTTTCAAAAAGTTCCTCCCCACGAAAACGCCGCGGTTTGGGGGGCCTTCGTGCATCATTGGGCCTACTTGATCAAGCGCCGGAATATCCTGGTGCTGATGCCCTATTCGGAGGGATTGGTGGGAGTGGCTCAGTGGTTTGTACAGCTCTGGGCCGAAAGCTTAGGAAAGGAAAAGGATATCAGCGGCAAGCGGATTTCCGTCGGGCAGACCCCGGTGGTCGCGGTCGGGGCCACCGATCAACACTCTCAGCTTCAACTCTACATGGAGGGGCCGGTTGATAAGACGATTCAGTTTCTCGTTGTCGGATCGTTCGGGAAGGATCTCCCCTTTCCGACGGTTCGGTCCGACACCCCGATCGGGCTGCTTGCCGGTCACACGTTGGGAAGTCTTTTGAAGATCGAACAGCGCGCGATTGAAGCGTCGCTTGTGGAGTCGGGGCGGCCGAATTGTAAACTCATCGTCCCGGAGATCAACCCCTATTATTTGGGGGCTCTTTTTTATTTCTTTGAATTTCAGACCGCTTTTGCAGGGAAGCTCTACGGAATCAATCCGTTCGATCAGCCGGGTGTGGAGGCGGGGAAAAGGATCATTCATAAATTGTTGAAGGAAGAAGGACAGAACCGCACCAAAGAGACCTCCAAGCGACGCTGAGCCGGGGGTCTGTTCGTCTGCCGCGCTCGCCGACGGTACAGCGGCGCGGCAGACATAAGGCGAACGGATTCAGACGCCTCGTTGACGGAAAACCTATTTTATCTTCTTGGGATCTTGATAGACCATCAGATGGGCGTAAGGGGTTCCATCCCACATCACATAGGTGCCGAGCTTGTTCGGCATGGACGGAATTCCGGATGTTTTCGAATCCAACGGCCATAGGAGCATCCAGTGGGGAGGCTCCTCGATTGGTGTTGCCCCCGCTTCATTTTTCATGAGAATCTTTCCGTCCTTTTCAAAGTGCCAACCCCCGCGCGCCATGTAGGCGACACCCGGCGCGGTATTGGTCGGGTTGGGCGCCCCGCTCATCAGATCATTGATCCATTTGCCCGATTGCTCATCGTAACAAATGGGATCGGGCACCGGCATTCCATCGACATCGGGAATACAAGTAAAGCCGTTGGTTCCCTTCTTCGCCTCGACCATCTTGCCGTCCGCGCCCGGCACCATGATCGTCGCATCTTTTGAGATATGGCCGGGCGCGGCGCTCAGTGCCAGCTTGACCAACTGCTTTTGAGACATCTCCTTGATTCCCTTTTTCCCCTTCTTTCCTCCCCCCTTTTCCTTCTCCGCGGCATCAAGAGAAAGGGTAAAACTGAAAGCGAGTGCGACGATACCGATTGCAATGAGAAGACGCTTCATCATTTTCCCTCCTTAGCGGTTTGGTTGATAAGTGTTTATTTGATTTAGGCGCCCCAACTCTCCAGGCCCCGGATCATTTCCGGAAGGTACTCGGCGACTTTATTTTCCTGTGGAACACGGCGGGATATTATCTGTTAACTTAAGTAATTGCAAGCAAAATTATATCCTAGGTAATAACGGCTGACGCATCGTATTCTTTTATGTTGGGCGGCCGATCGAATCGCTGAGATAGGGCTTGATTAGGCCTCAGAGAGCCGGTATAATTTTTATTTTCGGATGGATAGGAGTTCTTCGCAATGCCGGTTCTGGAAATTGTAAAATACCCGGCCCCGGTCCTGCTTCAGCGGGCCGAAGAGGTCCGAGAGGTCGACGGCGCGCTTCAGAAGCAAATCGACGAGATGATCGAGACCCTCTATGCCGCACCCGGTCTCGGGCTGGCCGCCCCTCAAGTAGGCGATTCCCGCCGTTTTTTTGTTTACGATCTTTCGGTTCAAGAGGAAGAGCCGGTTGCCCGCAAAGGACCGCTGGTTGTTCTCAACCCGGAGATTTTGGAGATGGAGGGGGAAGAGGTTTCCGATGAAGGGTGCCTTTCGATCCCGGGCTATCATGAAAAGGTAAAACGGGCCTATCGTGTTCTTCTCCGGGGGCTTGATCGGGAGGGGAAAGAGATCCGTATTGAAGGAGAGGGGCTTCTCGCCCGGCTCTTTCAGCATGAGGTGGACCACATCAACGGCGTTCTGATGGTCGAGCGCTTCAGCAGCCTCAAAAAAGATATCTTCTTCCGCAAGTTCAAAAAAATGCTGAAGCAGGGAGAGTCCTTTTGATATGCCCGCAACAAACCCGAAGCGGCTGCGCGCTGTTTTCATGGGGACTCCCGACTTCGCTCTTCCCACGTTCGAGGCGCTCGCCGCGTCTGAAGAGATCATTGCCGTCGTCACTCAGCCTGATCGTCCGAAGGGACGCGGCGAGATCTTAACCCCTCCTCCGATTAAAATAGCTGCTCTCAAGCGGTCGATCCCGGTTTCACAACCGGAGCGGATTCGAAAAGATCCCGCTTTCATCCAACATCTCTCTCAACTCGCGCCCGATGTCATTATTGTCGTCGCCTTCGGCCAGATTCTTCCGGAGTCGGTGTTGAAGATCCCGCGATTCGGCTGCATCAATGTCCATGCTTCCCTCTTGCCGAAGTACCGCGGGGCGGCGCCGATTCAGTGGGCGATCATCCGGGGAGAGCGGGAGACCGGGGTGACGACGATGCAAATGGACCCCGGAATGGATACCGGACCGATGTTGCTTCGGCGTTCTGTCCCGATCGAGCCAAGCGATACGGCGGCGACCCTTTCTCCGCGCCTGGCGAAGATCGGCGCGTCGGTGTTGGTCGAAACCCTCTCTATTTTGAAGGAGGGGAAGCTCGCTCCGATCACGCAAGATCATTCGCAGGCGACTCTGGCGCCCCTTCTTAAAAAAGAAGACGGCCTCATCAGTTGGGAGGAGAGCGCCGAGGCGATCTCTCATCGGGCAAGAGGGGTCGATCCCTGGCCGGGGACGACGACCTTCTATCAGGGAAAACGCTGGAAGATCACAGAACTTCATATCGGAAGCCGGGAGGGAGAATGGGGCCGGCCGGGTGAAATCATCCGTCTTTCCGAGAAAGGACTTGAAGTGGCCGCGGGGATGGGTTATATCTTAATCAATGAATTGCAGCCGGAAGGGGGTCGGAGGATGACCGCTTGGGAGTATGCGGCAGGTCACCCGATCCAAGAACGGACTGTTCTACACCGATAAGGAGGTGTCTACGTGAACGCATTGAAAACAACCTTTTTCCTGACCCTATTAACGGTTCTGCTTGTGTTTGCGGGGAAAGCGTTGGGTGGAAATCAGGGGATGATCCTGGCGTTTGGTTTTGCTCTGGTGATGAATGGTATCAGCTATTGGTTTTCGGATAAAATCGTTTTGAAAATGTATCGGGCTCAACCGGTCACCGAGGCCGACGCGCCGCAGCTCTACAACATTGTCGCCGACCTGGCGATGCGGGCGAAGATGCCGATGCCTAAGGTCTACCTCATCGACAATCCGACCCCGAATGCTTTTGCGACCGGCCGTAATCCGGAGCATGCCGCGGTGGCGGTAACCACCGGGATCATGCGGATTCTGAACCGGGAAGAATTAACCGGTGTCTTGGCGCATGAGCTTTCTCACGTTCGGCATCGCGATATCCTCATTTCAACCGTCGCGGCGACGGTGGCCGGCGCCATCTCGATGTTGGCCAACATGGCGCAGTGGGCGATGATTTTCGGCGGTTTCGGCGGTCGGTCGGGTGACCGCGAAGGGGGGATGAGCGGATTGGGGGCGATCGTCATGATTATCCTGGCGCCGATCGCGGCGATGATGATCCAGATGGCGGTCTCCCGTTCCAGAGAGTTCGAAGCCGATGCCGGCGGGGCGAAGCTCTGCGGCAATCCGCTCTGGCTGGCCGAGGCGCTGCGGAAGCTGCATGTCGGTGTTCAGCGGGTACCGATGGATGCCAACCCGGCGACCGCGCATATGTTCATCGTCAGCCCCTTGCGAGGGGGCGGGATGATGTCGCTCTTCTCGACCCATCCTCCGATGGAGGAGCGGATTGCTCGGCTGGAAGCAATGGTCTACGGCCGAAGATAAGGGTAGTCTATCTCGAATCAAAGACTCATTCGTTCTAAGAAAAAGCCCCCGGCCGCCCGGCCGGGGGCTTTGTTTCTCTTGGCTGAATCGGAATTGCGCCAGGACGATCTGAGCGCCTTAATCGATCGTTATCTGACGGCTCATCCGATGGAGCGGCGTGATCGGGCGCTGCTGACCGAGCTGGTCTACGGCATCCTCCGCCAGCGAGGCTATCTCGACTGGCAGATCGATCATTTCTCCAAAGTCAAAAAAATCCACCCGGCGATTCGGAACATCCTTCGACTCGGGCTTTACCAGCTTCTGTTTCTTAACAAGATTCCTCCTTCCGCAGCAGTGAACACTTCGGTAGAGCTGGCGAAGGAGGAAGAGGGGATCGCCGCCTCCCGGCTGGTCAACGGTTTACTTAGAAACATCCTCCGGCAGAAAGATCATCTCCCCGCTCCCGATCCGAAGGGAGATCCGGTCGTGTTCATTTCGGTCGCCACTTCTCACCCGGATTGGATGGTCCGCCGATGGCTCGCCCGTTGGGGCCGAGAAAAAACATTCCAGTTCTGCCAATCCAATAACGAAGTCCCAACGACCACGCTTCGAACCAATGTCTTAAAGATCAGAAGAGAAGAGCTGGTGAAGCGGCTGGAGGCGGAAGGGGCGACGGTCGCCCTCTCAACGCTTTCTCCCCACACACTTTTTGTTCGAGGTATTTCTGTCTCCTCCCTTCCTTCTTATCGGGAGGGGCTTTTTTATGTTCAGGACGAAGGGGCACAATTGATCTCCGATCTGGTCGATCCAAAACCGGGAGAGAGCCTCCTCGATTTTTGTGCCGCGCCGGGAGGAAAGACGACCCATCTGGCCGAGTTAGCGGGCGGGCGGGCACACGTGACGGCGACCGATATCCATGCCGATCGGCTTCATCTCATTCGGGAGAATCTCAGCCGTCTGCAGACACCCGGTATTGAGATAGAAACGCTCGCTCAGGCAACAGCCACTGAACGGCGTTATGACCGCATTCTAATTGATGCCCCTTGCTCGGCTCTTGGAATTCTGCGGCGGATTCCCGAAGGGAAGTGGCGGAAGAAGCCGTCGATCATCCCCGACTATGCCAAGGAGCAGCGGCAGATTCTGGAGCAGGCGTTGAAGCATCTCAAAGTCGGCGGCCGATTGATCTATGCGACCTGCTCCACCGAGCCGGAAGAGAATGAAGAGCAGACGGCGGCCTTTGAAGCGGCCCATCCGGAGCTAAAGAGAGAAGATCCCCGGGAGAGTCTTCCCGAGGGTGCCCGGAAGTATGTTGATGAGCGGAATCATTTTACAACGCGCTTCAATTCGGATAAAATGGACCAGTTTTTCGCCGTCCGTTGGATCCGCATCGCGTAGGAGAGAAAGATGACACCATCCGGTCGATCCGGTTCTGGAAACAAGGGAAGGAAGATCGCGCCGTCGATCTTGTCGGCCGACTTCTCCCGGCTGGGGGAAGAGATCAAGGCGGTTGACGCGGCGGGGGCCGACTGGATCCATATCGATGTGATGGACGGCCGGTTCGTTCCGAATCTGACGGTCGGGCCGTTGATCGTCGAGGCGGCGAAGAAGGTCACGGCACTTCCGCTCGATGTTCATCTGATGATCGTCGAGCCGGATCATCTCATTCCCGAATTCATCAAAGAAGGAGCCACTTCGGTCACGGTCCATGTAGAAGCCTGTCCGCATCTTCACCGGACGATTCAGCTGATCAAACAACAAGGGGCGCGCGCGGGGGTTTCGTTGAATCCGGCGACCCCGATTTCGGCGATCGAAGAGATCATCGACGAGATCGATCTTCTCCTGTTGATGTCGGTGAATCCCGGCTTCGGAGGGCAGAAGTTTATCCCGAAGGTTCTCGATAAAATTCGGGCCGCCCGGAAGATGATCGATGCGCGAGGACTCGCGATCGATCTGGAAGTCGACGGCGGAATCAAGGCGACTAACGCGCGTCAGCTCGCCGAGGCGGGGGTCGATGTTTTCGTCGCCGGCTCTGCGATTTTTGAGAGCGAGGACTATCGAGCGACGATCCGTCAATTTCGCGAAGAGATTACATAAAGGGTGATTTGTGGAAGAGAATGAAATTTTAAAGCTGGCGGAGAGCCTCCATCCCCTTGAGCGGAAGGTCCTGCCCATTTTTCAGGGGCAAGCGCGCCTGGATGAAGAAGAGATCCTCCGGAAGGAGCCGTCGCTGCAACCCTCCCAGCTGTCGATGGCGCTCGGATGGCTCCTTTCGAAAGAAGTGATCAAGGTGATTGAGGAGCAGCGGCAGGAGCTGGTTTCGTTGACCGAGGTCGGCCGATCGTATGCCGCGCAGAAAAACCCGGCGCTCCGAATGGCCGACGAGATCCGCTCGCGGGGCCAGGTTCCGATCCGGGAGCTTCAGCAGCGGACCGACATGGAGCCGGATGAGAAGAGCGGGGCGATCGGCGCCCTCAAGGAGACCGGCGCGGTCCGTGTGGTGCCCGGCGGACTGTTGGAGATTGCCGATCCCTCCAAGCTTGCAGAGTTCGAGCAACTTCAGGCAGTGATTGGTCGACTCTCTCAGACCTCGGAAGAGTCGGAGATGACGGCCCTCTCTTCTGAAGACCAAGCGACGATTGCGGCCTATCATCGGAAGCGGGGGAAGTCGAAGGGGATTTTCCGGGTCAATGAGCGGATCACCCGGATTTATGCGCCGACGGAGCGTTTTGGTCCGCTCTACGAGCGGAGTCAGTCGGTGGGGGGGGCCGAAGAGGTCGGTACCCTCACCCCCGAAATGCTGAAAGAGGGGAGTTGGAGGGGAAAAAAATTCAGAAAATATAATATCCAGCTTCCCCCTCCCCGAATCGTCGGCGGCCGGAAGCATCCCTATCGAAGCTTCCTCGATCAGGTGAAACAGAAGTTCATCTCAATGGGGTTCGAAGAGATGCGCGGCCCGCTGGTGGAGAGTGAGTTCTGGGACATGGACGCCCTCTACATGCCGCAGTTTCATCCGGCGCGGGAGATTCACGACGTCTACTTCGTGGAAGGGATCGACGAACAAATTCCAGAGAAGGTGGTGGCGCGGGTGGCCGATGCGCATCGAAACGGCGGGGAGACCGGCTCGCGCGGCTGGCGTTATCCCTTCGATGTGCAGCGGACCCGGCGGTTGGTTCTCCGGAGCCAGGGAACGGCGGTTTCGGCCCGGACGCTCGGGGGGAAGCCGAAAATTCCCGGGAAGTACTTCTCGATTGCGCGTTGTTTCCGGTACGATCAGGTCGATGCGACCCACGCGCCCGACTTCTTTCAGGTGGAAGGGATCGTTCTGGGACAGGAGATTCATTTCCGCACCCTGCTGGGGCTTCTGACCCTCTTTGCAAAAGAGGTCGCGCGGGCGGAGGAGATCAAGTTTCTTCCGGCCTACTTCCCCTTCACGGAGCCGTCGGTCGAAATGCACGTCCGGCATCCGAAGCTCGGTTGGATGGAGTTGGGCGGCGCGGGGCTCTTCCGCCCGGAGGTAACGAACCCGCTGGGGGTCGACGTTCCGGTGATTGCCTGGGGACTGGGGTTGGATCGGATGGCGATGGTGGCGCTGGGGATCTCCGATATTCGGGATCTCTTCTCGCCCGACCTTGGATTGATCCGCGAAAAACGAACGGTACAGGAAGGACTGGGTTAGACGCGATGCCGACGATTGAGATCAAAATCAGCGATTTTGAATCGCTCCTGGGAAAAGGAAAGATCAGCGAGGCCGAACTTGAATCGCTCCTGGAGTATGTGAAGGGGGAGGTGAAGGATTTTCTTCCCAAGGAAGATACCGCCAAGATCGAATTAAACGACAGCAACCGTCCCGACCTTTGGTGCTCGGAGGGCATTGCGCGCCAGGTCCTCCTGATCGAATCGAAGCGGAAGAACCATCCATTTTTTACCGATCGGAAGGGGACAGCGGATCGGAAGGTGACGGTGGCGAAGGAATTAAAGTCGATCCGCCCCTATTTGGCGGCCTGTGTGGCGAGGGGGATGCGGGTGACCGATCCGATCCTGGTTCAGCTCATCCAAACTCAGGAGAAGCTGGCGGAGATCTTCGGGCGAAAACGCCAGACGGTTTCGATCGGCCTTTACCGTCTTCCGAAAATTGTCTTCCCGGTCCGGTACGAAGTGGCCGATCCGGTGAAAACCCGCTTCACGCCGCTCGGCTTCGATCAACCGATGAGTCTTGCCGAAATCCTCGCACGCCATCCGAAAGGAGTGGCCTACGCCCACACATTGAAGGGGGCCGATCGTTATCCGATCTTGATCGATGCGAAAGAGCAGATCCTCTCCTTCCCGCCGATCATCAACAGCCGCGAGATCGGGGAGGTCCAGGTGGGGGATTCCGAGCTTTTTGTCGAAGTGACCGGGAGTGATCTGCGGATGGTGTTGCTGGCGCTGAATATCTTTGCCGCCAACCTTTCCGACCGCGGGGCGACGATCGAGCCGGTCACCGTCCAATTCCCGGAGGAGACCGCGTTCGGAAGAGAGATCGTGATGCCGCTCGACTTCTCCGCTCCTTTGGAGGTGACCCTGGATGATTTCAACCAGGTGCTCGGGGAGAAGGTGACGCGGGAAGAGGTGACCTCTCTTCTCTCTCGTTACGGCTATACCCTTTCCGGCGAAGGGAAGCCGTTTCGGGTGACCGCCCCGCCCTATCGGGATGACATGATGCACCCGATCGATGTGATCGAAGATTTCGTGATCAGCCGCGGCATTGCCCATTTTGAGCCGGAGATGCCGTCGACCTTCACCGTCGGATCGCTTTCGCCGCTGGAGCGGCTCTCCGACCGACTTCGAGAGGAGATGGTCGGCTTGGGTCTTCAAGAGGTCTTCTCGAATGTCCTTGGTTCCCGCCAGGAGTTTGTGGAGCGGATGCGAGTCGAGCAGGTGGGGAAAGAGCGGCCGGAAGGGCGTCTGATCGAGATCAAAAATCCGATGACGGAGCGTTTTTCCATTTTGCGCCCTTGGCTTCTGCCGTCGTTGCTGCGGGTAGAGAACGCCAGCTCCAAGGCCTTTTATCCCCATCGGATTTTCGAGGTCGGCGAGGTGGCGCGGTTCACGGCGTCGGGAGAAGAGACGGAGACCCGCGTTCATCTCGCGGCGTTGATGGCGCATCCGACCGCCAACTTCTCCGAACTGCACGCCGTCCTGGAGGCCTTCTGTTACAACCTTTCGCTTCGCTATCGATTGGAGGCGATCTCTCACCCGACCTTCATCGAGGGGCGGGCCGGGGCGATTTTCGTCGGGGAGCGGGAGGCTGGAATTATCGGTGAGATCGATCCTGAGGTCCTGACCCGGTGGCAGATCGGAATGCCGGCGGCGGCGTTTGAGATCGACATTGAATCTCTCGACCAAAATAAAAAGGGATGATGGACGATCGATCCATCACCCCTTCCCTTAAAATCTCTCTTGAGATCCTTTTTATCCTTTGATCTTTGCCTGGACGGTTGCGAGGATTCGGCTAAACCCGGTTGCATCGTGAACCGCCATTTCGGCGAGGATCTTTCGATTCAGCAAGATCCCTGCTTTCCTCAACCCCTCCATAAAGCGGCTGTAGGTCATCCCCTCGCTTCGCACGGCGGCGTTGATCCGGGCAATCCAAAGGGCTCTAAAGTCACGCTTCTTCGCTCGCCGGTCCCGGTAGGCATAGAGAAGTGATTTGTCGACGGCTTCCGTGGCGCTTCGGTAAAGCCGGCTTTTGCCGCCGTAATAACCTTTCGCCATCTTGAGGCGATCGTTCCGGCGCTGTCGGGTTTTGGGACCCCCTTTTGCTCTGGGCATTTTATAACTCCTTCTGTTCTGATTTTCTAAGTGAAACTAATTTCCGTACGGGAGCAGTCGCGCGATCGCGGAGACCTCTCCGGGGTGAACGGGAGCATCCCCTCCCAGACCCCGCTTCCGCTTGGCCTCTTTATGGGTGAGCAGGTGTCGCTTTCCCGCCTGCTTCCGCATAATTTTGCCGGTCCCGGTGATCTTAAAACGTTTCGCTGCGCCCCGATGTGTCTTCAATTTGGTTCTCATTTACTCTCCTTTGTTAATTTGGGGATCAAGAGCATCACCATACTGTTCCCCTCCATCCTCGGGGGATTTTCAGGCGCCCCCACATCCTGGAGTTGCTGTAAGATCTGGGCCATGATCTCCCGTCCTTTTTGCTGATAAGCCATTTCCCTTCCCCGAAACATCAGTGTGGTCTTCACCTTGTTGCCCGAGGAGAGGAAGTCTCTGGCATGTTTTATTTTGAAGTCAAGATCATGCTCCCCCGTGAAGAGTCTGAATTTCACCTCCTTGACGTGGGTTCCTTTTTGGTTGAGTTTTGCGGCATGCTCTTTTTTGCTCTGCTCATACTTGTACTTGCCGAAGTCCATGATCCGGCAGACAGGGGGCGCGGAGGTGGGAGCGACTTCAACCAAATCGAGTCCGTACTCCTCCGCCTTCTTGGTGGCGTCGCGCGACGACATGATTCCCAACTGCTCCCCTTCGGGGCCGATGACCCGAACTTCTCTTGCCCGGATTTCTAAATTGACCCTTAATTTTGCGACGATAGAAGCCTCCTTAGATTATTCGTTTGGTCGCCGTAAGGGGCGTATTGCAATACGCCCCTACGTGGTTCGGGTTGTGATCTCTTCTAAAATTTTCTTCTCAAACGCGTCCAACGTCATGGTCGTGCTCTCTCCGGCGCGATTTCGGACGGCGACGGTCTGATCGGCCGCCTCCCGATCCCCGACCACCAACATATAGGGAACCTTCATCAATTGGGCTTCGCGGATCTTCAATCCGATTTTCTCGTTCCGATCATCGACCTCGCATCGGACGCCCGCTTCACCGAGCCGTTGCTGGATCTGCCCCGCATAGTCCCGCTGCCGCTCGGTAATCGGAAGGATCTTCGCCTGAACCGGCGAGAGCCAGGTCGGAAAGGCCCCTGCATAGTGTTCGATGAGGATGCCGAAGAAGCGTTCGATCGATCCCATCAGGGCCCGGTGGATCATGATCGGCTGGTGCTCTTTCCCATCTTCCCCGCGATAGGTGATGCCGAATCGTTCGGGGAGATTAAAATCAACCTGGATGGTGGTGCATTGCCACGACCGCCCGAGGACATCTTTGATTTTCATGTCGATCTTGGGGCCGTAGAAAACTCCCTCTCCGGGGTCGATCTGATAGGCCAGGCCTTTCTGCTTCAACGCGCTTTCGAGCGCCGCGGTCGCTTGCTCCCACCGCTCAAGGCTTCCGACATATTTCTCGGGCCGGGTCGAGAGATAGACATCGTAGCTCTCAAAGCCAAACGTCTTCAAAACGAAAGTGGTGAAGTCGAGGACCTTCAAGATCTCCGACTCGATCTGGTCGGGACGGCAGAAGAGGTGGGCGTCATCCTGCGTAAACCCGCGCACCCGGAGCAGTCCGTGCAAAACCCCCGAGCGCTCGTATCGGTAGACCGTTCCCAACTCGGCCCAGCGAAAAGGAAGGTCCCGGTAGCTTCGAAGGTGCGACTTGTAGATCATGATGTGAAACGGACAGTTCATCGGCTTGAGTTCGAAAGGCATCCCGTCGATGTCCATCGGCGCGTACATGTTCTCTTTGTAAAACTGGAGATGGCCGCTCTGATTCCAGAGATCGAGCCGGGCGATATGGGGCGAATAAACCAACTCATAACCCGACTTGACGTGGGCCTCGCGCCAGAAATCTTCCAGCGTCTTTCGAATGATCGCCCCCTTCGGGTGCCAGAGGACTAATCCGGGGCCGATCTCGTCGGAGAAAGAGAAGAGGTCGAGCTCTTTGCCGAGCTTCCGATGGTCCCGTTTTTTGATTTCTTCCAGTTTCTTCAGATGGGCGTCGAGCGCGTCTTTTTTAGCAAATGACGTTCCGTAGATCCGCTGGAGCATCTTGTTCTTTTCGCTGCCGCGCCAGTAGGCGCCGGCGCTGGAGATCAGCTTAAACGCTTTTACCTTTCCGGTGGAGGGGAGATGCGGACCCATGCAGAGATCGATGAAATCGCCCTGGCGGTAAGCCGAAATCGGCGGTTCGATCTCTTGGATCAATTCTACTTTATAGGACTCACCCCGCTCCTCAAAAAGCCGGACCGCCTCTTCTTTCGAGAGCTCCATGCGGGAAATCTGAAGATCGCGTCTGGTGATCTCCACCATCTTTGCTTCGATTTTCTCAAGATCTTCGGGGGTAAAGGGCCGCTCGAAATCAAAATCGTAATAAAAGCCGTCTTCGATAGGGGGGCCGATCGTCATCTTCGCCGTCGGGAAGAGTTCTTTCACCGCCTGCGCCATCAGATGGGCGGAGCTATGGCGGTAGACCTCTTTCCCCTCCGTCGAATCGAAGGTCAGAAAGTCGATTTCCGCATCTCCCTCGACTTTTGCAGAAAGGTCCCGCGGCTGCCCGTTCACGCGGACGGCGATCACCTCTTTGAGTTTGCCGAGGGATTTGACCAGATCAAAAAAGGTGGTTCCGAGAGGGACCTTTTTCTCGGTTTGGTTTTCTAAACGAAGTGTTGCTTCAGACATCGAGACACATCTCTAAAATAAAAAACAAATAAAAGGCATCCGCATTGTTAAAGATGCCTTTTATTTGCAAAGGAATCGGTCTTTCGAATGGAGGCGGTGAAATCGAAAGGCCAGAAAGTGGTAGGCACGGGCGGTTTTGAACCGCCGACCTCTTGCGTGTCAAGCAAGCGCTCTCCCCCTGAGCTACGCGCCTATCTGAGACAAAATTTTACCTAATCCTATAGAAACGAGGTCAGATTGTCAAGTGAAAAGGGGCAGTTGGGAGAGGTAACCCGCGTGAGACCAACCGAAAGCGAGGCCGATCCGTCGGTTATTTCTTCTTCGTTACTGTGATTTTGAGTTCCTTGATTTTTTTTCGAAGGGTATTCCGATTCATCCCCAGTAAAAGGGCCGCCTGGATCTGGTTTCCATTGGTCTCTTTAAGGGCGAGCGTAATCAGCGGCTTTTCAAATTCCTGGATGAGCAGGCTGTAGAGGTTTTTGACCTCACAGTTTTTGATTTTCCGGACGAAGTCGCCCAATTTCCTCTCCACGAGCTCGGCCAAATTGGGTTCGTGTCCGTTCGACTTTTCAAGGGGGTTCTCCCGTTGGTTGAGCGTTTTGGAGTGAAGATTGAGGGCCGTCTCACGAATCTGTTTCAGGGTTTTCATTAGGAGGGAAGGGGAAGCAATGATGGCATAGAACTCTTTCCCTTCTCCTCTTAATTTTTCAAGTGTTTTGATCTCCCGGTCCCAATCTCCTTCCGTATCAATGATGATGAGGGGATGGCCGTTCCTGGCGTGGGATTTCAACGAAGTGGTGGAAGAGGTCACGGTGGTGTTCTTACTGACCTCTTTTTGAAAGAGCGCGAGAAGCGCTTCATCTTTGTGGACGAGGAGAATATCAGGGGCCATGGGTGCTCCGCGTGGGGGATTGAGGGATGCCGGATTGAAACGATGCGAAAGTGACCTCCCTGTCTACCACAGCCCTTTATTTCTTGTCAACAGATTTATCATATTCCGAAACGGTACGAAATACAATTTTATCATCCGCGACGTCGACCTCGATATGATCCCCTTCTTTGAAGGCCCCTTCCAGGATTTTGACGGAGAGCGCATTGAGGATATCCCGCTGGATGACCCGCTTCAGCGGCCGTGCCCCAAAAACCGGATCGTATCCCTCCCGGGCCAGATATTGTTTGGCCGATGGGGTGAGGGTGAGCGTAATCCTTTTTGAAGCGAGGCGCTCTTGCAATCGTTTCAATTGAATGTCGATGATCTTCTCCAGGTGTTCCCTCTGAAGCGGATGGAAAATAATGATGTCGTCGACCCGGTTGAGGAACTCCGGCTTGAACGCGGCTCTCAGGATGCGAAGGACCTCGTTTCTCATCTCCCGCTCATTTCCGGTCAGCTCCTGGATCTGCTGGCTTCCGATGTTCGAGGTCATAATCAGAATGGCGTTGGTGAAATCGACCGTCCGGCCTTTTCCATCGGTGAGTCGTCCATCGTCCAGAACCTGAAGCAGAATGCTGAAGACGTCGGGGTGGGCCTTCTCGATCTCATCGAAGAGAATGACGGCGTAAGGCCTTCGCCGGACCGCTTCGGTCAATTGCCCTCCCTCATCGTATCCAACGTAACCCGGAGGGGCTCCGATCAAACGGGCGACGGCATGTTTCTCCATATACTCCGACATATCGATCCGGATCATCGCCTGTTCGTCATCGAAGAGAAATTCGGCCAGCGCGCGCGCCAGCTCGGTTTTACCGACCCCGGTCGGTCCCAAAAAGATGAAGGAGCCGAGCGGGCGGTTCGGGTCCGAAATCCCCGCCCTTGCACGTCGAATCGCATTCGAGACCGCGGCGATCGCCTCCTCTTGGTCGACCAGCCGTTCGTGAAGGCGCGCTTCCATATGGATGAGCTTCTCCACCTCGCCTTGAAGCAATCGGGAGACCGGAATGTTGGTCCACTTCGAGATAATTTCGGCGATGTCCTCCTCATCGACCTCCTCTTTCAGCATTTTCGTTTCAGACTGTGTCTCCCGAAGACGACGATTCTCCTCCTCCAGTTGCTTTTCCAGGCTGATCAGCTTGCCGTAGCGAAGCTCCGCCGCTTTGCCGAGATCGCCCGTCCGTTCGGCCTGCTCCGCTTGTATTCGGGTCTGCTCGATTTCTTCTTTTAGGGAGCGGATTTTTTGGATCGCCTCCTTCTCGGCTTTCCAGTGCGCCGAGAGCTGGTTTGCTTCCTCCTTCAGATCGGAGAGCTCTTTCTCGATTTTTTGGAGGCGTTCCTTCGAGGCCTGATCTTTTTCTTTTTTGACCGCTTCCATCTCGATTTCGAGTTGCCGGATCCTTCGATAAATCTCATCAAGCTCGGTCGGCATCGAATCGATCTCCATCCGCAGCCGTGACGCGGCCTCATCGATCAGGTCGATGGCCTTGTCGGGCAGGAAGCGATCGGTGAGGTACCGATGGGATAAAACGGCGGCGGCGACCAGCGCGGTATCTTTGATCCGTACGCCGTGATGGACTTCATACTTTTCCTTCAGGCCGCGCAGGATCGAGATCGTCTGCTCGACCGTCGGCTCTTGGACCAGAATCGGCTGAAACCGTCGCTCCAGGGCGGGGTCTTTCTCGATGTGCTTGCGGTATTCATCGATCGTCGTCGCCCCGACGCACCGAAGCTCGCCGCGCGCCAACGGCGGTTTCAGCATGTTGGAGGCATCCATCGCCCCCTCTGCGGCCCCGGCGCCGACGAGCGTGTGGAGCTCGTCGATGAAGAGGATGACCTCTCCCTGGGAGTCGACCACCTCTTTGATGACCGCCTTCAGGCGCTCTTCGAATTCCCCCCGGAATTTGGCGCCGGCAATGAGGGCCCCCATGTCGAGCGCATGGACCCGTTTGTTCTTGAGGCTTTCCGGGACATCCCCCGAGACGATCCGCTGAGCGAGCCCTTCGACGATGGCGGTTTTTCCGACACCGGGCTCTCCGATCAGGACCGGGTTATTTTTTGTCCTGCGCGAGAGGACCTGGATCACCCGGCGGATCTCTTCGTCCCGGCCGATCACCGGGTCGAGTTTCCCCCGGAGGGCCAGGTCGGTTAAATCTCGAGAATATTTCGCCAGCGCCTGATACTTTTCCTCCGGATTGGGGTCGGTGACCCGATGGGATCCGCGGACTTCCACCAAGGCGGCGAGAACCTTGTCCCGCTGTACGCCGAACGAGGAGAGGATCGGGTAGACCGAACTCTTCGGATCGAGGAGGCCCAAAAAGAGATGTTCGGTGCTGATGTATTCGTCTTTCAGCTGTTCCGCCTCTTTCTCCGCCCGTTCCACCAGGGAGGCGAGGCTCTGCGTGATGTAGACCTGGCCGACCGATCCGGGACCGCGGACTTCGGGAATGGCCTTCAGCCGGTCATTCAACTTGGCCCGGAGCGCCTCTAAGGGAGTACCCATTTTCTTCAACAGGGTCGGAACGATCCCCTCTTTCTGCTCGATGAGGGCGAGTATCAGGTGAACCTCGTCGATCTGCTGGTGATAAGACGATTCCGCCTTCTTTTGTGCCTCCTGAAACGCCTCCTGGGCCTTCGTCGTCAACCGGTCTAAGCGCATCGGAACCTCCTTGTAGAATCAACCGTTTAATTTCAATATAAGCTTCTCCCGGAGTCAATTCAAGGTCAACCTGAATTGACAGAAGGATCGCCGAATGGTACCCTTTTCAACACTACGGAGGTCAAGCTGAACGAGATGAAGTTGCGGATTCTTCTACTGATTTTATTGCTGGTTCCCACCCAGGTTTTTTCCATGGAGGTCTTCCAGTACGTCGATGAGTCGGGCACCGTCCATTTTACGAATGTTCCGACCGATCCCCGATACCGAAGACTCCAAGGCGGCCAAAAGAAAAGATCTTATATCGGAAAAGATCAGCGGCAAAAAATCCTCGGTTTGATTGAAAAAGAGGCGAGGGAACAAGGGATGGAGCCGGCCCTGATCAAAGCGGTCGTTCGGGCGGAGTCCGATTTTAATGCCTCTGCGGTTTCATCGGCCGGCGCGCTCGGATTGATGCAATTGATGCCCGCGACCGCGGCCGATCTCCGTTTGAGCGATCCGTTCGATCCGGAGGAAAATATTCGGGGGGGAATCCGGTACCTTCGATATCTGCTCGGCACCTTCAACAACGATTTGGTCCTGTCGTTGGCCGCTTATCATGCCGGGATGGGGAATGTTTTGAAACACGGCCGCATCCCCCCGATTGAAGAGACACAGATTTATGTGGAACGGGTTCTGCGTTTCTACAAAGGTTATTTAGGAAAGAAAGCGCAAGGGCTGCCGGTCTTCAAAGGGACGCGACCCACCGGAGAGATCGTTTATACCAACCGTCCGGAGAAATACTCCAACCTTCCTCTGAAGCAATTCAGCGAATAACCGATCGTTTAGATTTCCGAGAATCGCTTTCTCAACGAGGCGCGGGTCAGGTCGATATGGCCCCGTGAAGGCCCTTCCTTCGGGGAAGGGAAGTCTTCGCGATAGTGGGCGCCGATGCTCTCTTTTCTTCTCAAGGCCGCCTCCATCATGGCAGCGGAGGCGATCAGCATATTCCGGGTTTCCAATGTCAACCTGGAAAAAGCCGGTTTCCTTAAGACCCAATCCCATCTTTTCCATCTCTCGATCGCCTCCAGGAGAGAGGATTCGCTCCGAATGATTCCGACGTGATTCCACATCGTTTCCCGAAGCTCCTTTTGGACCAGGAGGTATCGGTCGTCGGAAGCCGGTTTGAAGCGCTTCGGCGGGATCTCCGGCCCTTCCGCGGCGCAAGGGGTCTGGGCGACCGCCTGACCGACCCGCATGCCGAAGACCAATCCTTCCAAAAGAGAGTTGCTCGCCAGTCGATTGGCGCCATGAACGCCGGTGCAGGCCACTTCCCCCACCGCCCAGAGTCCGGGGAGGGACGTTTCTCCGGAAAGGCCGGTTTTAATTCCTCCCATCAGGTAGTGGGCGCTGGGAGCCACCGGGATCCGATCACGCGTGATATCGATGCCGTACTGGAGGCAGGTCGCATAGATCATCGGAAAGCGTTCTTTGACGAAGCTTGCCTTCAGATGGGTCAGATCGAGGAAGACGTTTTGAATTTTCCCATGTTGCATTTCATCCCAGATGGCGCGGGTGACGACATCGCGCGGGGCCAGCTCTTTATCGGGATGATACCGATCCATGAACGGCTTTCCGTCGGCGTCCCGGAGGACCGCCCCTTCTCCCCGCATCGCCTCGGAGATGAGAAAACAGGGGGCCGAGGGAAGGGAGAGGGCGGTGGGGTGGAATTGGAAGAATTCCATGTCTTCGAGGGAGACGCCGGCCCGAAGCGCCATCGCGAGGCCGTCTCCGGTGGCGACCGGAGGGTTCGTGGTGCGGCGGTAGACCTGGCCCGCTCCCCCGGTGGCCAGAATGACGGCGCGTGATTTGAAGAGCACCGGCCGCGCCGCCCGTTCATCCAGGACCCAGGCGCCGCCGCAGACCCGTTTTCGGCCTTTCGTCGTGATGAAGAGATCGAGGGTGAAGTGGCCGTTTCGGACGGAAATGTTCGGCCGCTTCTTGGCTTCCTCGACGAGCGCCCGGACGATTTCATTTCCGGTGGCGTCTCCCTTCGCGCGCAGAATCCGGCTCTGCCGGTGCGCCCCCTCCCGGGCGAAGGCATATCGATCGCCCACTTTGTCGAACTCGGCCCCCCACGCAATAAGCTCGTGGATCCGTTGGGGCCCCTCTTCGACCAAGATCCGGACCGCTTCCGGGCGGCAGAGCCCCTTCCCGGCGTCGATCGTGTCCTCGATATGGGACTGGATCTCCTCCCCCTCTTCGCTGAGGGCGGCGGCGATCCCCCCCTGCGCGAAGGCGGAGTTCGATTCATTCCCCCACCCTTTATTGAGAACGATCACCTCTCCATATCGGCTCGCTTCAATGGCCGCGCGAAGGCCCGCCACGCCGCTTCCGATGATTAAGAAATCGGTGGTGATCGGGGGGGGCGATTTAGAAGGTCCGGCCACTTTAAATCCCTCCTTGGATAATCCCAAAGGGGGGATCGCCCCGGATTTCCAAAAGAAGCGGGGTTTCTCCGGTGGTCCAAACAAAAAGGGCGTGCCCTTTCTTCTCAAGGGGAGGGGCACCCGGTTCCCTCTTCCAGACCCCTCCCCAATGGACGGCGGTCGAGATCGATTCTTGGCGCACTTCAACGCGGTCAATCTTCATGTCGATCTTCATTTCGGAGAATGTCGCCAAGTCTCTGAGGAGCTGTTCCTTGAAGGAAGGAAGCGACTTGAAGGAAGGGTCGAGGCTCGAGAGGAACTTTTTTTCATCTTTTTTCTCATACGATTCTGTTATACTCACGACGGCTTGCCGGATCCGGTCGACCTGCTCGGATACGGGAGAGGGCTGCGTCGGGGTGGTTGCGCACCCTGCAAGGAAGAAGAAAAGCAGGGAGAGGAAAAACCCGGCCCGGCGAACAAGCAGAACGGGCGCGAACGTCGCATCGCGGCGGTCGCGCGCAGGGTGATCTTTGGTCCGAATGGGTTGGATTAGGGAACGCCGATACTTCTGAATGGTCTTCCTCCTCTCAATGTAATGAATTCGCTATATTGTTGATAATCGTCCGATTATAATGTGGGATGGAGAAGGGGGTCAAGTCATCTTTGTCGGTTGACTTTTTCGGCCATTCTTGTTACAAAAAAAATTTTCCTGCGTTTCTTGGTCATTTGAATGGCATTGGTGTCGGAACTCCTGAAACGGAAATGGATCTTCATCGGTCTTGCTGTCGGTTTTGTAATGTTGATGATCCCGGTTCCGGAGGGCCTGACGCCGGTCGGAATGAAGGCGCTGGCCTTGGTGGTCGTCGCCTTCATCTTCTTCATGACCGAGCCGGTGCCGCTCCCGGGGGTCGCCCTCTTTATTGCGGTCTCTCAGGTCCTCCTGGGGCTTGAAAAACCGACCGGCGTGGCTCAGTCGTTTATGAGCGACTCCGTTTTTTTTATCATGGGGTCGCTCATGATCGCCGCGGCGATCGTCAAGCAGAACCTCGATAAGCGGATCGCCCTGGCGATCGTCCGGTTGACAGGACCCCGGATCGAGCGGATTGTGCTCGGCTTGGTTTCCGTTTCCGCCGTTATTGCTTCTTTCATCGGAGAGCATACCGTGTCGGCCATGATGTTGCCGGTCGGGGTCGCCCTGATCAAGTTTACATCGGACGATCGGAAGAAAGTGAAGAATCTTTCGATTCTCCTGATGCTCTCCATCGCGTATGGGGCGATGATCGCCGCGATCGGGACCCCTTCCGGAGGGGCGCGCAACGCGATCATGCTCGCTTATTGGAAAGAGCTCTTCGGGTTGAATTTAACCTATTTTCAATGGGTGGTCGCCGCTTATCCGATCATCCTGCTGGAAATTCCGTTCGTGGCCTATGTCCTTTATCGCTCCTTTTCGCCGGAGGTGAAGGATCTCTCCCCGGCGATTTCGGCCCTTCGGGCCAAGGTAGAGGAAGAGGGGAAACTGACCCGGCAGGATTGGGTGACGATCGGCATCTTTTTGATCACCGTGGTGATGTGGATGACGATCTCGGATCAAATCGGCCTCGGCATTACCGCCCTGATCGGTGTTCTTCTTTTCATGGTGGCCGGGGTGGTGCGCTGGGAGGATCTGAATAACAACGTCAATTGGGGAACGATCCTAGTCTACGGCGGGGCGATCTCCCTCGGCATCATGATGAAGCAGTCCGGGGTGGCGGAGTGGATCGCGAAGTCGTTCCTGACCTGGGTGGAGCCGATCGGCATCCATCAGGGTGTCCCCCTGCTGGCGGCGATGAGTCTGATGACGGTGGTCCTCTCCTCCTTCATGAGCAGCGGGGCGACGGTGGGGATGCTCGGCCCGATCACCCTCCAGATCGCGAGCCTTTCGGGGACCTCGATCGTCCAGGCCGGATTTGTCACGGTGATTTCGACGTCGTTCGTCTATTTGACCTCGGTCGCGTCGCCGGCATGCAACATCATCTACGGCGGCGGCTATCTGAATCGGACCGATTTCCTCAAGGCCGGATGGAAATTGGTTTTGGTCTCTTTCCTTCTCCTCCTGTTGATCAGCGCGGGATACTGGAGGATGCTTGGGATTTGACGGTCGATCATGAAATTTTTAATGTGCACCGACGGGGAAGAGTTGGCGGAAGCGGCGATCCGTTTCGGCGGAAGGCTGGCGAAGGGGATGAATGCCGACGTCAGCGTGCTGCACGTCCGAAGACCGATCTCCTCGTCGGAGCGGGTGCAGTTGACCGCCACACGTAAGAAGCTGTCGTCGTGGGACCTCGATATTCCCGGCGTCGATTATTTGACCCGGGCGCGGGAAATCTTGGATGAAGTCGGACTCACCCAGGTTCCCTTGTCCAAAGAGAAGCACAGCCGGGCCTTTGAGGGAGGGGTCCAGGGGGCGACGGAGCTCTACCTGGTCGGGGCCGGCGGCGAAAACGTCCGGCTTCGTCTCCGGGAGGGCGATCCGGTCGAGCAGATTTTAGAAGAGGCCCAGGTCGGCGGTTACGACCTGATTATTCTCGGTTCCGGAGGGGGGCGCGGGATCGGCAGTTATTTCGTCGGAAGCACCGCGCTCCGCGTCGCCGATCTGGCCGCCTGCAGCGTTCTGATCGCGAAGAACATACGGCAGGATCATAACTTCCTTCTCTGCACCGACGGTTCCGATCTGGCCGAGAAGGCGGAGATTGCGGGGGCCGAGATGGCCCGGGTGTTGGGGGCGAAGGTGACGGTCCTCTCGGTGGCGGAGGATGAGAGCCGGCGCGAAGAGGCGCTGCAGAGCGCGCGCCGGGCCGAAATGATCTTGGCGCAGATGGGCATTGAAGCGAAATTGAAGGTCCGGGTCGGTCCTCCTTCGCAAGAGATCATCGCGGAGGCGAAAGACCATGATATCGTCGTCATGGGGGCGAGCGGCAGCTCCGCCGTGAGAAAGTTTTTTCTGGGGAGTGTTCCTCTGAAGGTGATGGAGTATGGCGCGTGTCCGGTCCTCATCGTCCGGGAAAAGCGAGGAAAAATTCCGCTACAGGCGGGTTGATGAGATCCGCAATTTAATCAAATAAGGAGACTGTATGTCGCGTGTTGTGAAAAAGAGAAGAAAGAAGATGCGAAAACACAAGTACCGGAAGCTGCGGAAGAGAACGAGGCATTCCAGGAGATAAATCTTCGCCGACCCGGCGAACCTGTCGGATTGGCCAATGAGTGGGTCATCAGGGACGCTGAAGGTCGATGGCAAATCACGCTCCAGCTTTCCGGACCTCGATTTCGGATCGGATTCTCCCTCTTTGACAAACGCGTCTCCGCGTGTGTTATACTGAGGAAAAATTTGGCCTTTTTTGGCTGCGGGAGGAAGTATGGCAATTACCGAAGAGAGAGTGATGAAAGCGCTCAGTCATGTGATTGAGCCGGAGTTGTTCAAGGACATCGTTACCTTGAACATGGTCAAAGAGGTCCAAGTGAATGGAAACAATGTTTCCTTCACCGTCGTCCTGACGACCCCCGCCTGCCCGCTGAAGGATGAGATCACCCACCGCGCCGAGAAGGCGTTGCGGCAACACGTTCCGGAGGTCGGCAAGATCGACGTCAACTACACCGCCAACGTGACCGCCGGAAAAAGCCAGGTGAAAGAGAATTTCATCCCGGGGGTGAAGAATACGATCGCCGTCAGCAGCGGGAAAGGGGGGGTCGGCAAATCGACCGTCAGCGTCAATCTGGCGGTGGCCCTGGCGCAGACCGGCGCCCGGGTGGGGTTGATGGATGCCGACATCTACGGCCCGAACGTGCCGTTGATGATGGGGATCAAGTCTCCTCCGAAGCCGGAGGGGGAGAAGCTCCTCCCGGCGGAAAGCCATGGGGTCAAGCTGATCTCGATGGCCTTCTTCGTTCCGGAAGACACCCCGATGATCTGGCGGGGGCCGATGGTCCACGGCGCCATCATGCAGTTCCTCCGGGATGTGATTTGGGGGGATCTCGATTATCTCCTGGTCGATCTTCCGCCGGGGACCGGCGACGCGCAGCTCTCCATCGCGCAGCTGGTCCCGCTGACCGGGGCCGTCATCGTGACGACCCCTCAGGAGGTCGCGCTGCTTGATTCCAAAAAGGGCTTGGCGATGTTCCAGAAGGTTCATGTGCCGGTTCTCGGCATCGTCGAGAACATGAGCTTCTTCGAATGTCCGCATTGCCATGAGAAGACCGAGATCTTCAGCCGCGGCGGCGGGAAAGCGGCGGCGGAGAAGCTGGGGGTGTCCTTCTTAGGAGAGGTTCCGATCGATCCGGCCATTCGAGAAGGGGGAGACACCGGCATGCCGATCGTGGTGGCCGATCCGAAGTCCCCTCAGGCCCAGACGTTCATGAATATTGCAAAGACACTGGCGGGGCTGATCTCGGTGCGGAATTCGAATGAGATTAAGCTGACGATTATTCAGTAGAGAAATTTTTCCTTTAAAAACGAAGGCGAGAGGAATTTTCTTCCTCTCGCTTTTTTTTGGATGTTCGCATATTCCCCTCCAAGGTCCCTCCCGAATTTATTTGTCCGCCCTTCCTCAATTTTTTCATGCCGGACTCGTTTTTCCCGCCGCCCTTCACGGAACGCGAAAAGAGAAAAAAGAATGTCAAAGAAATGTCGGCCATGCTCTGGCGGGAAGTGATGCTTGGCCAATAATCTGATCGATCACAGTTTCGTAAGGGCAGGCCGGCGGGCCTGCCCTTTTTTATTTTTATTGCTGTGTGTTGTTTCCTCGTTTCAGCCCCCACCTAAGCACCCAACCTTCCTTGACACCTTTTGGCTACGCCGATATCCTTGAATGGGATTTCTGAGTTGAACCGGGTTGTCCCACGGTGAGCAGTGCAGTGGGGAAGTTTGTAGAGATTGGGAAAGGAGGAGAGATTATCAGCCGGTATCAGCGCATTCAGCAACGGCTCCAAAGATGAGTCAAGAGCAGACTGGATCCCTTTGGATGGATATTTTTGTGCGGTAGAGAGTAATCAAGGAATTTTTCATGGAATGGCATGAATTATTGATATTTTTGGCGGCTCTTTGGGGAGTTGGCTGGGTTTTATCTTTAAAAAAAGGTAAACACCCTAGTCAGGAAACTCTTTTTGACCATCAGGGTTGGAGTATTTGGACCGGAATCTGGGTTTTAACTGGCTTATTAATAGCGTTGTTTCTCGTGTCAGCATTGGGGCTGCTATTGAGGCAATCCACTGTGATCTTCGTCTCTATTCTTTTAGAGTTTTTTATCTTTAGCAGTATTTTCCTTTTCCCTCAGATAGGTATTTATCAACCTTACAGGGCTTTTGGACTAACTTTAAACCATCTCGGTCCTCGTCTTGTTTTCGGTATGAGGTGGATCGTTGGATATCTTTTAATTGGACAGGGACTATTTTTACTTTTACTTTTTCTTGAATCACATGGACAACAAGATTTACTGCTGAATCAGGCTACCGAAGAGAGTTTCGTAGAATTTCTATTTTTCAAAAATGAGTGGGGCATATGGTCATTATGGCTGCCCATCTTTTTTATTGTAATTTTTAGGCCAGTCTTTGAAGAAATTCTTTTCCGAGGGCTGCTCTATGGTCCAATGAGACAGAAAGTCGGCCCCTTTGTGGCTAGTTTCCTTACCTCATTTTTATTCGCGCTAATACACGGTGCAGACTATATACGTCTCTTTGTGTTGGGAATGATCCTTGTTTATTTATATGAGCACGCAAAATCACTGATTCCGAGTATTTTATTTCATGTTGCCATGAATCTTATTGATGTTATTTTTTATTTCAAAGGCGATGTTCCAACATCTATTTCTGAACTTAGGATGGAAATAGGTCAAATCTTTTTTGCCTTAGTAATATTTTTCATCATTATTGAAATTGCATATCGTCGGATGAAAAAAAATGGATGCTTTGAAAGATCTTTTAATGAGTATGCGTATAAATAATCACATGAATCAATAGTCGCGGGGGCGTATCTTTACTTTTGACTTTTTGCCTTACTGAATTAAGCGAGGGGAAATGGCGCGGTCATTGAGGATCAATTATCCGGACGCCCTCTACCATGTGATTTGCAGGGGCAACGAGCAGAAATCGAATTCCTTGTCTGTTTTATGGTTACAGTCGAGTCAGTGGCGCCCGAGCGGATTTGCAGACGCAACCGAAGATCGAAGAAGCGGCAAAACGGATGGAACAATTGCTTGAAAGTAAAAAGTAAAGATGCGAGCACGTGCGGATGCAGTCAGTTTGTTAATTTTATGAGGTACGCTGAAATGGTAATAAAACAATATAAGGTTTTCCTCGCGGGACGGAATTATCTCATGAGGTTTGATGATGAAGTCGAAAAAGTAGGTTTTTTTACAACTAGATGGATCGACTCATTCAGTCTCGAAGATGCTAAAAGGCAAGCCATTGAATTAATTAAGAGTGAGCTACAAGACCTTGTATTGAATAAGCATTCTGATCCCCCAAAGATAATTGTTGAAAGCGTTTCTGTTGTTGATCCTTCCGAGCGTAATCCTTCCCAGGGAGGAGGGTTCACCTGGTATGGAGAAGACGAGCAAGATGAACGAGGTAATGCCTAATCCACAAAGTGAAGGGATTTGTCGAAGGGGTCAAGTCTTTTAAGGAGTGGTATGGCAAGGAATAAAAAAAGCAAAAGGGAAATTCGACTTATAACTGATTATTCAGTTCAGAACTATCGATGTGGTCTTAAAGGGGGAGATCAGGTTCGGTTGAGGAAAGACATCCGGGTAAGAGATCATAGGGGACATTTTACGGGTAATCGTTATCTTTCTGGGGAGGTCTGGACTGTACTGCCAGGTTCAATAGAAGAGCCTAACATTGTTTGGTTTCGCCAGGCTAATGGGGAGCGCCACACTTGGGATGATGATCCAGCGCTCTTCGAGACATTTGAGCTAATTAAAACACGGGGAAAGTAAGTTCAAAAATCATTATGCCTAAAGTGCTAATCACTTTCCTAATCGTACTTCTTGCGGCTTCCCTCGCCCACGCTGAGCAGCGCTACTTCTACGACAGCTTGGGACAGCTGGCGGCGGAGAGGAGGCGAGATTGTCAGCCGGTATCGGCGCATTCAGCAACGGCTCCAAAGATGAACCAAGAGCAGACTTGACCCCCTAGACGGGTATTTGCATCATTTTCCTGATATGAACCTGGATCTACCGTTTCTCCAATGTGGACGAAAATGCTAACCTCGTCTCGCTCTGACATTGGAAGAATCTAAAAGATACTTCATGCTGATTAGTAGGAGCTACTGATGGAAACCGAGAAAGAAAAAGAATTCAACAGGATAGTCAAAGAATGGGAGGAAACCATTCTGGCTCCTTGGCACGAGGAGCTTTCTCAGAAGTTGAGTAAACTGGAGCATAGCGCACTTTACTCATCTATTCCACACTGTTTTAGAAACTTTTATGAAATATACTATGAAATTTTGCCAGCATTGCTTCAAACTCCGACGGATGACTATGAAAAAATACATGATCGTATTTATGATATTGGAGGAGTTAGCGGAGCACTACAAGAGATTAAAATGCACATCGTAGATGCAGAGGAAGCTTTTAATACCCTGCTCAAGTTGCTAGCTGAAAAAGGAGAAAGGGGAGAGTCGGCTAAAACTTAATCGTGTGATCGGACGTATCTTTACTTTTGACTTTTTGAATTGAGGGAGCATGGCGCGGTCATTGAGGATTAATTATTCGAATCCCCTCTACCATGTGACTTTCAGGGGCAACGAGCAGAAATCGAATTCCTTGTCTGTTTTATGGTTACAGTCGAGTCAGTCGCGCCCGAGCGGATTTGAAGCGGTGGATGCAGACGCAACCGAAGATCGAAGAAGCGGCAAAACGGGTGGAGCAATTGCTTGAAAGTAAAAAGTAAAGATGCGACCCCATGCGAATTCAACCCCATGCGAATTTGGGTGATTGTTTTTATCTCTATTTTTGGGTTTTATCTGATGATTGGAACCTCCTCGGCAAAGACTCTTTCAAAGGAAGAGGTTGAAGCGACTTGGGAGGAGCTACTTCGAAAAGAGGAATACAGAATAATAGAGTATCTCAACAGAAAATATTTGAAGCCAACGACCGATATGCTTAGCAATGACAAAACAATCTTTGTTCGCGAAGGGAGAGAGGGCTTCCTTTGGGGATTCTTTGGTCTATCTGAGGGAGGGGGATGGGATATCGAAGGGCGCTTAGAAGCGGAGGTTAGTATTGAAAAAGGTATATTACAACTTTATTCTAAAAAAACTATAAAAAGATCTCCTGGCTTTATGTTCCCTCCTATTGGGGCTATAGAGCCTACGTATGACCGAGAAAAATACCCAATCTGGGAATTCCGTCTCATTTTACGGAACCTTGATAATCGCCAACAGATTCAAACGCTCAAATCAATCCCTGTACCAGCAACTGAAGTGCTTCAGCATCTGAGCTACAAGTTTAATCCGGATGATCCTTCCTGTCCTCTAGGACAGCGTTGTCCACGTGGTGAGCTTCACTATGATGCCAGTCGAAATGTTGTTGTCGAGATTCTAGGCATTCGTGACCCATTCAATGTTGAAGTTCCCTTGCCTGAGTCTTCTGCACCGATGCAAGAGGAAAAGCAGTGACCGTCGAGAAATGGGTCTGTGTAGCCATAGAAAGTAATATTCGGAACCCGTTATGCTAAAAGCACCAATAACCTTTCTAGCCGTATTTCTTATTTCTTCCCTCGCCCACGCCGAGCAGCGCTACTTCTACGACAGCTTGGGACAGGCGGAGAGGAAGAGAGATTGTCAGCCGGTATCGGCGCATTCAGCAAAGGCTCCAAAGATGAGCCAAGAGCAGACTTGACCCCTTTGACTAAATTAATATGGAGGAGAGCCACATTGAGTAGTTTTTCAAAGGGTTTTGTTTTGGATTTGAAGAGGTATCCTACGTGGTCACTTATTTATCACAGACCTTTGCCTCTACGTGATGTTATAGATATGTTGAAAGAACATTTAGATGGAAAGTTCATCGTAATCCACAAAGGCGAATTCTATGGGGGTCAGGATCACAGCAATAACCTCCGACAGGTATTCGAAAAAAAAGGTATTTCTTTTAAAACATTGCGACAAGGCAGTGTGGTTTTAAGCTTTCAAGAATTTCAGCGAATGGAGAAGCGCCTTAGAAGAGAGATATCAGGTGGAGACTTAGAGTGGTTTGACTGTGATTTTGAGCCGACAGCTGAAATTAAAACGAGACTTAATATTCACAACCTCAGGTTTTCATATGAAAAGGAACCAGTAGTGCCCTCAGGGTTGGGTGCAAGTGTTAGCTATCATTCGCATGACGATGAGTTTACGGGGATGTATGTGCGCAACAGAAGATTAGGGGCAGCTATCATTGAGAGACTCATTACCCGCGTGGCGAAAAAGGAGTTAAAACGACTGGCCAAGAAGATGAAGCCCTCTTATTCTCCGGTTCTTGCTACCATGACACAAAAAACACTGAGTTCCTTAAGATCAATGATTATGAAAGAAGGTATTACCTGCTTACGGCACGATATCCAACTGAAAGATGATGAGTTGATTATGACTTGCTGGCAAGGTTTTCCAGAACGAGCGGGTATTTACAACAGATCATTCGATATATGCTATTCGTTCAAAAAAGAAGAATGGCATACGACTAGAGCCAAGTCGATCCGTTTCCCATATAGCAATGCGAAACTATTCCCATAGTTCTGTTGAAATAGTTCTGAAACAATAGAAGAGGGTCAAGTCTGTTCACGGCTCAACTATATATAGGTCAAATGAATCATCTTCGAATGCAATACTACCTATTTATTATTCTTATCTGTGTCTGGAGTCTGGTAGGTTGTTCAGTGAGCCCGAAACCAAGTCCAGAAGAATTAAAAACAGCAATTGAATTAGAAATTGCACCCACAATGCCGAAGTTTCTTGCTAGCGATCGACTCTTTCACATCAAGATTCTTTTTAAGAATCTCTCGCCGTATACCGTGTGGCTCAATAGAGGATACAATTACTCTCCCTCTCTTTCTGATCTGAATGTGGATGCTGTTTCCCCAAGTGGGAAGTCAATTCCTCAACCGATTCGTTTCGAACCGCGGAGACCTGACTTAAATAAACAAGACTTTGTAAAAGTCCAAGGCGGCCAAACATTCGAGGCGTTTGAAGATGTCCGGTGGCTCTACCTATCTACAAAGGAAACTGGAACATATAAGATCACAGCTACTTATAAGAACAATCATACTGGTAAAGAGTTTGGTGTAGATGCCTGGATAGGGGAGGTGAAATCTAATACAGCTACATTTGAAGTGGTTTCAGATCATTAAAGGGAAGGAGTGCAGAAGTAGAAGGGAAAGTGCAGATAAGGGGGGTCGTATCTTTACTTTTGATTTTTTGAATTGAGGGAGCTGTGGATTCCAGGAACTTCAGGACATTGGCATCGTACTCGAATCCCTGGCCCAAGAGGACCTTTGTGGTAAATGGTCCCGGAGAGAGAAGAATTTATGGATGTTAGTAAAGAAAACAAAGAAATTGTTTTAAACGCAATACACGATTGGTTATCAAGTTTACCCCTAGGTGTCGTCGATGTTAAGGAAGAGCATGGAGAATACGAATCCGTAGTGAAGATTAAGCCTTTTAAGAGCAAGGCAAGCCCTCTGGAATTTAGGATTGGAAACTATGGGACATTTGACGTGGCTATGGGAATGGGAATGCAGTTTAATGAGATTCCAATATCTGTTGATAAAGTAATCGACATATGTAAGTCAGTCGCAAGTGGACGAATTAAAGAACAAGTATGGATATCAAAAAATAAATGTGTCCGGTCAAATGGGGAATTAGAGCTTTCGTCTGGTCGGTGGTCGGATCGTGGGTCTAATTCTTGGAGAGGGATTCTGGGAATAGGGAAGAAACAATTCATTGAGTATGAGCCATATATTTAGCCCTTTAGTGAAGCCGAGTTGGGTCAGCTTGTCCCCTTTTTTCAGATACGTCATGATCATTTGCCGTAATCTTATTTATGAAAATTTATAAATTATCAAAAATAATTTTGGTTTTTAATTTTTCCGTTTTAGGTTTGGCAACGCTTTTCTGGATATTTGTTGCCATTTCTGAACTGACTAGATCTTCATCAGGTCTAACGGAGAGGGGATTTACGGTTTTTGGTCTGCTTGCGTTATTGTGGGTATGGTGGGGATATTTAAAGATACCCTATGAAATTAAAATTTATGATCATAATTCTATAGAATTCCGAAGTTTCCTTAAGCGAACGGTTATTTCTCCACATGAGATTAAAAGCATCAAAGGAGTTTATTTGAGCTATGGTTTTATAAGGCTTCGCTATTCTAGAGGGGCAATACAGTTGATTAATAAGATGGATGGTTTCTACGATTTTATTTCTACTATTAAATCGATTAATCCCACAGTTGAGTGCAAAAATTGTTAGTGTCTCATTCGGGGATGATAGAAACCCCCTCGCCTTTAGGCGAAGAGAAGATGAGAGTATGAGAGAGAAGGGGGTCAAGTCTGCTCATGGCTCAACTTTAGCCATCACGAAGGTGAAGAGAGGATATCAAGAAGGGGTCAAGTCTGCCCTTGGCTCAACTTTTAGTCATCATGAAGTCGAAGAGAGGATAAAACGATTCGTATGTCCCGACCCCTGCCCATAGAGTTCCCCGGCGCCTACTACCACCTGATGAACCGAGGCTAAAGCGTGTCTTCAGGCCGTGATGCGCGTGTATGGGAAGAGCGAAGCAGAGATAAAGCGGAGTCGGCGGGGCGAGCGGAATGAGGCGCGGGCAATTGCAATCTACTGTGCCGGAGACTGGCAGGGATGAGGCAGGGGGAAATTGCAGCAGCCTTTGGAGTGTCGGGTTATTCAGCGGTGAGCAGTGCCTGATGGAAAGACCGTTCCAGGAGGGTATTAAATGGCACAGGGGTTTCTAGATGGATAAGCCAATGTCTCCAATTTTCGTTGTTGAAGATCTTGATATTGGAATTTTTAAGTCGGTGGAGGATACCGAATTACAACTTGAGCCGATTGACGTTAAGAAAGGAAGTTACAAAGCATATGATGCCAAAGGGAGGCTTCTTAAACTAGAAACAGATCGGAAACGAGTGAAAATTAGTTTGGCTGAGATTCAACCCAGCCATGCGGGTGATTTTGAAGTTGCTATTAGAGAATTCTTAAAGGCAATGGATGAAACGAAAGCCTATGACCGAGAGAGTGACTTACCCTCTCTTGTCGAAGCCTGCCAAAAGTATATTCACACAGTCAAAAGACCAAAGGATCTCCCTGCTGAAGCTTGGGGCAGGTTTATCAACCATCTTCGTTAGTCGGGGTCATTAGTATAGAGAAGGGGTCAAGTTGAGCGACCCCCTTTTTTACAAAAAGCGGGAGGTTTCCTCCCGCTTTTTGTTTTTAAGGAGCGGCGGCCGGTTGTTCCGAGGGCGAGGAAGCGGCGGCCCGTTTTGCAGCGATTTTCCGTTGCAGCTCGGCAAGGTGGCGAAGATCGGCCAGCTGCTTCTTCACCTCCGGAAAGTGAGGCCGGCGCTCCAGCACCTTCTCGAAATTGACGATCGCCTCAGGCACCTTTCCCATATCGTTATAGACGTATCCCAGGTGGTAATAAGCTTCCCAGTCTTCGGGACGGAGCGGAATGGAGGCTTCTAGGACTTCCGCTGCGCGGGGCCTCTGTCCGTTAAAGCTGAGGGCCCATCCGAGCAACTGATAAGCTTCGTAAGTCGGACGATTTTCCACAATCGGATTAAGAATGGCGATTCCATCCGCATAGTGGCCGCTGACGTTCAAGGCGCCTGCGACGCTTAATGCATAGGCATCATCGGCTGGATAAATTTTAATGTATTCCTGCGCGGCAGCGCTCGCCTCCTTCCAGCGTTCATGATCGAGATAGAAATTGATCAGTTTCCTCCAGGCTGCCGTCGCCGTAGGAGAAAGCGCGAGGGCTTCACGGCTGTATTTTTCTTCGTTCCGCTCAATTTTTACGATCCACGGGATACGCAAAAAACCGCGGCGGCTCTGCACGACAACGGACTCTCCTCCCCATAATTTTTTTGCTTCGTCCCACCTGAGTAAAAGACGGGTGACCGATTCGGAATTGCTAGCCGATTTCAGGTTTGCCCATCGAAGCGGAATCGGGATATCGAGTTGGATCTCTCCTAAAGTAATGGTTTCAATCTCCGCGACCTGATCGATCCGTGGTGATGTATCGAGCTTCGCGTTCAGGTAAAGGAGGAGGCTGTAATAGATGAAGACCCGAAGCATCAAGGCGGTTCCCTGTTCGATTACGCGAAGGGTGGAATAAAACGGAGAATGGGTATGGCTGTTGGAGAAGAGATGTTTTAAGAAAAAAAAGAGGCTGAGGAGACCGATGGCGGTCCCGATCCAGGGGATGAGAAGAAAGAGAAGACGGCTCGGGACACGATAGGACATCTGGACGATGAGGGCCCAATAGCAAACGAAAACCAAAAGGGCATGCTTCAAGGTCACCCGGTTCCAAAGTCGTCCCCAGAATCTCCACCAAACCTTCCCCCAGATCTTTCCCCAAATCGCGCGGAGCCACAATAGAATCATTCCGTCGACCTCCCGGCGGGAAGATTGGCCATGGCGTATGAGAGAAGATGTTCCGCCAAGGCGTTGCGCGGATCTTCGGAAAGAACGGCATTGAGGCAGGAGACGGCCTCTGCGAAGTTCGACATCCGATGATAAAGGGTGCAGAGATTCGTCAGCATTTTGGAGCGGTCATATCCGAGCTGGAACGCCGTTTCGTAAGCTACAATCGCCTCCGGATACCGCTGTTCCTTCTGATATAAGGTGGCCAGACCGATATAAGCTTTCGGCCGTCGGGGGTCGATCGACAATGCGGTTTGATAGGCCTCGGTGGCCTCTTCGGTTCTCCCCAATTCGTTCAAAGTAAATCCAATCGCCTCGTAGAAGCGGGGGTTGTCCGGCTCCAGTTGCTGTCCTCGTCGAAAGTATTCCAGCGCTTGTTCCCGGTTTCCGATCATTCCGGAGAGATATCCCGCCCGATCGAGCAGGGTGACATTGTCCGGTTGTCCTCTGAGGAAGTGCTCGGCGAGTAGGAGGGCTTGATGGTAGTCACCGATCTTTTCCGTGAGAAAGGAACTCAACGCATCGGCGTAAAATTCATCTTTAGGCGCTTTGAGGTACGCTTCGCGTGTCATCCGGTATTCGTTGGCGAGATCGCCTCGGTCGGAGTAGACCTGGGCTGCGCGTCGGTGTGCTTCGGCATTGTAGGGGTTGGTCTCGATCGCTTTGAGGAAGGAGGCGAGCGCCTCTTCGTTTTTTCTGTTCTTGAATGCAATCACCCCCAGTGTCAGGTAGGCATCGTCGGGACGGTCCCCCACATCAATCGCCCACTTTGCATAGGAGATCGCCTTTCTTTCATTCGACGAATCATAAATGCGCAAGTAGCGATAAAGATGCGCGATGAGACCGAGGGGGCGCTCCCATCTCGGAAGCTCGGTCAACTCTCCAGTCGTCTTCAATGCCCAAAGAAACGAGGTAATGCGATCTTCGGTGTTCGGGGTTCGCAAGGCACGGTTGAGGAGGTCGATCGCCTCCGGATAGGCGCCTCCCTTCGCTCGAGCGACGGCGGAGAGGAGAAGGGCGTCGAATTGGTCGCTCTCCCTGCGAAGGAGCTGATCGAAATGTCGGAGCGCTCCGTCGAGGGCGCCTCGTTCGAGGGCGATCTCACCCAGATTTAAAAGCGGGTGGATATTCGACGGATCTTTTTCCAGCGCGTCACGGGAGAGCGATTCGGCCGTTTCGAGATCACCGCGCATGAGCGCATCCCAGGCCGGGTCGGACGTCTCTTCTTCCGCATAAATTTCTCGAAGGAGGGATCGATATGTTTCCGCGGCCGCACGATAATGGCCGATCTCGTAGAGAACCAACCCTTTTGTTCCTGAGAGAGAGGAATGAAAAAAACGCCCGTCCATCTGTGAGAAATGGCCGTAGATCATGCTCCAAATCACAACGAAGCAGAGGGCTGTAATGACCTGCGATTGAACGCTCATGTTTTTCGGAAAGAAAGGAATTTTCCCCATGACCGAAAAGGTATCAGGAAAGTCCGTTCTGTCAAATCCGGAGGGCATCCTATTTCCAGGTGATTCATTGAGGACAATCTTGCCGGATGCTCCTCCCGGGTCCCGTGGGCTCCATCACCGCACCCTCCGGGCGGAAGGGGGGAATCCAGGTGCTGCATTTAAGTCTTGACATGCGATAGAGCGACGTAACATAGTATTCCTGTTGTTCGAATCGCCGGAATTCTTCGAACAGATCATCCCGATGATCCATTTCTACCAACCCGTAAGGCGGGATTTTTCGAAACGCACCACAAACCCACATTAAAGGAGGAACTGATTATGGCGGTACGCACTTCTGAAGCATCCTGGGAAGGAAATTTGAAAGAAGGAAAGGGAAAAATGAAGGTCGGCGCCGGCGCTTACGAGGGGCCGTTCTCTTTTGCCTCGCGCTTCGAGTCGGGGGGCGGGACCAACCCGGAGGAGCTGATCGCCGCGGCCCACGCCGGCTGCTTCTCCATGGCGCTCTCCGCCGGTTTGGGCAAGAACGGCTTTAACCCGACGCGGGTGAAGACCGTCGCCAAGGCCCATCTGGAAAAGGTCGGCGAGGGATTCAAGATCACCCGGATGGAATTGAATTCCGAGGCGGAGGTTCCCGGAATCGACAAGGCGAAGTTCGATGAAATCGCCGAGGCGACCAAAAAGGGCTGCCCGGTCTCCCAGGCGCTCGCCGGGACCGAAATCACCTTGAACGCGAAACTTCTCTAATTTTGTTTTGATCGGCGGGCGCCCGTCCGGGCGCCCGCCCCTTTTTCCCCCTAGTTTTTCCTGATCCCCGGCCCCTGACCCCCGGCCCCTGCTTTCGAAGAAAGCCCCAGCCGTTCCAGCGTTCCCTGTTTGAGAAAGAGCCGATCGAAAATAAAAAGGTGAATCGCGATCGGAATGGAGGCGAGCGCCGGAATGAGCGCTCTCACCACGAAGCGAACGATAAAGCTCGCCGGACCTCGAAGAAATCGGAAGACATGAAACACCCGGCTCACGATCGGGATGAATCCGATGGCCAAAATGGCGCCCGAGAGAAGGAGGCCTCCAATGGTCACCTGCCGGGCGAGCTGCGCCAGAATGGTCGGCCCCAACACCTTCCAGAGCCAGAAGAGAAGGCCGACCAGAGCAATCCCCGTGACGGCGGCGGCCGGTTTGCTCAGCCTGAATATTTTCAGCACCCGCTCCCCTCCGACCTTGATCTGTTGGAGAAAGGCCGGCGTCGGCTTGGCCATCAGCGGCGCGATCTCTAAGAAACGGCAGAGGGGAGGAGCGATCGGGGCCGGCCCGGAGAGAAGCTCCTTAAAGGCCTTGCATTTCGGAATCTCCTGCTCGCTCATCTTATAACCGTCGTACATCAGCGCGTAAGCCTCCACGTCGCTGAACGAGTCGAGGTCGGTCCGGATTCGGGAGAGAAGATCCTGCACCTCGCAGGCGACGCCGAAGCTTTCCGAGGAGAGCTCGGGCTGCCGCTCTTTTTTGTCGGCCTCGGCCGGTTTCCCGTCGGGGCCGATCCATGACACCGCCCGCCCCGAGAGTCCCCTCAAGAGGTGCATGAAGGCGACCGGCGCATCTTTGTGCTGGATCAGGCGGAAGAGCTCTTCCTCCCGGACCCGGTCCATCAAGATGCTGTTCGCCCGGCCGAGCACCCCGGGGATCGACGTCGTCGGCTGGTCCTCATCGCGCATCTGTCCCGAGGAGTCGCTCACGACGAACCGGGTGCAACCCATATCGAGCAGCCCCCCGACCCCTTGATTGTCGTGCACCCCGCCGTCGACGAGCTGAACCCGAATGTCGTCCGGGTAGAGGCCGCTGACGGCGAGGGGTGGAAAGAGTCCCGGAACGCAGGCCGAGGCGGCGACCGCCAGGCCAAGCTCGATGTTTTGCTGCTTTTCGGTGATCGCGTCGTAGGAGGGGGGGCGGCGCAGCCGGAGGTTCTTGTCGATCTCCCGGGCGATGATCCCTTCCCGCGGCGGCTCTCCCATCCGGATCGCCTCGAACCGCCAGTTGTGGCCGGTGTTCAGCGAGGTCGCATTGAGAAGGAGAATCGGCACCTTCGCCCGGCGGCCGCCGTTGTCGTCCAGGGGGTTGAAGTCGGGCTTCCCCTCCTTCGGCTGAATTTTTAACTCCCGCATCTCGATTGGCCGGGTGCGGTTCGGATCGAATACGGGGCGGTAGAAGTGCTCGTCATAGAGCTCGCCGATCCGGTCGCTCCGGGAGTAGTTCGCAAGGGCCATCCGGAGCGTCTTGAAGGGGTTGAGAAAGGTCCGCATCCGGAGATTTTTCTGAACGCCGCGCAGGAAGTCCTGCTCGATCCGTTCGATGATGGCGGCATAGTCCTGGTCGGTCACCTCTTCGTCGGATTTCGCTTCAAGGAGCCGCTTCACGTGAAGGTAGTAGAGGGCCCCGACGATCGAGCCGCCCGATACGGTCGAGATCACCTCCACATGCCGGAGCAGGCCGAGCCGCGCCATCTGTGCGAGCACCCCGATGTGAAAGAAGGAGGCGCGAAAGCCCCCTCCCGATAAGGCGAGTCCCAGCCGATCCTGCCTCTGCGTGCTCTCCCCCTTCGGGGTATCTTTCTCTTCTTTCTTTTCCATCACCGCACCTCCCTCCGCTCCCGATCTTCTTAAGGAGAATCCATTTCCCGCACCGATGATGTATCACAAATCGCTCCATTTGCTCCAGATCTTTTTTTACAAAAGAGGATTTGGTTTGACAACGATCCTTCCTCCGCATATCTTTTAAAAGCGTGATTGATTTCGATCGGCCGGTTTGGAGCTGCATGCCGCAAAGACCACATCGATTTTATCGGCTCTTCTTCCTGATCCTGGCGCTCCTGATCGCAAGGGCCGCCGCGGGACAGGAGCTTCCCAAAATCGCTTTGACCGCCATCCCATTGAGGGAAGAGACGATCACGGTCGACGGCGCGCTCGACGAGCCGGTCTGGCGGTCGGCGGAGGAGGCGACCGGGTTCATCGCATCGGAGCCGGTCGACGGTCTTCCGGCCACTGCAGAGTCGTTCGTCCGGGTCGCCTACGATCAGAACAACCTCTACATCGGGGCCGACCTCCACGATCCCGATCCTCTCCTGGTCTATGCCGATGAGCGGCGGCGCGACGCCCTCTTCGACCGGAGCGACGCCTTCTCCGTCCTGATCGATCCCTATCACGACCACCAGACCGCGTTTCTCTTCGAGACGAATCCTCTCTCGGCCCTCTCGGACGCCCTCGTCAGCCAGCAGGGGGAGCGGATCGATCGGGATTGGGACGGCCTCTGGGAGGCGGCGGCGCGGCGGACCGAGACCGGCTGGTCGGTCGAATTCCGGATTCCCTTCTCGACGATCCGCTTCGAATCGGGCGCCTCCCAGATCTGGGGGCTTCAATTCCGACGGCGCGTTCCCCATCTGAAAGAAACCTCCTTCTGGAGCCGGGTGAGCCGCGAGCATCCCGACTTCGAAATCGCCCTCGCGGGACACCTCACCGGGATTGAGGCGTTTCATCAGGAGCGCCGCCTCTGGATCAAGCCGTACGGGCGGGGATCGTACGAGATCAACCGGACCGAGTTAAACGACGATCGGCACATCGACACCGACGCCGGCGGCGATTTCCGCTATAAGTTTCGGACCAACCTCACCCTCGATTTGACCTACCGGACCGACTTCGCCGAAACGGAGGCCGACCTCTTCCAGACCAACCTCACCCGTTTCCCTCTCTTCTTTCCGGAGAAGCGGGAGTTTTTCTTGGAAGGGAAAAACTTCTACGACTTCGGCCTCTCGGGCCGCGTCCAGCCGTTCTTCAGCCGGCGGATCGGGTTAGCGCGGGGTCAAATCGTCCCGATCCTCGGCGGCGGGAAGCTGACCGGGAAGGTCGGGCCGTATGGGATCGGGTCGCTTTATATGCAAACGGAGGCCGACGAGGCGGTCGGTCTTCCGGCCGAGCGGTTCGGCGTGGTCCGGTTCTCGCGCGATCTCGGCGTGCGATCGAACGTCGGGCTGATTGCGACCGACCGGGCCGAGCGAACCCACTCGGGGAGCCAAACGCTCGGCTTCGATACGACCCTCGCTCCGAACGAACGGCTGAGCCTCGACGGCTTCTGGGCCCGCTCCGGCGGGGCCGATCGAGAGGCGCCGGGCCAGGTGCACTACCAGAATTTCATCTGGCGCGATCCCTTCTGGCGGATCAATGTCAGCCACCTCCGCGTCGATGAGGCGTTTGATCCGGCGCTCGGGTTCGTCCAGCAGACCGACCTCGACGAGAGCTTCGGTTACGTCGATATCCGCCCGCGCCCCGCCTCCGGCCCGATCCGTGAGATCGGCCTGAAGACGGAGATGACCTATCAGATGGAGACCGACGGCGACTTCCTCTACAAGAGCAACTACAATCGGGTGCAGGCCGACTTCTGGTCGGGCGATTTCCTCCTGATCAGCGTCGATCCGCAGCGGGAGCGGCTGCCGGAAGATTTCGAGATCCGCCCCGGCATCGTCATCCCGGCGGGGACCTATCACTACACCCACACCAATATTTACTTCAACACAGACGTGCGCCGGCCCGTCTCCGGAATTGTCAGCCTGCTCTGGGGCGGGTTTTACGATGGAAGCCGGACCTCCCTTCTCCTCGACCTGACCGCCGCCCCCGGCGCCGGGTTGAAGCTCGGGGCCGGATGGCAGATCAACTGGGTCGATCTGCCCCAGGGGGAGTTCACCACCCAGATCATCAACGGCGATTTTTCCTGGTCTCTGACGAACTGGATGCTGCTTCAAGGGCTGGTCCAGTGGGACAGGGAGGCGCGTCTGCTCGCCGCGAACGTCCGCTTCTCCTGGGAATACCGGGAGGGGAGCCGGCTTTATCTGATCGTCAATCCCTCGCACCAGGGGGATGAGAATGCGTTGCTGGTGCTGACGAAGCTCACCTGGCTCTGGCAGCCGCTTTAACATAAACAGAAGTTATTCTCCGATTGCATTGGAATGTAGTGACAGGTTAATCTCTCCTCTATCCGAATTCTTTAGGAGGATCGAAGATGACGACATCTGCATTTCAAATCGGTTTCGTCGGCGTGGGCCGGATGGGGGCCAATATGGCGCGCCGGTTGAAGGACAAAGGATACCGGCTGACCGCCGTCTACGACATCGATCGGGCGAGGTCGGCCTCCCTGGCGAAGGAGCTGGGGTGTTCACCGGCTTCGACCCCGGCGGAGGTGGCGAAGGGGTCGAATACGGTCATGACCGTTGTGACCGACGATGCGGCGATGCGCGTCCTTTTTTCGGAGTCGGACCCGGCCGGCCTTCTTCCATTCGGCGACGGCCGCCTTTTCATCAATTGCGCCACCCTCTCCCCGGAGGTCCATGTTGAGATCGAAGAGCGCGCCAAAAAGCAGGGGGCGCAGACGCTGGAGGCCTGCATGGCGAGCAGCATTCCCCAGGCGCGGGAGGGGACCCTTTATCTGATGTGCGGGGGGGAGCGGGCGGTTTTCGATCGGGCGAAGCCGCTGCTCGAAGATCTCGGCCGGTCGATCCGCTACATCGGGAAGGCGGGAGAGGCGGCCAAGGTCAAAGCGCTGGTCAACATGGTGATGAACATCAACACCGCCGCCCTGGCCGAGGGGTTGGGGCTCGGCGCGGCGCTGGGGCTCGATCTGACCCTGCTGCGGGAGGTCTTCTCGCAGACCGGCGCCGCCTCCCGGGTGTTGGAGACCGACGGCACCGACATGCAGAACCGGGAACATGACTGTTATTTTTCCGCCGCGCACGCGGCGAAAGATTCGGGGATCGCGCTGACGCTTGCGGAAGCGCAAGGCATCGACCTCCCGCTGGCCAAGGCGACCTATGCGCAGTACCGCCGCCTCATCGACATTGGAAAAGGGGAGTTGGACAAATCGGCGGTGGCGGAGCTGACCTTTCCGGGGCGAGGTTGATCTTGTCCCGGCAAACAGAATCTTTCGGTTTCCTCCTCCGCTTTTAGCTGGATCTTTTCTTTAATAATAATTGCCCCCAATTATGTATGTTTCCGTACGAACGATTGTTGTTACTAGTGATATTTATTCATTTTAAAGCAAAAACAATAGCTTGTATGAATAATTCTAAAAAAATATGGCATACTTGAGACTGGCGTGTGATTCAGTTGACTCTTTCAGTCGAGAGGGATACGGCGATCCGGAAGGGTGGAAGAGCGATCAAGCATTTATGCGTGATGAGTTATGTAAGACAGTAGAAGACCCCCTACATGAGATTTACCGCCGCATTAAATATATTATCTAAAGAGTCATTCGACGATCTCGCCCGTCTGGCCGCGCATTTCTGCGAGATGCCGGTTGCGCTGATCCACTTCATCAAGGACAAGCGACATGCCGTCAAATCGGTGGTCGGTTTGGAATCACAAGTCGAATTGTCCGATCTGCCCTTTTTCTCGCACGCCGTTTTACAGCGGGACGTTTTTGTCGTACCGGACGCGTTGGATGATGAGCGATTTTCCCATCATCCGCTCGTGACCTCCGGTCCTCGGATTCGTTTCTATGCCGGGGCGCCGCTGATCAGCGCCGAGAGCGAAGTGGTCGGAACGCTCTCCGTGATGAACCCCTCTCCGAAAGTGCTCACTCCGTACCAAATCGAGTCGCTTCGAATGCTTGCGCAGCAGGTTGTTCGGCGCGTTGATCTGTGGGGCGATCTTGTCGAATTGAAACGGAGCGTTCACGAGCACAGAATTTTAGAGGAGCATCTCGCTGCGGAACATGCCGTCGCGCACGTTCTCGCTCACGCCGAAACGCTCTCCGCCGCGCTTCCAGACGTCCTTCGCGTCATTTGTGAAAGCCTCGGATGGAAGATGGGGATATTCTGGCAGGTGAACGATCAGGTGAATGTGCTCACGTGCGCTGAGATCTGGCGGACTCCTTCGACATCTATTTCCGAATCTGAAAGGATGAATCGGGAAAGTATCTTATGGCCCGGCGAAGGGCTTCCGGGTCGCGTCTGGACCCGCGGGGAGGTCGATTGGGTCTGTGATATGGCGGATGAGGAGCTTTTCGAACGCGCTTCCATTTCGGTAAAAGAGGGGCTGCATGGGGCGTTCGCGTTTCCCATCCGGGGCGATCACCAGGTGCTTGGGGTGATGGAGTTCTTCAGCCGCAACAGGGAGGAGCCCGATGACAGTCTGCTTGAAATGATGACAAAGGTGGGGAGGCAGATCGGCCAATTCATTGAGCGAAAGCGAGCGGAAGAGAGCGTGATCCGATCGGCGGCGATTGTCGAATCGTCCGACGATGTCATCATCGGGCAGACGTTGGATGGAATCATCACCAGTTGGAATAGCGGCGCTCAAAAACTCTTTGGTTGTCCCGCCGAGGAGATGCTCGGCAAACCGATCTGGATTCTCTTTCCGCGCGATCGCCTCGGCGCGTTTTCGGACGTTCTCGAGAAAATGAAGCGAGGGGAACGAGTCGATCGGTATGAAACCGTCCATGTCAGAGCAAACGGCGAGCGCGTCGATCTTTCGGTGACGCTTTCTCCGATTCGGCAGAGCACGGGAAAACTCATCGGCGCCTCTTCCGTCATGCGGGTGATCAACGATCGAAAATCGGCGGAAGAGCCGTTCGCGGAGAGCGAAGCACGGTTTAGGAGGGTGGCGGAGTCGAGCATTCTGGGATTCATCTTCTGGGATGCGGATGGAAACATCACCGATGCCAACGATACTTTCCTCAAAATGGTAGGCTACACGCGGGAAGATCTCCTCTCGGGGGGGTTGCGGTGGCGCGACATGACGCCGGAGGAGTATCGTCCCCTCGATGACAAAGCGCTTCAAGATCTGATCACTACGGGCGTTTGCACCCCTTACGAGAAGGAGTACATCCGAAAGGACGGCAGCCGCCTTTCGATTCTCATCGGGGAGGCTTTTTTCGAGTCTTCCAAAGACCGAGGCCTCTATGTTGTTCTCGATATCACCGATCGAAAAAAAATGGAAAAGATGCTTCGTGAAAACGAAGCGCGCCGGGAAGCGATTTTGGAGTCTTCTCTCGACTGCATTATTACCATCGATCATGAGGGGAAGATCCTGGAGTTCAACCCGGCCGCCGAGAACACATTCGGTTATCGCCGTTTCGACGTGATCGGGAAAAAACTGGCGGAGCTGATCATTCCCCCCTCTCTTCGGGAGCGACATCAGGCCGGACTGGCGCACTATCTTGTCAGCGGGGAAAGCAAGGTTTTGTATCGCCGGATCGAGATGACGGCGATGCGGGCGGACGGGAGCGAGTTCCCTGTAGAGGTCAAAGTGACCCGTACGTTTGCGGACGGGCCTCCGGTTTTTACCGGCTATCTTCGGGATATCAGCGAGCGCAAATGGACGGAGCAAGAGAGACACCGCCTCTCATTTCAAGAGCGGATGGCACGGGCGGAGGCGGAAGAGGCCCGTCAGCACATGGGCTTCCTGGCGGAGGCCAGCACGCTTCTTGCCTCCTCGCTTGACCATGAGACCCTTCTCTGCAGTCTGGCGCGCCTTGCGGTTCCCTATCTGGCCGACGGCTGCGTAGTGGATCTCCTGGAGGAAGACCAAACCGTGCGCCGTTTGGCGGTCGCCGCCGCCGACCCCGCCGAAGAGGCGCTTGGAAGGGGGCTGTTCCGCCGCTACCCTTCCGATCTAAACGAGAATCATCCCCTGCAGCGCGTTCTACAGACCGGGAAACCGATTTTTCTGCCGGAGATTACCGATGAGATGCGGGTCTCCATCGCACGAGATGAAGATCATCTCAGAATGGCCCGGTCTCTCGGTTTGAAATCGGCGATCATCGTGCCGCTTCTCGCCGGGGAGCGCATCCTCGGCGCAATCTCTTTTTTGCTGACCGATTCAAACCGGCGCTACCGTCCGACGGATCTGGCGCTCGCCGAGGACTTGGCCCGGTGGGTCGGCGTGGCGGTGAGCAATTCCCGGCCCGGTCGGGCGGCACGGGACCGGAACGAAGCGCCCCGAGGAGGGGAAGATCAACCTTAACGCCGGCCCGAAGCGATACTCCGCTTCGCAAACCGCATTGTTCTCGACTGTCGGCTCATCTATCCGTGCCGGCCGACTTCGGTCCTTTGCCTGCTTTTCGACAAACCTCGCAAATCAGCCCATATCTAATTTGAAATAGAAAATTCCTAGACGGCAAAACCGAAATTATTTGTTGACACCTGCTCCGGCAGAAAGTTACACTCTGAAATCTGTTTCTAACCGACTCGAAATTCCGCGAACTGATGCAAATAAGACCGTGATTTTCTTTTGGATCGTTATGTTTCCCTTTTTTCTTTTGCCCCGAACGTTGCTCCATGCCCGGCTGGCTGTTCCTCTCGGACCGGTCCCATCATTCCGATGTCTTCAACGCAAATGAATAGCTTTTACCTGCTCGGACGCTTCGCGCTGCTTCTCATCCTTTTTGTCATCGGCGGGTGCGGCGGAGGCGACTCGAAGGGACCCGCCGCACCCGTCGAATCGGACCCTGCCTTCTCCATGCCGCTCCCGAAGGGGATGTGGGCCCCTCTGCCCGACTCCGATCTGGTGATGACCGCCCGCGCGGTGGTCGACCCGGGGACGGCCGGAGAACGAACGGTCGATCTGACGGTCGATCTCTCGACGAACCGGGTCGCGGGCGCGATCGAGGGGGTTCCCGCCGGACGGCGCACCGTCGAGATCCGGTATTTCATCAACCAGCTTCAGGTCGCGGCCGTCACGCTGAGTATCGATGTCGTCCCCGGACAGAACAACCCGGCCGAAATCGCCCCGGCGGCGATCCGGTATGTCGAGGCGGTCTCGGACACCCTTTTCGTCGCCGACGCCGCCGACCCGTCGATCCAGATTTTCGATCGCTATTCTAATCTGAAGGGCGGGGTCGTTCAGCTCGTTCCGACCCGCGCGCTTCGGGGGGAGAACACCGGAATCGTCGGGCCGTCTTCCGGAAGTCTCTTTGTCGATTCGATCGGCGGCCGCCTTTACTTCGCCGACGCGGCGGACAATTCGGTGAGCGTCTGGAACAATGCCGCAACGGTGAATGGGGATACCCCGCCCGATCTCGTCCTAAAGGGACAGGCAACCCGGCTGCTCCACCCAACCGGGATCGCGGTCGATCCTTTTCGCAACCGCCTCTATGTCGTCAACAACAATGGTGAAATCCTTATCTGGAATCTCTCTTCACTCGAAGGGGAAATCCCACCCATGGCCGTCCTCACGGGGAGTTTGGTTGCAGGCGACCATCCCGTTTTTCTCGATGTGAAGAGAGATACCCTTTATGTGGCCAACGGCCGAGAGATCAGTGTCTTCGAGAAACTAAGCGGGCTGACCGGAGACATTCAAAATGTGACGCCGGTCCCGACGATCCGGATTGCAGGGGAGGGCCTTTCTCAGCCAGGGCTTGTCCTCGATTATAGTCAAAATCTTCTCTTCATCTCCTCTCGCGATCCGAATGGGACGATCTATCGGGTCGCGGAAGCCTCCACTGCTTCCGAAGAGGTTGTGCCTGCCGCGACGCTGGCCGGGCCCGAGACCGGTCTTGACCAAACCGCGGCGGTCACCCTGGCCGGCAATGTGTTCATGGCCCTCAATGTGGCGGGAACAGAGATCCGGGTGTGGCATCAAGCCGATCAGAAGGATGGCGACCGCTCACCGACGCAGATTTTAGAGCTGGACCCGAATGCTTTACCCGAGGCCCTCTTTTACGTGGCGACGCAGAATGGGGAGCGGGATCAGGCGGAAGAGACGTTACAGGTTGAGAAGCTGGGGAACGGCCATGAAACCATAACGAGCGACCTCCCCGGAATCAACTGCGGCACAACTTGCTCGGCTCCTTTTGCGGTCGGAGATACTATTACGCTGACGGCGGTTATGGATGACGACTCTACCTTTGCAGGTTGGGGAGGCGACTGCGTCGTTGTTGACAATGTTGCCGGTGGGATGAATGCCTGTGTTGCCACGATGGACGCTGCCAAAACGGTGACGGCCACCTTTACCCTGAATGCGTATGCACTCACGGTGAGCAAGCCGGGGACCGGAAGTGGAACGGTAAGCGGACCGGGAATTAACTGCGGTCCTGATTGCGGCGAGTCTTACGAAGCCCATACCACCGTCACTCTGACCGCCGTGGCTGACTCAGATTCGATCTTTACCGGTTGGAGCGGCGCCTGTTCGGGAGACGATGCGGCCTGTAATTTCAGCATAGAGGGGGCAAGTTCAGTCGTTGCCACCTTTACTCTCAAGCCGATTCTCACCGTGACCAAGCAGGGGACCGGCGGTGGAACCGTGAGGAGCACTGTTCCGAATAATACTGATATCAGCTGCGGGAGTAACTGCACGCAGACGTATGATAATGTCACCACAGAGGTCACACTGACCGCCACGGCCAACTCCACCTCTTTCTTCGCCGGTTGGAGCGGGGCCTGCAGCAACGCAACAGGAAGCTGTGTTGTCACTATGGATGTTGCCAAAACGGTAACGGCTACATTTACCAGAAGACCGGTTCTTACCGTGACGAAATCTGGGACAGGAGCCGGCACCGTAACAAGCAGCCCAAATGGGATTAATTGCGGGACTGATTGCACGCACTCTTACACGAATTTAACCACACAGGTGACCCTCACGGCTGCCGCCGCGGAAGATTCGATCTTTTCCGGATGGTCGGGGGGAAGCTGCGCAGGTACCGGTAACTGTGTGGTGAGGATGGATGCTGCAAAGACGGTAACGGCTGCTTTCACCCTTAAGCCGGTTCTCACCGTATCCAAAGGTGGGACGGGAACGGGTACTGTTACGAGCACCACTCCCAGCGGCGACATTAGCTGTGGAACCGACTGCACGCAGTCTTATAACAACTTTTCCACCCAAGTTACACTCACTGCTACTGCCGCCGCAAACTCAATTTTTACCGGGTGGAATCAGGAATGTTCCGGCACAGGCAATTGTGTGGTGACAATGGACGCTGCTAAGTCGGTGACGGCCACCTTTATCCTGAAGCCGGTTCTCACTGTGACTAAACAGGGGAGCGGAGGGGGGGCGGTTAGCGCACCGGGTATTAGCTGTGGGACCGACTGCACAGAGACATACAGCAACTTGACGACTCAGGTAACCCTCACGGCGACCCCAGACGACAGCTCGATCTTTGCAGGTTGGTCTGGAGCCTGCACGGCGACAACTGGGAATTGTGTCGTCACCATGGATGCGGCCAAGTCGGTCACCGCTACGTTTACATTGCAGACCTTTACCCTTTCCGTCATGAAGTCGGGAACGGGGACCGGCGCCGTCGTCAGCAGTCCTGCAGGGATTGATTGCGGGACAGATTGTTCCCAGGATTACACCATCCATACCGTTGTGACCCTGACCGCAACACCGGACGCAGATGCCGTCTTTGCTGGCTGGGCCGGAGCTTGCACAAATCTTACCGGGGATTGTGTGGTAACGATGGATGCCATCCAGTCGGTGGAGGCGAAGTTTACAAGAACATTCACTCTCACAGTGATGGTCGATCCGGCAGGGACCGGCACGGGAGGGGTGACCAGCAATCCGGCCGGGATTGATTGTACCGCTTCAGGTCAAGCCGCCTGCTCGGCAGTCTATACGTTCGGCACCGTCGTCACACTTACGGCGACAGAAGGTCTCCTATCCCATTTCGCGGGTTGGACCGCCGGGGCCTGCACGGGAACTGATCCAACCTGTGTTCTGGAGATGATTTCCGATCAGTCGGCCCAGGCGCGCTTCGACCTGCTGCCATAGACGCACCTTTCGGCCTCGTTTGTTTGTCCTACGTCTATCGTGTAAGCCGTAGACCTCCCGCCCTCGATCAGTTATAATTGCCCCGATGCGAAAGTACTGGACGGTTTTTTGGGTCAATTGGCAGAACGCCCTGCAATATCGGGGGCCGACGTTTATCTCCGTCCTCGGAAACATCCTTCGGATCGGTGTCCTCCTTTATCTCTGGAACGCCATCTACCAAAGCGAAGGCCGCCTCGGCGACTACTCCCTCCCGGACCTGATTACCTATTACCTGCTGCAGTTGATCATCGGCAGCGCGGTCCTCTCCTACGCCAGCTGGGAGATCGTCGACCAGATTCGGGAGGGGACCTTCTCCAGCTTCCTCATCCGGCCGGTCAACTACCTGCACTATTGGTTCACCCTCAACCTCTCCTGGAAGGTCTTCGAGGGGCTGATGGTGGCGGTGGGGGTCGGTCTGCTCTCGTTTATCCTCATCGATTACATCTCGATCCCGTCGCGGCCATCGACCTACCTCTTCTTTTTTCTTTCATTGCTGCTCGGGATGGTCCTGGCGTTCGAGTTCGACTTTGCGATCGCCCTCCTCGCGTTTTGGCTGGTGCAGGCGAACGCGTTCAAATATATGCTGCAATACGTCGTCTTCTTTTTCGCCGGAGCGCTGCTGCCGCTCGATCTTTTTCCGAAGGCGATCGAAGCGATCGCCAACGTTCTGCCGTTTCGGTATCTCGCCTTCTTTCCCAGCCAGATCTTTCTGGAAAAGGAGGCCCATCCGGTCGCGGGGCTGATCGGGGCGCTGGCCTGGTCGGTCGGCCTCTACCTCTTTCTGCGGTTTGTTTTGAATCGGGGGATCAAACGATATGAAGCGGTCGGCCACTGAAGTGAAAACGCAACCGTCAAAACGGGGTCTAATCCGTTCGCTTCGCCGCTACCTTTTTCTCTATCGGTCGTTTCTGGTCCACAACCTGAAGAACGAGATGATCTACCGGGCGAATTTCGTCTTGGCAGTCATCATGGATCTCTTCTTCATGGGGGTGAACGTCGTCTTCTTCGCGATCCTCTACGCGAACGTGGAGACGATCGGGGGATGGACCTTTCACCAGACGCTGGTCCTCGTCGGGAGCGTCGGGGTGGTCCGCGAGATCGCCTACCTGACCTTTCGGCAGGGGTTTCTGGAACTGGGGGATTATGTCCGGACCGGACGGTTCGATGCGATGCTGACTTCTCCCATGGCGGCGAACGCCCATCTCGCCTTCCGGCATGTTTCGCTGACCGAGAGCCTGGGAGAGGGGCTGATGGGGTTTGCGCTCGTGGCGTATGGCTTCGCCCATCTTGAGAACGCGGCCTGGAGCAGCATTCCGCTCTATCTGTTGATGATCGCCGTCTCGCTTCTGCTCTACTACGCCTTCTCCCTGATGATCAACAGCGCCGTCTTCTGGCTGGTGAAGTCGCAGGAGCTGAATACGATTGTCTATTACTTCATGGACACGGCCCGTTACCCGCGGGAGATTTATCGCGGCTTGGGGAAGGCGTTTTTCACCTTCATCGTTCCGAGCAGCCTGATCGCGACGGTCCCCGCCTCGGTCCTCACCGGCCGGGCAGACGCCGCGCTGATCGGGCTGACGATCGGCGTGACGGTCATCTCGTTGTCGCTGGCGCTCGTCGTTTGGAACTGGAGCCTGCACCACTACAGCTCGGCCAGCAGTTAAGACCTTTGATTCGTCATTCCCGCGAAAGCGGGAATCCAGAGGTTTGAGATGTTTAAACAGCCGGCGGTCTATATCCTTGCCAGCAAGCGAAACGGGACTCTTTACGTTGGAGTCACAAGCAACCTTGCTAAGCGCGTTTGGGAGCATAAAAACGCTTTGGTCGAGGGGTTCACGAACAGATATCGTGTTCATCATCTGGTTTATTACGAGTTGCATGAAGAGATGGAATTAGCGATCAGCAGAGAAAAGCAGATAAAGAAATGGAAGAGAGCCTGGAAGTTGGAGATGATTGAGAAACAGAATTCTGATTGGAGAGATTTGTCAGAAGAGGTTTCGTAATGCGAAGACAAATGACTGGATTCCCGCTTTCGCGGGAATAACGACGGAAGGATCTAGAGTGCCGATCATCGAAGTCAAAAACCTGGCCAAGACATTCAAGACGCACCGCAAGGAGCCGGGCCTGCTCGCGTCGATCAAAGGGCTCTTCTGGCGCGAGGCGTTTTATAATGAGGCGGTCAAGTCGGTCTCCTTCTCCCTGGAAGAAGGGGAGCTGGTCGGTTTTCTCGGGCCGAACGGCGCGGGAAAGACGACCCTCCTGAAAATGCTCTCCGGAATTCTCTACCCGACCTCCGGCGAGGCGCGGGTGATGGGGTTTGTCCCGTGGGAGCGGCAGCGGGCCTATCAACAGCAGTTCGCCATCGTCATGGGGCAGAAGAATCAGCTCTGGTGGGACCTGCCGCCGGCGGAGTCGTTTGCGCTCAACCGGGATATTTACGAGGTCGATCCGAAGGCCTTCCAGAAAACGCTCGACGAGATGGTGTCGCTGCTCGATCTGAAAGATCTTCTGAATGTGCCGGTCCGGCAGCTCTCGTTGGGGCAGCGGATGAAATGCGAGCTGGTCGCGGCGCTGCTTCATCAGCCGCGGGTTCTCTTTCTCGACGAGCCGACGATCGGGCTTGATGTGATCTCTCAGGAGAAGATTCGAAGCTTCATACAAGAATACAATCGGCTCAAAAAGACGACGGTTCTCCTGACCAGCCACTACATGCGCGACGTGGAACAGCTTTGCCGGCGGGTTTTGGTGATCAACCACGGCCGGATCGTCTATGACGGGTTGCTCAATGACCTCTCCCAGCGTTACATCGACCACAAGGTGGTCAAGATCCGGTTCGCCTCTCCCCAAGCGGCCGCCGTCCTCTCGGGGGAGGAAGGGGTGGTGGAGCTCGATGAGCACCACGCCGTCTTGAAGGTCAAGAAGAAGGAGATCGCCCAGACGACCCACCGTCTCCTCGGACAACTTCCGATCGACGACCTCTCGGTGGAAGAGGTCGAAGTGGAGGAGGTGATCCGGCGGATCTTCGACGAGCAGCCTTCGAAGGAGGGTGAATAAAGAAGCGCTTGAACCTTTCCTGCATGATGAGTAAAATGGGCCAGACACGACCCCCTTCATGGATGCCATGAACCCCTCCGATCAAAAACCGCTGCAAGGATTCGATGAAACGACCGCCCTTCGGATGATTCTGGAGGGGACCGCCACCGAAACGGGCGAGCGCTTCTTCTCTTCCCTCGTCGAAAATCTCGCCAAAGCGCTCCAGACGCACGGCGCCTGGGTCACCGAGTACCTTCCGGAATCGCGCCGCCTTCGCGCCCTCGCCTTCCGGCTGGGGAATCAATGGATCGAGCATTACGAACACAAAATCGACGGAACCCCCTGCCAGGCGGTGGTGGAAGGGGCGCGGCTGCTTCATCTTCCCGAGAACGTGCTGGCGCTCTACCCGGATGATCCCGACGTCCAAAGAATCGAAGCGGTCAGCTACATGGGGGCGCCGCTCTTCGATGTGAGCGGAGAAGTTCTCGGACACCTGGCGGTGATGGATAAGCGGCCGATGCCGGCGGAGCCGCGGGCGATGGCGCTCTTTCAAATCTTCGCCGCCCGCGCGGCGGCCGAGCTCCGGCGGCTTCGCGCCGAATCGGAGGTGCGCGAGCGGGAGGAGAAGCTCGGCCGGCTTTTCGACAGCGCGATGGACGCGTTCATCGAGCTTGATGAAGCGCTCCGTGTGACGCGCCTGAACCCCGCCGCCGAGAAGGTCTTCGGTTCTCCCGCAAGCCGGGTGGTCGGGCGGGGGTTCTTCCGGTTTCTGGCGAAAGGGGAGGAGGAAACGCTCCGAAGCCTGATCGGGCAGCTCGATGCCCGTCCGGAGGGACACCAATACCTCTGGATTCCGGGGGGCCTCAAGGCGGTCCGGGCCGACGGGGAGGGATTCCAGGCCGAGGCGACACTGTCGCGGTATGAGGTCCGGCGGCGGACCTTCCACACGCTGATTCTCCGGAATGTCAACGAGCGGTTGGAGGCGGAGCGGAAAATTATCTCGCTCACCGGCGAAGCCGAATATCTCCGGGAAGAGATCAAGTCGCTCCACAACTTCGATGAAATCGTCGGCCGCAGCGCGCCGGTCGTCCGGGTTCTCCGGGAGGTCGAACAGGTCGCCGAGACCGACGCCACCGTCCTGATCCTTGGAGAGACCGGAACGGGGAAGGAGCTGATCGCCCGGGCGATTCATGCCGCGAGCCGTCGAAACGACAAACCGTTGATCGGGGTCAACTGTGCCGCCCTTCCCGCCGCCCTCATCGAGAGCGAGCTCTTCGGCCATGAGAAGGGAGCCTTCACCGGGGCGTTGAAGCGGCGCGACGGCCGGTTTGCTTTGGCCGACGGCGGGACGATTTTCCTCGACGAGATCGGCGAGCTTCCGCTCGATCTTCAGGCGAAGCTGCTCCGGGTGCTCCAGGAAGGAGAGTTCGAGGCGGTGGGAAGCGCGCAGACCCGAAAGGTGAATGTGCGGGTCATCGCCGCGACGAACCGCGATCTTCAGAGAGCGGCGAAGGAAGGCCGCTTCCGGGAGGATCTTTATTACCGGCTGAATGTTTTTCCGATTCAGCTGCCGCCGCTGCGGGAACGGGGAGAGGATATCGTCCTTCTTGCCTCCGCCTTTGCGAAGCGGTTCGCGCAACGGTTGGGACGGAGGATCGAGCCGCTTTCGGAGGAGTGCCTCCGGAAGTTAAAGGCCTACCCTTGGCCGGGCAACGTCCGGGAGCTGGCGAATGTCATCGAGCGCGCCGTCATCACGGCGCAGGAGGGCCGGCTCAGTCTCGACCGGGCCCTTCCGGAGGTGGCGCAAGCGCCGCCGCGGACTGAAATTGCCTCGATCCAAGACCGCCTGGCGGAGATCCGGACCATTCAGGAGTTGGAGGATTTGGAACGAAAGAACTTGATCCTCGCCCTGGAGGCGACCGGATGGCGGGTCTCCGGCGACAACGGCGCGGCAAAACTCCTTGGAATGAACCCCTCGACCCTCAGCTCCCGGATCAAAGCGCTCGGGATTACCCGCCCCCGGCACGCAGAAAAGCCGTGAGTTCATTTCTCAGGGAACGTACAGAAGCATCGGGTCCCTCGTATAGGGTTCAACATGTTGAACCCCTACGCTACGTCCCCTCCTGCACCGGTCTCCTTCGACCGGCGGTTGACAAATCGGTCGATCTTCAATACTTTATACGGAGATCAACATTCAGGATATGAAAAGGAGAAATTGATGTCTGAAGAATCCCCCTCGGCAACAAGCTGGCCGAGCGTGCCGGGGGTTGCCTCTCAAACCCCCGTCACCGCCGAAGAGCTGAACGCGTTCGCGGTTGGCAAAGGATATACCGATGAAGCGAAGGAGAACTATTACCTCTCCCATTGGACGCACATTCTCGACGGCGCCTCCCGTTTCTCCAGCTTCAACTGGGCGGCCGCCCTCTTCGGCCTCTCTTGGTGCTTCTGGCGAAAGCTCTACTTAGTAGGGGCAGCCGTTCTCGCCGCGTACCTCCTCGTCTCTTTTTTCCTCGCACATCTCTTCCGGGCCATCAATCCGGCGCAGGACCCTCGCGCCGTGTTGCTGGTCACAGACGTCGCCTGGGCGGGGCTGCTGGTTGTCCAGATTGCGTTGGGGGTGGCCGCCAACAGGCTTTACTTGCGCCGCGCCCTCGCAACGATCAATAAGCTGCGCGAGACGGTCCCTGACCGCTCCGCCTATTTAGAGCGCCTCCGAAAAAAAGGGGGGACCAGCTTTCTTGCCTTTTTGGTCGGTGTGATGATTCTGGCTGCCGCCTATTCCCGGAACCCATTCGCCATCCCCTAGACGACGCGTTGCGACTCATCGGCAAGCGCCTCCTCTTCACCCATTTCACCCATCGTGGAAGAATCGCCAAGAAGGAATCGCCAAATTTCACGATGCCGCTTGTGAAATCTCGTAAATCGCGAAATCTCGTAAATCGTCCTGTCTTGGCAAATCCGATAGAACTCCTTTCATTTCAATCAAATAAAAAGACCGACCTCCCGGCATGGCCTCTGCAAAAGCGTTCTGCGAGGTTGATTGGAGCGGATCTCCAATCGGAAATCGATCAGATCAACGAACATCTCACAGAGGAGGGGTTGTCATGAAAAGGATCATTGCATTCGGTTATGGCGTGGCGGCGTATGCGGTTTTCTTTGTCACGTTTCTTTATGCGGCGGGGTTCGTCGGGAATCTCTTTGTTCCGAAGTCGATCGACTCGGCGCCGACGCGTCCGATCGGTCAAGCGCTTCTGATCAATCTCTTATTGCTCGGGCTTTTCGCCTTTCAGCACAGCGTCATGGCCCGGCCGGCCTTCAAGGCGTGGTGGACCCGGATTGTTCCGAAGCCGGTCGAGCGGAGCACCTATGTTCTCTTCTCCAGCCTGGCGCTGATTTTGATGTTCTGGCAGTGGGAGCCGATGGGGGGGGTGATCTGGAATGTCGAAGATCCCGCCGGCCGCGCGATCCTTCACGGACTTTTTGCCTTCGGATGGCTGCTGGTTCTGGTGACGACATTTCTCATCAATCACTTCGATCTCTTTGGCCTGAGACAGGTTACGCTCTATCTATTGGGCCGCGAATATACGCCGCTCCAATTTAAGACGCCGGGTCCGTATAAGCATGTCCGCCACCCGCTCTACGTCGGTTGGCTCTTCGCCTTCTGGGCCGCTCCGACGATGACTGTCGCGCACCTCGTCTTCGCCCTCGCGACCACGGCCTATATCCTGATCGCCATTCAGCTGGAAGAGCGCGATCTGGTTGCGGCGCACGGGGAGTACGCCGGCTACCGGCGGCGGGTGCCGATGCTGATCCCCCGGTTCATGAAGAAATCGGCGCCGATAGCGGCGGCGTCCCCCTCCGAAGAAAGAGCGGCGTGAGTTGCATCCGATAGAACAGGAGAGAATCATGAAGATGATTTCAGAAAAAGTTCGAAACAGGGGGGAGGCCCGGGGATTCCTGGGCCTCTCCGATTCAACCTTGGCGCAGGTTCGTTACTGGGCCGGGAGGGGGGTAGGAAGCGCAGGGCGGATACGTTTATCCTTTCTGTGGGTCTTTGTCGTCCTCTTTCCAGCGATAAGGCAAAAAGAGGGTAAAGGTTGCTCCCTTGTCCAATTCACTTTCGACGCCGATCCGGCCGTTCAACAGGCCGGTCAATTCTTTCACGATCGCCAATCCGAGCCCCGTCCCCCCGAATTTTCGCGTGGAGGTCGCGTCGGCCTGATGAAAGGCGTCGAAGATCCTGGCGAGCTCGTCCGGCGGAATGCCGATGCCGGTATCCTGGACGGCGATTTCGATCCCTTCCTCCTCCGGCTTCTCCGTCGCCAGAAGGATGATCTCTCCCTTCTCGGTGAATTTAATCGCATTCGAGATCAGGTTGACGAAGATCTGCTTCAGCTTATTCGGATCGGATTCGATCTCTGGAAGCGGCGTCATCCGATATACGACTGAAAGCGACTTTTCGTCGATCAGCGGCTGCATCCCGGAGACGATCTCCTCCAGCAGGGGGACCAAGTCGATCTTCTCTAGATCGACCGGCATCTTTCCCGATTCGATTTTCGACAGATCGAGAAGATTGTTGATGAGATTAAGAAGCTCCTTCCCGTTTTTAAGGACCCCCTCCACCGGCTGTTTTTGATCATCGATGAGCGCGCCGAACGTTTCGTCCCGCAGAAGGCTCGAATAACCGATGATGGCGTTCAGCGGGGTTCGGAGTTCATGCGAGACGTTCGACACAAACTCCGACTTGACGCGGCTGGCTTCCCGCGCCTCGGCTTCGGCGCGTTTCCGGTCGTCGATGTCGGTGCAGGTGCCGAACCATCGGATGATCCGGCCGCTCGCGTCCTTTAATGGAAGCCCCCGGGAGAGATACCATCGGTATCCGCCGAACGGGCTTTGAAGGCGGAACTCGACTTCATGGGGGGTTCCGGTCAGAATGGCCGCTCTCCATCGATCCCGTGTCCTCTGCCGGTCGTCGGGATGGATCGCTTTAAGCCCGCCCGACCCGAGCGTCTCTTCCGCCGTCAAGCCGGTCGCCTCGTACCATCTCTGATTGCACCAATCGACCCGCCCTTCCGGCGTGGAGGTCCAGACCAGTTGTGGCATCACCTCGGCCAGGAGCCGGTATTGCCGCTCGCTCTCTTCCGCTTTCTTTTGCTCCTGCTCCGCCGTTTCGATCAGCCGCGCCTTATCGATGGCGATCGCCGCATGGGAGGCGATGCTGAGAAGGAGACGTTCGTGTCTCTCCGTAAAGCGGCCGGGGGCGCTGTGCCCGAAGAAGAGGCCGCCGAGGACGGTCCCGGAACGGGAGAGGACCGGAACGGCGAGATAACTTTTGACCGGCAGATGCCCTTCCGGCATGCCGGCGTAAGGGGCATTCTTCCCGTAGCGGGGGTCTTTCGTGACATCGTCGAGCCGAACCACCCCTTCGCCGCGAAAGGTCGGGCCGAAGACGGCGGTGTTTCGCGGCATCGGAAATTTGGCGAAGGCCTCTCGCGGGACGCCGGAGAGGGTGTAGAGCGTGTATGTCTCCCCCTTTACGTCGATGAGGTTGTAGAAGAAGGCGCCGAACGCCGCCCCGCTGAGCTTGGTTCCGGCGTCGGTGACGATCTGAACCAGTTTTTGCAGATCCGTCTCCGCCGACAGACTGATCGCCACCCGGTTCAGCGTTTCCAATTCGGCTGCGTTCCGATCGGCCGCCGCGCGCGCCTTCACCTGAGAGCGGGTGATGCCGAAGAGGGTGAAGCTGACGATCGATCCGACGATGAAAATAGGGAGGGCCACCCCTCTGTTTGAGCCGAGGTCGAACGCAGGACGCGTCGTAAAGAGCAGCGTCCAGGTCTGTCCCCACACATTCAGGCGGGTGGTCGTACTGTAGCGGGGGCGGCGTTCGTCCGGATCGGCTTCGCGGGAGCGGTAGAGGCGGTTTTCCGGGCGCGGCTCCGGACCGTCGAAGACCTCGAAGTCGACCCGCGGGCGGGTCTCCCCGCCGAAAATGCCGACCAGCAGATCCCCGGCGCGAAACGGGCTGTAAACAAAACCGTTCAGCGCCGCTCTCCGTTGATTGATCGTCTCCGGGGCGGCTCCCGGCTCATAGATCGGAAGATAGATCAAAAAGCCGGCCTGTTTTTCGGAATCGATTTCCTGAACCAGGGTCACTTTTCCGGAGGTGGCGGCGAGGCCGGTGTCGCGGGCGCGCTCCATCGCGGCCCGGCGGACCGGTTCCGTGAACATGTCATAACCGAGCGCCGCCCGGTTTCGGCGATCTTGCGGCTCCAGGTAGAGAATGGTGTGGTATTCGTCGCGGGGGCTCTCCGGCCAGATTTTGAAGCTTGGGATCTCTTGTCTGATTTCGGCGACCGTTTTTTCGACCTGATCGGGCGGGACCCTTTTTGTGAAGCCGATCCCCTGGATGCCGGGATAGTGGCTCTGTAATTCGAGCCGGGAGATGTAGCTGTGAAACGTTTCCCGGTCGGTCCGGCCGGTGGCGGTGAAAAGCGCCGCCGTCCCGCGAAGCGAGGAGATGTAGGTGTCGATCCGGACGGCGATGGCATTTTGGGAGCGTTGAACGATATTCTGGAAGCGCTCCCGGTCTTTGGTCTCCGCGAGCGAGAAGACATACCATGTCGCCAGGCCGGTCAAGGCGAGCGAAATAAAGAGGACGCACCCGGGAAGGAACGCGCGATCAGAGGGGAGCTCTTTTGATTTTAGATCGCCATAAAGTTGATTTTTTAAGTTCACTTTATATAAGGGGTTTAAGTTCTTAATCGACAACGGACCCCCCATCATAATACGTGTGCGAAAGAGAAGTAAAGCCAGACGCTGTAGGGGCGAGGCGGTGCCTCGCCCTACGGCCGGGCGACGCATGCGTCGCCCCTACGTTAAACCGGTCTTCCTTATGGATGATCGGTGGAAAGGAGTGTTATACTGGGCCTCTATCGAGCGGCGGGTGGTTCGATCAAACGGGAGAAAGGTGCGTGGATGGCTTCAGTCATGCGACGTTAACGGCGATGCTCGCCCTGGTGGGGACGGTGATCATCATCGCCGCGCTTCTCTCCGGGCTCATTGAGCGAAGCGGCCTTCCCCAGGTGGCCGCCTTTCTCGGCTTGGGGGCGGTGTTGGGGCCGGGCGGGTTGAATTTGTTCGACGTAAGATTAGGGTCCCCCCTTCTTCAGATCGTGGCGACCCTCAGCCTGGTTCTCGTTCTTTTTACCGATGCGGTCTCGCTGAACCTCAAAGAGGTCCGGCGCCATCTGAATTTGGTCCTGCTGGTGCTCGGTCCGGGGACGTTGCTCTCCGCCTTCCTCGTTGCCTATGCCGCCTGGCGGTTGCTCGATCTTCCCTTCGCTGCCGCCGCGATTCTGGGGGCCGCCCTGGCGTCGACTGATCCGGTGCTTCTGCGGGGGGTGCTCAAAGGGGAGTTTCTTCCCGCTCCGGTCCGCCAGGCGCTTCGCCTGGAGAGCGGGCTCAACGATGCGGTGCTCTTGCCGGTGGTGTTGATCGGCATGGTCTTTCTCGGCGATCGTTCTTTGGGCGCGTCCGATTGGGCGAGTTTCGGCCTCTCGCTTTTCTTGCTCGGTCCCGTCGCCGGGATGGCGGTCGGTTTTCTGGCGGTCAGCGCGTTGGTGATGATGCGGAACCGGTTCGGCGTCCGGCGCGACTACGAATCGATCTATTCGTTGGGGGTGGTTTTTGCGGCTTACGCCGGGGCCGAAGCGGTCCATGGAAGCGGATTTCTTGCGGCCTTCGCCGCCGGAATGACGATCGCGGCCCTGGACGTCGAGCTCTGCGACTGCTTTCTGGAATACGGGGAGACGACCGCCGAGATGACCCTCCTCTTTACCTTCATCCTCTTTGGAACCTCGCTGATTTGGAGCGGCTTTACCGTTCTTGATGGGCGAATCCTCGTCTTTGCCGCCCTGACGATTCTGATCCGGCCGGTCGCTTTCCTCTCCTCGCTCGCCGGCTTCCGATTGGCTTGGAAAGATCGCCTTACGATCGCCTGGTTCGGGCCGCGGGGGTTAAGCTCGCTTCTTCTTGTTCTGCTTCCGGTGTTTGCCGGTCTTCCAGGAAGCGATCGACTCTTTTCCATCACCTGCGCGGTGGTGCTGCTGTCGATCGTCCTGCACGGCGGCTCGTTGATGTGGCTTGGGAAGGGGGCGCGCCCGTCGCGTGCGCCTCAAGCGGCGATCGAACCGATGGCCCCCGCGCCCCCTCCTTCCGCGGGATTGGAAGAGCAACCTGGTCGGGATCTGATCTCGATCGAGGAGATGCGGCAGATTCAGGAGGCCGGAGGGCCGGTGGTCATCCTCGATGCCCGGACGGAACGATCCTATCAAGGGAACAATGAAAATGCGGCGGGGACGATCCGTTTTCTACCCGAACAAGCGGTGGGGCCGCAGGCCAAAGCGCTCGGTCTCCCGCGGGAAGCGTTGCTGATTCCGTTCTGCGCCTGCCCCAACGATCAAACCAGCATTCGTGTGGCGCAGGAGCTTCGGCAGGCGGGATGGCCCCGCGCCCGCGCCCTCGAAGGGGGATGGGAGGCCTGGAAGAAAAGCGGGCTTCCGACGGTGGAACGCAAGTGAAGGGATCTCCCCAATCGCGAGAGATCCCTCCATCCGAACTACAATGCCCTCATGAAGGCCGCCAGCTCTTTTTTCTCTTCCTGATTCAATTTCAGCTCCAAGACCAGGTTGAAAAATTCCACGGTATCTTCCAGCGTCGGCAGCCTTCCGTCGTGCAGGTAGGGGGGAGAGTCTTTGATCCCCCGAAGCGCGAACGATTTGATCGGACCGTCGGCCTCCGCCCCGAATCGCTCCAATTGAAGATCGTGCATGTTGTGATTTGTGTAGGCGGGGGGCGAATGGCACTCGACGCAGCGGGCCTTTCCGAAGAAGAGGGCCTCTCCTCGGATCTCTTGAGGGGACGCTTTTCGCTTGTCGAGCCGTCCGGAGGAATCGAGCTTCGGCGCCGGCGGGAAGTCGATCATGCTCTGCATCTGCCCCATGTGAGCGACCAGCAGCCGATCGATTAAATTGAGCCCTTTTTTCATCCCCCGAATCGGGTCGCCGTTGAAATAAGCGGTCCGCTGCTCGAATTCGGTAAAGTCTTCGACCGACCGGATGCTCCGCTTCGACCCGTGGATCTGCTGCGCGAACATCCCGCGAAGGCTCGGTGTTTCGATTCGAAGCCGGTCTTTTTAAGGGCGGGTGTCGGGGTTGAGATGGAACTGGCCGGTCGTGTGGAAGTTCACATGGCAATCGAGGCAGGTAATCCCCAGACTCGGCTTGTCCGATTTTCGGTCGTGCGTCGCGTTGAACTCCTCTTGCGCGAATTGCGTCGCCAGCATCCGAAGGCCATCGAACTGCGCCGCCGTGACCAGCCCTCGAAAGAGCCGGTCGATGTTCTCAATACTCAGGACCTCTCCCTGTGAGACGTCGCCGAGCTCCGGATGGGTGGTGAGAAAAATCGGGGGAGGAAATTCGGGGAGGAAACATTCGGGAAGATCGAAGTCGACATCAAAGCGCTCCAGGCGGGGGAATTCCTCGATCTGGATTTGGGGGAAGACCATTCCTCCCACCTCGTGTTTCACATGGGGGAGACGGCGGAAGCCGGCCGGGAAAAGATTTTTCTCCTTGATCTCTTCAGGGGTCATCTGTCCGAGCGTCTCCCAGGTGACCCCCTCTTTCAACCGGACGGCCGGGCCGATCGGCTGCGGCTTTCCTTTCGTCATCACGATCCCGGAGACGGTTTTACAGTCGGTTTGATAGCGATCGTTCAGAAGCTTCTTCTGCCGCGCCATCACCTTCGGTTTGTCGGCGATATCCTTTTCCTTTACATTGCGGAAGTTTTCCTGCGGGTCTTGACCCGGCGGGGCGCCGAACACGTCATAATAAAAGTCGACCCCGTCGAACCCCTTTTTCTTGGTCTCTTCAATGGCGGGGGTCGTTTTTCCGGCGGGCTTTTTCTCCTTGGGGGCTTTGTCTTCCATCTTCTCGACCGGCTTCTCTTTCGGCCCCCGGTCTTGGGCTTCGCTCCGAAGAATCGGCGAAGCCCACCCTAAAGCCATAACAACTGTAATAGACAGGATAAGCCAGAATGTCGCTCTCTTTTTTTTCATCGTGGACCTTTCTCATGCACGGTTTACCCAATAAGAGTGGGAGTCATTTCGTTTATAGGTGATTGGGAGGTTTCTCAAGGCAGACTTCGAACGTTCGCGAGGTTACGTTGATGCTGCCTGATCGACCGATCGAAGAGGGCGCGAAAGAATGCCGGACCTCTTCGAGATGATTATCGCATCGAACAGGGAGGGCGGTCTGTGGGGGGAATCACACTCGGAAGGGGTGAGTGGATGACTGGATTAGACTGTTTTTACTTAAGGCGGTCCCGGCCGTGTGGAGAGGTCAGATCGAGCGCCGGCCCCACCGGGACGATCCGTGTCGGATTAATGTCGTCGTGCGTCACGTAATAATGACGCTTGATGTGATCGAAGTTCACCGTTTCGGCAATCCCGTCATGCTGATAGAGCTCCCGCAAGTATCCCCAGAGGTGGGGGTAGTCGACGATCCGGCGAATATTGCACTTGAAGTGCCCATGGTAGACGGCGTCGAAGCGGATCAGCGTCGGAAAGAGCCGCCAGTCGGCCTCGGTGATCTGTTGTCCCACCAGATAACGCTGCTTTGAGAGGCGCGCTTCGATCCGGTCGAGGGCGTCGAAGAGGTTGCGGACGGCCTGCTCATACGACGCCTGGGTGGTTGCGAAGCCGGCCCGGTAGACGCCGTCGTTGATGTTCGGATAGATGAAGTTGTTGATTTCATCGATCTCGGCGCGAAGCGGCGCCGGGTAGAAGTCGGTCTTCACGTCGGTCAAGGCGTTCAATTCGCTGTTCAACATCCGCATAATATCGTCGTCGGAGTTGCTGACGATCCGACCGGTTTTCTTGTCCCAAAGGACCGGGACGGTGACCCGGTCGTTGAACGTCGGGTCGGTCTTCTTATAAGCTTCGCTCAGGTAGCGAAAGCCGTTGATCGGATCTTCCGAATAACCGGGGCCGTTGCGGAAAGCCCACCCCTTTTCGTCGCGGATCGGATCGACCACCGTCATCCCGACGACGTTTTCCAGCCGCTTCAGCTTGCGGAGGATTACCGTCCGGTGCGCCCAGGGGCAGGCGAGGGAGACATAGAGATGATAGCGGCCCGGCTCCGCCGGATAACCGGAGGAACCGTCGGCGGTCACCCACCCCCGAAATCGATCTTCCTGCCGGACGAACTCTCCTTCTTTGCTTTGCTCTTTTGGAAAAGGCATCCGATTCCTCCTTCTGTTTGATTCAGCTTATGGTAAAGTTGTTTTCAGATCTCCGCGAAGAACGGTCAGATTAGGTATAACCAGATTCTTGAGCCAAGTCAAACGGCCTTCCGGTTTCTTGACGCGTCCTTCGGGCGCGATATACTACATCGAGGTGTGGAGGAAGATGAAATGAGCGACGTGCTCAAGAGTTTTCAGCGGGTTCGTCATCAAGGATTGGCGGAGAAATTTTATGAGGCTTTGCTCCAGGCGGATCCCCGGATCAAGATGATGTTTAAAAATACGAATTTCGAGCGGCAGCGGGAGCTCTTCGTCCATGGCGTTCTGATGCTGATCGAGTACGCCAACGGAAAGACGCTGGGAGAGATGGCGATTAAACGTCTCGGCGAGCTTCACAGTCGGAGAAAGATGAGTGTGCCCCCCGATCTCTATCCGATCTGGGTCAACTGCCTCGTCGAGACGCTGGCCAAGCTCGATCCCGAATTCTCTCCCGCGCTCGACCGGCAATGGCGCGAGACCCTGCAAAAAGGGCTCGATGTCATGACCCGGATGTATTAACGGATCGGTCTGCGCGCCTCACGGGGCTCAAGAGCGGATATCCCCTTTTCCGCTTCCGGCGACCGGACGGCACATCTTCCATCGTCTCTATTAAAGATTCATCTACACATTCATCCTCTCGTCCACATTCCTATCTAATCCCATCGCAGTGTTTCTTCTATACCCCATTCAGGTTAATTGATCCCCTCTGAGACATATTGTTACACTTTGTAATGCAATCCCGAATGGAGAGAAAGAGGCCGCCGTTTCGATGCGGGCGGCCGCTCCGCAGGTTGGCGTCGAATCCATTTAATATGAATGCGGAATTCGGAAGCAAGCAAGGCGTCGATAAGATAAAGATGGTTCCCGATTATGAAGAAGGGTCAAGGAGGTAGATAATGAGATTGAAAGCAGTCGGAATGAGCGTTATCGCAGGGATGTTGTTGGTTTCCTCTCTTCACGCGGACGAAGGGGTCGGCCAGGGTGGAAGCGGCCAGCAGGGGATGGAGCAGCAGCAGAGCGGCCAGCCGGGGGGTGACCAAGGAGCCGGCGGAGCCCAAGGGGGAATCCAAAGCCCGGACCAACAGCAGCAGGGTTCCGACCTCAGCGGGACCAGCCAGCAGGGCGGCGCGATGCAGGGAGGGATGCAAGACCAGGCCTCGGTGAAGCAGGTCCAGGAAAAATTGAGCCAGCAAGGGTATGAAGTGGGCCCGGTCGACGGCATCTTCGGACCGAAGACGCAGCAGGCACTGCGTAAATTCCAGGAAGACAAAGGGGTTCAACCGACCGGTCAAATCGACCAGCAGACAATGGCCGCTCTGGGTATCCAAGAGGAAGGGGGCGCTCAGCCGGGCGATATGGGCGCCGGTCAGCCGCCGGATGCCGGGGTCCCGGAAAGCCAGCCGGGCGACATGGGCGCAGGACAACCTCAGCCTGATACCGGTATAGAGGGAAGCGATCAGCCGGGATCGGATCTGGGCGGCGGCGCTTCTCCCGATGCCGGAACGCAATCGCCGGATGCCGGGGCGCAGGGGTCCGAAGAGCAAGGCTCCGACGCGGGCGCCCTTCAGCAGTAGCGATCCGAGATCAGTTGGATGCAGAAGAGGGAAACCCGCTTTTGTGTCCTAAAAAGAAGAGAAGGCTGAACTCACACTCGGCCTTCTCTTCTTACATCCGGTTGATTTTCAGTTCACCGGTTCGCGAACGATCCAATCTCTAAATAGAGGCGAGATGCCGAATAGCGATGAAATTCACCTTCCTTCTTTCGAAACGGTCCGCCCCGATTTTGCGCAGGGCTCCGTCTTTTTCGTCGGCACCGCGACGGTGTTGCTCCGTTATGCCGGCTTCACCATCCTGACCGACCCGAATTTTTTGCACGCCGGGGAGCATGTCTATCTCGGCTATGGATTGACCTCGGAGCGATTGACCCAACCCGCCCTCGATATTGAAGCGCTGCCGCCGGTCGACTTCTGCATTCTCTCTCACTATCACGGCGATCACTTCGACCGGATCGCCGAGGAGAAGCTGAGCAAAGCGCTGACGATTGTCACCACGAAAGAAGCCGCCCGCGCGCTCAGTGGTAAAGGCTTTACGGCGCCGAGGGCGCTCGACACCTGGAAGTCGGTGACGCTGGAGAAGGACGGCGCGCGGGTGAAGATTACCTCGATGCCGGGGCGGCACGGCCCGCCGGTCGTCGCAAGGCTTCTGCCCGAGGTGATGGGAAGCCTCCTCGAGTTTCAGCCGCGAGAGGGAGGAACCGCTCTGCGGCTCTATATCACCGGAGACACCCTTGTCTTTGACGGCTTGAAGGAAATCCCCAAGAAGTTCCCCGAGATCGATCTGGCCCTTTTCCATCTGGGGGGGACGCGGATCATGGGAATGCTTCTGACGATGGACGCTGCGCAGGGGGTCGAAGCGGTCCGGATCATTCAGCCGCGCCGGGTGATTCCGATCCACTACAACGATTACACCGTTTTCAAGTCGCCGCTGGAGGATTTTAAAAAGGCCGCGGCCGATGCCGGATTTGAGGACCGGGTGATTTATTTGGAACACGGCCATCTTTACAATTTTGAAGTGTCCGAGAACCGGATTCGACGGGCCGCTTAGCCGCCGGCCCGCGTCGGTCCGCATCGGTTGATCCGTCGGACGACGCGTCTGATCTGTTGATGAAAGTGTTTCCCAGAAAATATCGCGAGGGAGGGGGTTGTTTATCATGCGCAATGCACACGTTCAACCGAGAAATCGAGTTGTGATCAGGAGGTAGTAGAATGAAGAAAGTTCAACTGTTCGGAACGGCGTTTTTTATCACGGCCCTGGTGATGTTTGGAGGGATATCGGCTTTCGGACAAACGGCCGAAGGGGGGGGAGGAGGCTCGACCCCTCCGGGAGAGACGAGCCCGGAAATGGGAGATCAAGGGGGAGGGGGAGGAACGACCGATTGTCCTCCGGGCGCATCAGACCAACAGCAGCCCCAGGGTGATCTCGGTGCCGGCGGAGGCGGCTCCGGCTCGGGTGGTGGAGATTTGGGCGCGGGCGGAGGCGGTTCGGGTTCCGGTAGCGGAGACTTAGGCGACGGTGGAAGCGGCTCCGGCTCCGACCAGGGCGCCGGCGGTCTTGGAACAGAACCCTGCCCGCCGGGATCGACCGATCAAGGGGATCAAGGCGCCGGGACACCTCCCGGCGGAGAATCGGGCGGAGATACCGGGACCGGCGGGCCGCACGGCGGCAGCCCCGAGGGTGGATTGGGAGATTCCGGCACCGGCGGCTCCGGCGGCGCAATGTAGGCCGGAGAATCACGCCATTGATTCATGTTGACGTCATGGCCGCGGCCGGGACCAACCCGGCCGCGGCCTCTTTTTGAGATTGGGAAGCAAAGGGGGCGCGGAGAACTCACCGCAACGGGATCTTCGCAATCGCGCTGTCTCCCTCCGCGTTCACCCCGTTGCACGAGAGGACGGCGGAGAGCTGATCGGTCTGCGGATCGGTCACGAAGAGGGCATGCCCCGGATTCGCGCAGCCTTCCGGGGCCGGTCGCGTGGCGGAGGAGAGTATCCGGCCGGTTCGGCCGACTCGGGTCAAGGTCCAGCTGTTGTTGACGAAATCGGTCGAGAGAATCTCCCGATCTCCCCCCGCCGCCCGCACGTCGATGCCGACGGCGTGGGTCGCCTCCGGAATCGCGTCGATGATCCGAGGCGCGGTGATCCCATCCCAAACGAGGATTGTGACCCGGCCGCCGAAATGGCTCACCGCGCAGATCGGAATCACGCAGCGGATCTTTCGCGTGTCGTTCTCCAGCGTCCCGACGAAAGTTCCCCCTCCGAGTTCGGCCGGATTCCCCCACCAAAGCTGCCCCGGTCCGGACGGCTCTCCCCGCGCCACCAGCGCCAGCGTTCGGGCGCCGCCGCCGGTGAAGAAGGCGCTTTTGGCGGTTCCCGTCGGCGGGCCGCCGGTCGCGAACCAGGCCCGCTCCAATTTTCGCTCGAAGATAAGGGAGCCCGACCCGCCGGGTTGATGCTCCTGATGGACCCGGTCGGCTTCGACGAACCAGAGCAGATGCCGCGTCCCCGACGGGGTCTCGACCGGCGTCTCCGAGACCAGCCCGGCGTCGTGATACGGGCCGTCGTCGCTGCTCTCCGGCGGCCCGAAGTCGTTGATCTCCGGAATCCGGCAGGAGAGGAACCGGCGCTCTCGATATCCGAAGAGGCATCCCCTCCCGTCACGCAGGTGAGCCACCCCCCCGAGCAGCGGCCCCAGGCCGTCCGGCGCCAGCGTCTTGGTGAGGACCACCCGGTTCGTGGTGAGGTCGAGGATGCTCATGCCGGGATTGTGGCCGACCGTGGCGTAGGCGCGGTTTTCATCCAGGCCGAAGAGGGAGAGGAAGGGTGGAGGAATCGCGCGGGAAAGGTTAAAGATCGCCTCGGGTTGAGAGAAGGGAACCGCGATGACCTCCGCTTCCGGCGCCGGGAGGAGGGTCGGCGCCGCACAGGTGTGTGCCGTGCGGAAGGTGATGAGAAGATCGGGGGTGAGAAAGCGGCCGGAAGCCGCCAACGCCGGGCGGACATCGAGGGAGAAAATCGCGGCCGGGGCCGCCGCTTCACAGAGGTACGACCCGACCCCGCCCAAAACAAAGGCGCCCTGCGCCGGCAGCGGAGAAAAGCCTTGGAGCGCTCGAAAGCCGGGGGGATCGGGATCTCCGAGGGGGAGGTGTTTGAGCGGGGCCGGACTCCGATCCCGATAGTCGAACGAGCCGGCGACCGGCGCTTCATCACCCCATCCGTCGACCGAAACCTGAAGGCCGGCCTGGTATTGTTGCCCCACGGTTATTTTTTCCGGCAAGGGGATCAATTCCACGAAGATTTTTCCGGGGGTGTCATCAGACGAATCGGTGAGGCTCGAATACACCGCCAGGGGGGAGAAATGGGTCAGCGTGCCGTCGATCGCCGCCCTGTTTGCCGCGCCGTCGACCGTGAGGGTTTGATCGCCGATCGCTTCGGGCGCCGCGCCAGCGAGCGTGCGGAGGAAGCTGACGGGAACGCGCAAGGTCCCGTCGGCCTGAGCGGGGGACTCCGGCAGGGTGACCGACACCTGCACCGGCTGCGCGAACTGGAGGCCGTCGGGCCGCAACTCCCAGGCGAGTTCCGCGCCGGCCAATTCAGGAGGGAGGGAGGCCGGGTGGATCGATCGGATGACGATCGTCTCCGTATTCCCGAGCGCGCCGGCCGGGACGGTCAACGTCACCATCCCGTCCGCCGACGTCACGGCTCCCCCATCGGCCCCGATGTTCGCGATCCCGGCTCCGGGGCTTCCCGCCCCGCTTCTGTTCTCGGGGTTCTCGTCGCTACACCCCCCCACCGTCAGCCCGATTCCAATCACCCACAGAAGCCACCCCCCCCACCGCATCCCCCGAATGCTCATCGGCTTGCTCCTTATATTGGCGTTTGAAGCCTGGGTCACTGCGCTGTTTTAGAATGAAGCCACCTTATCCATGATAATCCATGATACTTTTTTTCGACTTCAAGATGCAAAGCGCGTGAGAGGATGGGGTTTATTGATTCTTCCTCCCTTGGAATGTTAACTTAGTAGTATCGATATGCGTGTGTCTGTATTCCGACTTTACGCCGGCGGTTGAGGCCGGTTTGAAGGGCGGTTTGGCGGACACTTTATTACCAAAGGAGGAACCAATGGCAAGGGGACGTGTAAAATGGTTTAGCCGTGAGAAGGGATATGGCTTCATTTCTCAAGAGGACGGGGAGGATGTTTTCGTCCATCACAGCGGTCTTAGCGGGGAGGGGTACCAAAATCTCGATGAAGGGGAAGAAGTCGAGTTCGACATTACTCAGGGGGTGAAGGGCCTGCAAGCGACAAACGTCCGGCGGATCTCAAAAGCCGCCTGAGCTGCTCGGGCTTTCTTAAAGAACGGCGGAGCATCGCGCGGGGCTTCGGTCCTGTTCGGAGCGCGGGGATGTCACCTTCATCTCCGGCGACGATCAGGGCCGCGCCCGCGCCAACGGCCGGCCGAGATTCAGAGCCGTCGGATCGATCGGTCTAAGACTCTTCTTCTCCGATCTGTTCGGCGCCGGTGGTAATCCACTTCTTCCCGCCGCTTTCGACGTAGTAGATCGGTGTTTCGTTGCGGAGCATGTCGGCGAGATAGACGGCGTCTTCTTTCGGGGGAAACCAGTTTACATTTTTCCAATTCCCGCCGACTTGATAGTGAAAGATCACCCAAGGGCGGTTCTGATCCAGATCATATCTGAGCACGTAGTTTTCGATCGTGTAGACGGCCATGGTGCCTCCTTCTCTTCCGTGAGCGATTTGAGGACGAAACGCCTCTGCGCGGTGCAGAGGGCCGGTACGGTTTTGATGTTTTTTGTCGAGGGATTTTGATCTTCGAAATTCGGACTTACTTTTTGGATCGTATCTCATTTGAACGGGACGAATCAATTGAAAAAATCTGATTTATCGACCGTTAGCCGTTAGATCTTGCCGCTTCTGCAGCCGCATGCCCGGCAAGTGTGGCGACGAAAGTTTTTAAGCTGGTCAACTCGGAAAGTTCGGTGTACTCTCCGCTATTGACCGCGGAACGGGGTGACAAAAGCACGGAGGCCGTCGTATAGAGCTGTTCCTGTACAAGCTTCCGACAAAGGATATTGTACCGATCAGCATACGACGCATTGCTGAACTCCGGAAATACCGAAAAGTGCGGCGACTTGTCCCGGACTGGGGTCCGGGAAGCAGCGCAATCCTCAACCAGCATGAGCCAGCCGATGAACGGACGCGGGCTCTCTCCAAAGGCCCCTTCACGATAGGCGGTCCGGAGGTCGACGGCGGTTCCGATTGCTTCTTCTGTCCGGTTGTTGAAATTGTTTCCGAACGACGGTCCCACTTGGCTCTTCAACTCCATCGCCGCCACAAGCCGCCCGTGGTTCATCACGAGCATGTCCCACAGCTTGGTCGGGCGGAAATAACCGGGAAGAGTGAGAAGTTGCCGCTGCAAGCAGATTTCCGCATCCACCAGGCCATTGCGCCGCACAATCTCCTTCATTAAAGCCAAGAAGCCGTCCATGTTCTTCCCGGCGGTCACGCCGGCCCGTTCACCCTGATCTGCTTTACCGCTCTCGATTTGCTTCCGGCGCGCGGCCTCTCGGTTGCCCCAGAATGCTTTGACAGCTTCTTTCGCCTGGATCTGGTAATCGGCTAAGTCAATGCTCACGAGCGATCCTTATTGACCGCACCTTCCATGGCGGCTTGCTCTCGGGGGGTGAGCCGGTACACGTTCATCGCAGCGCGATTGCATGCCTCAACATCCCTTGTATTGGCCGCGTCCACAAGCGCTTTGCGGATTGCTTCCGGGATCTCGTTCCATCGGGGGAGTCTGATCCGGCGCAAGTACTGGGCCTGGAATCTTAAATAGCCTCCGCGCATCTGGGTCGAGTAAAGCGACACGAACAGTTTGGCAATACCGGAGCGGAGCACTGCCTGAAGGGCCTTCAAGTCCCATTCCTCTGTTGTAATGAAGTAGAGGTTATGATGTGGGTAGAGGCGGCCGTCTTCATATACGATGTGGGCTTTGCCTTTGATATCCGGAATCAGGAGCTTGGGGCGGTGCGTCAGGTCTGGATAGATGCGGTCGATGGTCCGATACCAGCTCTTGGGGTTTTTCTTTGCACAGTTGCGGTTTCGGATCGCTTCGGCGTGCAGTTTGAAGTGCCGTGCAAGCTTGGGATAGTCTGCAAGATGAACCAGGCGGCCCTCTTCTTCGAACGGGTTGATGACGCCGAGACCCCGCCATTGCACGGTTCCATCCTCGATATCCTTCGTCATGACCAGAGGCAACTTCCGGCTCGGCTCCACGTCGAGGCTTTCGAACGGCCCGATGAAGACCGCATCGGCCCCCGTCGCGACGCCGATTCCGACCTTGCACCCGGCCTCCTCAAGGGTGGGGAATTCCGCTTCCAGGCGGCGGATCACCGCCAGTTGGTCAAGCGACTGGAGGATCCAAGGGGCTTGATCTTGAGCGACTACCATCGTCTCCAACACGCCGCTTCCCTTGGGGAGGGTATCGGCCTGCATCGCTTGGGCGAGCTTTGAAAGGGCTGCCGAGTTAATTTGGGGAGGGTGAGCAATCCGGGTCGGTCCCGGTTTCTCCCGCTTGATGATCGTGATAGCCGGATACGCGCTTACCTCGGAATCGAAGGCGGGGGTATCGACCATGTCGATGTAGTAGGCTAAATGATAATCGTCGGCCACCATCGCTCGAAGCGGCCCGCCATATTTATTTTTCATCCACCGGTCCGCGCAGATGAAGCCGAGCGATCCTCCCGGTTCGAGGCCGGTCAAACACCGCTCAATAAAAGGGACGTACAAATCGGCCCGGTCGTAGATCGTATCGTAGCGGCTCCGGTACTCCGCCAGCAGTGCATCGGGGATCAACTCCTGGCGCACATAGGGAGGGTTTCCGACGGCATGCGTGAAGGAGTGGGGAAGATCAACCAGGAGGAAGTCGCCTTCGATGAACCACGTTGTAAGGAGTTTCTGCGCGTCCGTTTCGGAAATTCCATGCGCCTGAAACAGATCGCGGAGTTTGGCGCGAGTGTTTTCCATGCTGGCGCGGTGGACCTCGACGGCCCGGATCGCGTCCGAGAGATCTTCCACAATTCTGGCGCGGTCCGAAGCCTGATTTGTATAGGCGATCAACAGCCGCTCCACAACGACCAGAAGAAAGCTTCCATCCCCAAACGAAGGTTCGAGGAGCCGGAACCGGTGTAAGGGTCGATCGATCGTGTACCCGGACAGATCGAGGATAAACTCAACGACAACGCGCTTCGTGAAGACCGCGCCGCGCTCTTCGACGCTGCTTTGCGCAAGCCGGTTGACGGCCTCTGAAAAATCGAGGATCGGCAAGGAGAGTTGTTTTGCTTTGTTGGGGCGGATGTTCATTTTTGCTTTCGACGGTGAGCAGCCATGCGGATCGTCGGAAAAGCGGTCACTTCAACCGATTGAGCCATGGTATAGCATGCTGGGGGGCTTGAGATCAATCCCCCTTGCTGCGATCAATTTCATTACCGTGTTGATATTGGATTCATTGAGGAGTTATGGAGTAATTGTAGCTGCCTGAATGACAAGGTAAAGACTTGACCCCCCGCGCTTTCTATTCTATACGGCCACTTAAATTCGAACCTTTTGCCTAACTCGGCTTTTTCGGCACAAAAAGACGCGGTGACCTTTCCGGGCTCACTTCAGCCAATCTGCTAACCTCTTTCTTAAGTTCTATATTTTCAGGATAGCGTTTTAGCCCCGCTTGTAAGACGTCGAATGGCTTAATATCATCTTCCATGGCTTTATGACAGCGAGCCAACATAATATATATATTCGGCAATAAATTAGAACTCAGCGGAGAAGGCTTAATACACTTGATTAATAACGGTATAGCTTTATCCCATTCCTGGGCTTCATAGTGTTTTGATCCTAAAGCATAGTTGGTGTCGAAATCATCAGGATCAAACTCTAATATTCTGGCACGAATCGTTATTGCTTCAGCGGCATTATCAGTTCGGTCATAATAGAGCGCCAGTTCTGAAAGTGCTTGTAGACAGGTTGGGTTCTTGGCCAAGACATTTTCGCAAACTTCTTTAACCTTATATTCCTCCTTCATCATAAAATAGACCATACATAAATTATTTAGTGCTAATGAACATCCATTTTTATCAACTAATTCTTTAGATAAATTTAATGCTTTTTGAAGATACTCTATATTTCTACTCTGGTTAAACATGGCTAAGTACATTGCGGCTAGGTTAGTTTCAGTCATCTCGTCATTGCGCCCCAGCTTTACTGCTTCTTCAAGCTCGGAGGTAGCTTTATCAAATTGCTCTAATTTATGATAAATGAGTGCTAGATTATAATGAGGATCCTGTCTACTTGGAACAAGCGAAATGCTCCTTAAGAGATGTCGTTGGGCTTCGGAGATGTTCCCTAAAGCAGCCTCGACAGCGCCTAAGTTGCCTAAAATATTCCCAATGTCATTTATGATGTATCGTTCATCGATTTTAAGTACCTTCAAAACCTGCAAACAATCGCTAATCCACTTTCTTGCAGTTTCCAGATATCTTTTTTCTTGTTCAGACCCGTAAACCTCACGTGTAGACAGTTCGAAAAAAACGTTGCACAACCCCGTATATGCAGGGAGGAATTGCGGGTGAGCCTCGTGTAAATTAGAGAAGACAGTTTCAGCTTCAAGTAGCTTCTCAAGTTCCGCAAGTGTGCGGCCTAAATTGAATCGAGCTTCCCAATGTGTCTCATCATTCTCGATCGCACGTCTGAAGCTTGTTTCTGCACCTGTTAAGTTCTTCTCAGAAACACATATTAGCCCCTCAAGGTTATAATAATTTGACGCACCTTTTTTATCTGGAGAAAATGAAGATAGTATTTCACGAGCCCTATTAATTTCACCCGCGGCGTAATAATGTACGCCAATATTAGTTTTTATAACTGCGTTATCTGGCAAATATTCTGCAGCCCTATTTAGATAATCTAATGCCTCAGGAGAAGATTTATTTCCTCCATATGATTCAATTTGAGCTAGAGTATTATAAAATCGTCCGAGGACCTTTAATTCAGCTATTCTATGGACAACTTCTTTTATCTCAAATGCCGCCTCTCTCGCCTCATTAAATTGATATCTAGAAATCAGTAAATCGCATCTCTTAAGAACCTCTTCACATCTCTTTCGTTCACTTAAAGTTAATTTATCTTTTAAATCTATATCGCTAATAAATGAATCAATTTTTTGTAATGACGCTTGAAATATTGGGAACATTTCAAGAATTTTTCTTGTGGACTTATGTGTCTCCTGCACCATAATTCCAATTTCTTCCTGCCGAACAAAAAGTCTTTTCGTTAGAGCATTATGGTCTTTCTCTTTTAATAAATGGGTAAGGTTAGAAAGGAAACACTGTACAAACTCAAGTGCATAAGTCTTTAGCTGAGGCATATTTTCACTTAACTTATTACTAATCGCCTGCGCCACCCTCGCTTCCTCAATATCCCATTTGCCTTGGTATGTGGACTCAATTGCAGTATCTAACTCGGTAGAACCCAGAGAAGGAAGCATCTCTATAAAGTTCTGACTTCCCCAAATATCTTCAAAACCATTGCCGTATTTTTGTTTCAACTGTTCAGCAGTTGTCTTAGCTGCACTTGTTACAATTGGGTTATATCGATCGCGAACAGCCTTTAATATTGCATCGCCAATATTGGTGGCACAATATGATATGACTATTTCACCGAGCATAGCGCGACCTCCTATGTTTCATTCACTACCAACCGAAATACTACAGAAGAAAAAAAGGCTTTAAGATACGAATTACTATTACAATCAGCGCATTACTCTCCTTCTTCCAGCACCCCACCCGTCTTCGCCAAATCCTCCATCTTAATCTTCCCCGGATTAAACTTCGTCAACGCCTTGTTCATCCGCTCCAGCGTTTCATTGAATGAAAGCGGCTCCGCGTCCTTGGGCCGGAATCGGATCGGGTTGATTCTTGCGACGACGAAGCTACGAAGGCAAGGGCTGGTCAGTCCGCGGGTTTACACCTTTATCCGTCCCTGAACCCGCGTAACTTCCTGGCCTTATCTCCTCATCATAAACCCGTATGGAATGGAACGGCCTCATCATAACCAAGCCGGAATTAAAAGGGAAGCATTATCCGTTCAAACACTATTTTTATAGAGAGAGTCCGCTCAACTCGGGGCGATATTCTCACCGTCTGTTGCTTTTTGTTTAAAGGCGAGCATTCTTTTTTGTTGACAGATCGGAAGGCGGCATGATATTTAGGAGTCCTAACTAAATGGCAGTGCCATCTCAGACAAAGACTCGGAGCAGTATGCAGCACGACGAATCGTTTCCCATCGAAGAGCGGCTTCTCTTCGGCCTGGAGCAGGTGGTCCAGGCGGTTGGGTTTTTATTGGAGCGCCGCAGCCGGGATTCGGCGATCAGCCCGCTGCAGCTTCGGATCCTCCTGACCCTGCTGAAGACGGGGGCGAAGCACACCGTCGGTGGAACGGCCGAGGAGCTGTCGGTAACCCCCGCGACGGTCAGCGACGCGGTCGCCTCGCTTGTCAAAAAGGGACTGCTCGCCAAGAAACGGGGAACCGAAGACGGACGGGTGGCCCATCTCGCCCTCAGCGCGCGGGGAAAGCGGCTGGCCGTGTCGCAGACCGTTCCCGACGAGTTGATCGACTTGATTCGGACCCTCTCCAAAGGGGAGCAGGAGTCGCTCCTCCTCGTCCTGATCAAATTAATCCGGGGATTTCAGGAGCGGGGGATGATTCCGATCGCGCGGATGTGCACCAATTGCCGCTTCTTTTCCCCGAACGCCTATCCGGATTCGAAGAAGCCGCACCACTGCGGATTTGTGGAGGCCCCTTTCGGCGATCGCGAGCTGCGGATCGAATGCCCCGACTACGCGGCGCCGGCCGGTCTGAATGTGCTGAAAGATTAAATTGAACATGGGGAAGGTTACGGCGGAATGAAACATACAAACAAAGGAGCAGTGCATGACACGTTTGAAAAAAGCCGCCGCCATCGGCGCCGCGGGCGTTTTGATCGGCTGGATGATCCTGCCGGGCGGGACGTCGGCCGCCACCGTGAAAGTTCACCTCACGGCCGAGGAGAAGACCCTTCCGATTTCCGCCGAGGAAACCTATGAAGCCTGGACCTACAACGGAAAAGTCCCCGGCCCCGTGGTTCGCGTGAAGCAGGGGGACCAGGTCGAGTTTACGCTGGAGAACAAAGGGGCCCGGCCCCATTCGATCGACTTCCACGCGGCCCGGATCAATCCCGGCGTCGCCTACCGGAGCATCGGGGTCGGAGAGACGAATTCGTTTACCTGGAAGGCTGAATATCCCGGTCTCTTCGCCTACCACTGCGGGACCTCGCCGATGATCCAGCATGTCGCGAACGGCATGTTCGGGGTGGTCATCGTCGATCCGCAAAAGCCGATGCGGCCGGCGAGAGAATATGTCCTCGTTCAGAGCGAGTTCTACCCCGACGTCCCCGCCATGATGGAAAAACGGCGAAAGCATGTCGTCTTCAACGGCCGGGCCAATCAATATATCGAAAAGCCGTTGACCGCCAAGCCGGGCGAGCTGGTTCGGCTTTACATCGTGAACATCGGGCCGAACAATTTCTCGGCGATCCATGTGATCGGGGGAATTTTCGACGCGGTTTATGAAAGCGGAAATCCGGCGAACGCGGTCCGCGGGGTCCAGACCTGGACCATTCCGCCGGCCGGCGGCGCCATCTTCGAATTGACCTTCCCGGAAGAGGGGAGCTACCCGATCGTCACCCACTCCCTTTCCGACGCGCTGAGCGGCGCCATCGGCGTGATCAACGTCTCCAAGGATGCCGACGGCAAGACGGAGCTGGTGCCGTAACCTTCCCCAACTTGCAGTCGGCTTGGGCGGCCCCGTATTCCATCGCGGGGCCGCCGATCACCTTTCAAAACGATTCCGTTTTCCTCTTTTCATCAGACGACGGGATTGACAGAACCCCCTCCTTCATGGAAAAATCAACCGCCCGTGGAATCCGGACGTCATCCACCCGCTCGGGGATCGCCGGAATCATTGTGATCATAAAAGAGGAATACTACAAATGCTTCTCATTTTACACCCCCATATCGACGAGAACAGCGCCGCTTTCCAACAGACCTGGGCCTACCTGGCCGCTCTTCCGAACATTCGCGTCCAGAAACATATCGTTCAAGGAAAGGCGCAGCGGCTCACGGAGATCTATCTGATCGGAGACACCGCCAAAATCGACCGGGAGCTGATCGAAGCCCTCCCGGCGGTGGAGCGGGTCGTCCGGATCTCGGAGGAGTACCGCATCCTGGGAAGGCATAAAGACGAGCGCCGCGCCATCGGGTTCGAATACAACGGCATCCAGTTCGACCAGGACCGTCTCCACATCTTCGCCGGGCTTTGCGCCGTCGACACGAAGGAGAACGTCGAGGCGATGTTGAAGGCGCTCTCCGCGCAGGGCCAGCGCTGCACGCGGATGGGGGCCTACAAGCCGCGGACCAATCCCTACTCCTTCCAGGGGCACGGCAAGGGGTGTCTGCCGTATACCTTCGAGCTGGCGGGGAAATACGGGATTAAGGTGATTGCGATGGAGGTGACGCATGAAGACCATGTCGAGCAGATCGACACCTGTTTGGAGCAGACCGGCCGGCCGACGGGGGTGATGCTGCAGATCGGCACCCGCAACACGCAGAACTTCGAGCTCCTCAAGGCGATCGGCCGGCAGGCGAAATACCCGGTGCTGATCAAGCGGGGCTACGGCATTCCGCTGACCGAGTCGCTGAACGCCGCCGAGTATCTGGCGAGCGAAGGGAACGCGAATGTGATCTTTTGCCTTCGCGGAATGCACAGCTCGTTCGCCGCGCCGCATCGAAACCTGGTCGACTTCGCCCAGATCCCGGTGGTGAAGCGCCTCACCCGGATGCCGGTCGGAATCGACCCCTCCCACTCGATCGGCGGCCGCGACCGCTCCCCCGACGGACTGCTCGATCTCTTCCACGCAACGGCGCAAGGGGTGATCGCGGGAGCCAACCTGATTCTGGTCGATTTCCATCCGGAGCCGCTCAAGGCGCTGGTCGACGGCCCGCAGGCGCTCCGTTTGGAGGAGCTGCCGCATTTCCTGGAAGATGTGCAGATCGCGCGCGAGGCGTACGAGAAGCGCCGCCGCCTTGCAAAAACCGCAATGACAATTTAGCGAATCGTTTTCCCTCCAGCCGAGCCGCATTCCCCTTTTCAAATCTCACCCGGTCTCTTGATCGGCGGAAAGTCACCCCTCCAGCAAAAACGTCACCGGCCCGTCATTATGAAGCGAGACGACCATGTGCGCGCCGAACCGGCCGGTCTCTACGGTGAGGCCGGAGGCGGCGAGGCGGTCGACAAAGGTGCGGTAGAGGGCTTCGGCGAGATCGGGGGGCGCGGCGGTGGAGAAGCCGGGGCGGGTTCCTTTGGCGACGTCGGCGACCAGGGTGAATTGCGAGACGACGAGGAAAGCGCCTTTGATCTCTTGGATGGAGCGGTTCATCCGGCCTTCCTCATCCTCAAAGATCCGGTAGGCGAGCAGCCGCTCCGCGAGACGAACGGCTTGCGCGGCGGTGTCTTCCTTCGCGACGCCGAGGAGGACGACCAGGCCGGGACCGATCCGGCCGATCACCTCTTGATCGACAGCGACCTGGGCTTCGATGACCCGTTGGATGAGAATTCGCATCGATGAAGTCGATTCGGATGAACTGCAGAGAAGCGATCGAAAAGGCTTCCCCTTAGTCCCTCATTTTCGAGACGCTCCCGGCGTCGTCGGAAGCGGGCTGAAACTGATTCTCCATCGCCCCCTCGTCGAGGGTCAGGAGGAACTCGGCCAGGTTTTCCGCCGCGCCGAAGGTCAACCGCTCTTTAAAGTTCTTCGGCATGGCGTCGTCGAAGCCGGGAACGATGAACCCGCTTGGGTTCAGGATCGACTCGATCACATATTGCTTCGGCGTCGTCGCCCGGACCTTCCCCTCGCTTAAGGCGCGTTGATATTCCGGAGATTGAATCCGCTTCTCGGCGGTCGTCTTGAGGGTCAACACGGGACCGATCGTTCCGACCTGCGCGATCCGGACCGTCGGGATTTTGTGACAGACATAACACGCCAGCTTCTCGATGATCACATCGGGCGGCTCTTTGGAGAGACCGACCTTCGAAAGGTCCTGCGGAACGGCGACCGACAGCGGCTTTTTGTCGGCTCCTTCGGGGAGGGTTAATTGCCTTCCGAAATAGTTCTCCCAGTCCTCTTTGGCCGTCACCTTCGAAAGATCCCCCTGCGCCTCGACCGCCTGCAGGTAGGCGACGACCGCCGCCATCTCATAGTCGCTCAGCCCGAGATCCGGGCGTGGAATGAGCGGCATCATGCTGACGGTGTCGTTCGAGTCATGAATGCCGAGTCCCTCCACTACATAACAGCTGGGGCAATAAATCGACTCGATGACATATTCGCCCGCGGTTTTCGCATGGGGCCGGATTCCCGTTTTCGGCTCCCCGGCCTCGGTGTGCCGCCGGGCAAACGCCTGGTAGCGCTCTTCTTTGATTCGCTCGCCGGCGCGCGCCATCACCCCGATCAACGGCGGGAAGCGATTCGGCGGCTGTTCCGGCAGAATCTTGTGGCAGGAGGGGCACTGGCCCGGGCCGACCGGCAGGCCCTGATCCGAATCGAGGCGGGGATTGTTGTTCCCGAAGAGAACCCGCTCTCCCAGATCGACCAATCTTTCCGGAGAAAAGGGATCGGCGTTCTCGGCCCGCTTGGCGAGCGGAGCGGACGCCGCGGTGGGCGAGGGAGCGGCCGGTCTCTTCCGAGCCTCCCCCGATCTGAACTCGCGCACCAGCATTAAAACCAAAAGGAGCAATGCGCCCAAAACCAGGTGTAAGAGGGGACTGCTTAATTTCGATTTCTTTTTCATTCGCTATCTATTCCTTCTTAAATCGACGGGTGGAGAAACGGTGTGGCGGGTTTTTTTCATCTCAGGTGATGGATATTGCCTAGATGTTCCACGGTTGGCGGTCGTCATGAAACGGGAGAATATCAGAAGGAAGGGGATGTTTCAAGAGCCGGCTTGTTGAAAGGATCAAGCGAATGATCGCCCTCAGCGGGGCACGCTTGGTCCGATTTGGAGGGTGGCGCCGACGGTGAAGAGCCGGTCCATTCCGGCCTCTCGGGTCGGGTCATAGGTCCGCCCGGCATTCACCGAGAAATCGAGCCAGCGCCAGCGGTAGCCGAGCGCCGCCCCCGCTTCGTAGCCGATTTTCTCTTTGCCGCTGCCGAGGGCGAGCGCCGGACCGCCGGAAAAGGAGAGGTAGCCCCCGCCCGGCTTGCTCGGATCGAATCGAAGGCCGCCGAGTAACGAGACGAGCATGGTCGTTCCGGCCGGAGCCGCTCCGGTTTCTCCCGTCGCTTCACCGATCAGGCCGACGCCGATCCCGAGAGAGGGGTGAACAAAGCTGAGGACCGGCCCCCGTTTTTCCAGACCGAGATAGAGGCGCGCGTACGAGGCGGAGGTTCCTTCCTCCGGAAATGCTTTTCCGCCCGACACGCTCAACACCGGTACGAAGCCCGCATCGTAGGTGCATTTGGCCGCATCTCCGCTGCCGAAGCCGAAACACGATTTCTCGCACCCGGCGGCGAGCGGGCCATGCCCGAACGGGGCCCACTCGGTCAGATGGATCACTTCGTGAAGGATGGTCGATTCGAGCGGACCGCAGATCGCGTTCATCGCATCCGGGTAGAGATTGACGGTGGAGCTGAAGAAGCGATTCGCCCGGCCGCACGGGTTGCCCGTTCCCTGGTTGCATTTGATTGTCAGGCCGTTGAATTCATCGAGGATGTTTTCTTTCAACGACTTGGTTTTCACGCAGTTGCTCGTGTGAACTTGGTTGAAGGCGGCTTGGGCCGCCGCTTCGACGATCGCCTTGTTGTAAGGGGCGGTGTTGCACCCGGATGATGTGGTGACCGAATAACGGGGCGCCGGCGCGGCGGCGCCTCCCCCTCCCGCTTGCCGTTGAAGCGCCGAGGCGGCCCCCCCCTGCTGGACCACATGGGTCAGCTCGTGCGCCAGCAGCTTTTTTCCTTGAGAAGTGTGCGGCGCATATTCCCCTTCGGCGAAGACGACATCCCGCCCGACGGTGTAGGCGAGCGCATCGACCGCGCGGGCCGACGTGACCGCTTGCCGGTCGGTGTGGACTCGCACCGGGCTTAAGTCGTAGCCGAACCGCGGCTCGAAGAAGGCGCGGGTCCCTGAATCGAGCGGGTGGCCCGGCGCGCGGAGAGCTTCGTGGACGATGGGGGGAACGGTGCTTTGGGTGGCGTCGGCCGTCTCGGCCCGTTGGGTTTGCAGATCCGCCTGTCCGGCCTGTTTCGTCCGGCAGGGGGCGCATTCGCCGCCGCAGGAACAGGGAGCGGCTTTCTTCGGCTCCGGCATGCGCATCACTTGCGCTGCGACCCGATCGGCCTCCTGTTCGTGTCGGTCTCCCGGGGGGGCGACGTTCAGTTTCGTCTGCAGGCGTTGTGCGGCTTGGTTTCCGAGGGTGCGTTGTAACTCGAGCAGGGAATGAGGATGTTGAGACGGATGATGCGATCGGAGGTCGTTGGAGGTTCGCCGTGGAGGTTGCTTCTGTTTCTGTGTGAAGATGCGCATCGCCTTCCTCTGATCCTGAGATATTTTCGCCTGCCGGCAGGGGGAATGTCAAAGTAAAGATTCATTCGCCTCTTGATGACATGTCAAAGCGGCAGGTGCATCTCGGAAAGTGCTGCCAGGAGGTCTTGTTCTTGGATTGCTTTCGTCTTTGCGAGAGGAAAATCGTAGGTCCGCCCTGAAGCGGTCAGCTCAAGCCACCACCATTCTCCCCCCATTGTCGTTGTGAAAAGCAAGTAAAAGCCGACGGCGCTGAAACCAAGGACGGCAATGAGGAGCATTCCGGCCATCCGTCCTTGGCTGCCGATGACCATCGGATTCTGGGTGTCGACCAAGCGGGGAATGAAGTAATAGCCGAAAGTCCCGAAGGAGAGGATCAGGATCAACGCCAGTGCGAGTCCTAAAGCCGGGTATTTGACGCGTGATTTTTGATGCAGGCGAACCGAGGTAATTTCGTTGAGTCGAAATTTTTCTTTGAAACCGTTCTCACGCAGAATAATCAATTGTGTTTTCGTAGAGGTCAGTCGGCCGATTTTTCGAATAACCTCTTCTTCGGTAGAGGGAGACACTTCTTTTTCAGGATATTTTACGAATGACCAGGGATTATACATTTAATGTTTCCGCATACTTTCTGTCTTCCGGCAATTTACACATAGAGTCTCGCAGGCCTTAAAAGCCCTCCACCCTTGAAACCAGCCGTGCAGATGCCGGTTGCAGAGAAGCCGCCGGCATCGGCTGCAGATCCCGCCGTCTGCAGTGTCGAATCGCCCGCGGCATTGGTCGCATTCCATCAGGGTGAATGAGCTCGAGCCCGACCTGTTCTTCATGTGAGGGTGAGTGCCTGTGGCGGTTTACGCGGGCGGGTCGGACTGGAGGTGGTTTGCCGTGGATTCCGTTTCGGGAGAGAGAGTCGCATCGCCTTTCTCGCGGTTTCGGCTATTTTCGCTCCTCGGCATGCATTTGTCAAAGGAAAGATAGAAATCGGGGGGCCTTCCGATCGTTTTAGGGCGGGGTCTTGTTTGCTTGGAGGCCGGCGGAGAAGTCTCATCCGGGTTAGAACTGAAGACTTCCCTGAAAGACGAGTCGATTCGTATCTTCGACGCCTGATTCGCTCCGGATCCGTTTCTGTATTCCGCCGGTGACGTTGAGGTGAGAAGTGACATAGCGGAGCGCGGCCGTCAGGCCGGTGTAGTCTCCTTCGAGCAGGGTGTCGTTGTTTTGGGTGGTGTTTACCTCTAAGAGGAGCTGCAGCTGTTTTGATTCGGTCAGGGGGAAGAGGGCGCCGAAGTCGATCAGCGTGTGTCTTTCCTCGTATGATTTTCCGAAATCGGAGATCATGATTCCGGCGTCGAAATAAAAGCCGACGAGGATGCTATGGGGTTTTCCGAGTTCGGCCTCCGCAGACGAAACGAGCAGCGCCTTCAATCCCCACGATCCGAACTGCCGCAGCTCGTCCTTGCCGGTCGGCTTAAAATAAGTGAAGGAAAGTCCGGCCGCGGGGAGGTTGTCTTTTTTGTTCTCGTCAATGAAACGCCACTTCAGGGAAACATCGACGTCCTGGAGGGTCCGTTCCTCCATTCCGACGACATTCACGAACAGATAATCCGCGCGGGCCGACAACTCCAGGCGGTCGAGAAGGCCGACGGTGACCGTGGGCATCAATTCGTTTAACGTGAGGTCCGGGCGGTCGCTCTGCTCGTTGGCGAGGCTGAACCCTATTTCAATTTGTCCCGGCGCCAACGTATCGGCCGATTGGGTGAAAAGGAGCCCGCTCGGTCCGAATACCGTGGGAGAGGTTTTTACAAACTCGGTGTGATGATCCGCCCAGGCAGTCGTGGATGAAAGATAAAATGCAAGGAGCGACAGGAACAAAAAAAAGCGACGCATAGGTCCCCTCTCAACGCGGTTGATATCACCGATCATCATCCTGATGAGGAGTATATCCAAGGGTCCGAAAACGGTCAAGGAAGCGCGGCTCTTATTATCCCATCTTGGTGTGGGGCATGTCGAAGGATCCGCGTCGACGCGATTCATGAGCGACGTTTCTCTCCGGTGATGCGACTATGGCGCTTTCAGCAGCGGGGGGAGGGTCGGGCGAGGCGGCGGGGTCTGTTTTGCGAAGGGATCGGACCGGCGGAGTCGATATAATGCTTGGAGCGGTTCGGAGAGCCAGACGGGGCGGACCTGCTCCGAGGGAACATCGACCTCCCACCACCATCCCCGCAGGACGCCGCTTCGTTCGTCTTCCAGGGTCGCCATCGTATAACTGGCGAGATAGACCCCGTCTCTCCATTCGGTATACCAGCCGTAGACGCAGAGGGTCTTTCCCGGCTTCCAGCATTCATCCCGTTCCCGATAGACGGTCGTCTCCGGGGGAAAGTCGCGTGTCGCTTCGTCGAGCATCGCTTGATAATCGGCCCGGATCAAATCGAGCGCCACGAACGAGGAAGGGGTCAGAACGCCGGTCGGGAAGATAAAAGTGAGAGCGATGCCGATTACCAGAATTCCCATGAGGAGCAGGATGAGCGGGGGAAGAAGCCGTTTCGGCCAGGAGGATGATTTGCGTTTTTCTTCCGGCTGCATGTTTTGAGAAATGATCAAGGATGATACATTTAGTTTTTCTGAACACCTTCCGTCTTCCGGCAATTCACACAAAGAGTCTCGCCGGCCTTAAAAGCCCTCCACCCCTGAAACCAACCGTGCAGATGACGATTGCAAAGAAGCCGCCGGCATCGGCTGCAGATGCCGCCGGCGGCCGTGTCGAACCGCCTGCGGCATTCGTCGCACTCCATCAGGGTGAATGAGCTCGATCCCGACCTGTTCTTCATGTGAGGGTGGGTGCCTGTGAAGGAGCAATAATCAACAATGCGCCTGGAGCGGCCGCTCCGGTGTCGGATAGGATCTTACGCTTTTGTAATGCGGTTTACAATTATTTCCGTAAACGTCATACGAGGACGATCAAGGCAATCGAATGGTCCCGGTTCGGTTTTATGCGGCGGCCTTCTTCCGGGCCGCCTCCCCGAGAAAATTCACCAGGCCGCGGTTGACTTCTTCCGCGTGGGTCCAATTGATGCCGTGCGGTCCTCCTTCCACTGCGATCAGCCTGCTTCCTTTGACAATCTCACGTATGCGCTTTCCGGTGGCGGGGAAGGGGCAGATCCGGTCGGCATCGCCGTGGATCACCAGCGTCGGGATGTCGATCCGTTTCAGGTCTTTTCGGAAGTCGGTCGACGAAAACGCAGTAACGCAATCGAGCGTCGCTTTGGGAGAGGCCTCCGCGGCGACGATCCAGTTGAGGTGGACCGCCTCGTCGCTTACCTTTTTCCCCTTCAAGAGATCGACGTTATAGAAATCGGAGAGGAATTTGGAGAGAAGCGCCGGCCGGTCGGCAACGATCGCTTTTTTGATCCCTTCGAAGACGCCGCCGTCGATCCCATCCGGATTGTCGGTGGTCATGAGCATATAGGGTGGAACGGCCGCCATGAAGACCGCTTTGCTCACCCGTTCGGATCCGTGGACGCCGAGATAGCGGGCCACCTCGCCTCCCCCCATGGAGAAGCCGACCAACGCGATGTCGCGCAGGTCGAGCTTTGTGATCAGCTTGTGCAGGTCCTCGGCCATCGTGTCGTAATCGTAGCCGAACGTCGGCTGACTCGACTTTCCGAAGCCCCGGCGGTCATACGTG